>CAZPON010000184.1:0-6834 GCA_964588045.1 uncultured Gemmatimonas sp.
TTCAATCGGGACAGCACAGCACGCGCTTCGGCCACCCCAGCGGCACGGAGGAGTGCGGCCCATTCCGTCGGCGGATTTCCTGCCTCAAGCATTTTGGCGAAGACGGCATACGCGTCGGTCGATGAGCCATGGGTTCGAAGCGAATGCTCGTCATTCACCCACGCGTACACGATGACCTTGCCGCTCGTATCGTAACGATAGAACAGGCGGTAGCGTCCGTTGCCGGTCTTGCCGCGGAACCACTCGCGGTTGCCCCCGCCAATCGCACCACCGTGGCGAAACATGGGATCACCGGGTCTCTGCGGGATCTTGTCAAAGATGAGATCCAGCAGATGGGCCAGCACCTTGGTATTGGCTCGTTCCGGCCCAGCACCCCCTCGCTGTTCTTGCGCTGCTGCGTGCGTCAGCCGATCGAGTTGACGGGCCAGTAGTGGGTGCATGAGTAGCGTCCACCCGTATGCCTCGGTGGTCGCGACCGCCGGCTCTGAGGAGGCACGCCGACCATGCAGTGGCCGACCGCGGCGGTCGCGCTTGCCCGCGGCTGCCACCTGCTACAGTACCGTCGCGCCCTCGATGGGCGCGTCATGATCAATCGGGACGCCCTTCGTGAGCGCGCGCGCGCGGGCGATCACACTGGCAGGCAGGGTGGCAAGCCGTTCGGGATGCTCTGCCAGGTCCCGTCCAAGGAATTCGAGGAAGCGGACAATCGCCGGATCGGCATGCTCCTCCTCGTTGGCGTTGACCAGCCGAACCGAGTTTCCTTCGATGATGTACCCGATTCGCTCACCAGGCTGCAGTCCAAGCACCGTACGCACGGCGGCCGGGAGGGTCGTCTGCGAGCGCTCCGTGATCTTGCTCGTCACCATGGTCCGCATTCGGCGCCTCCTGAGGATTACTGCTACCCAAGAGTAATGCATTGGCATTGCCAATGCAACTGCATTCTTTGGAGTCAGGAAACGTTTGACGGCGCCCTGTCTCAGAACTGGTTCGTGCGGAGTGTCTCAAAAGTGGGCGGTGCCGACACCTCGCAAACTGACGACGGCGAGATCGGAGATCTCAGTCGTCGGACGTCGATAGCATGGGTGCGTGCTCACACGTCGCAGCGCAATTCTTGCGCGCCCTCCCCAAAGGGCAATGTCATTTCGAACGAAGATGAAAACTCGTTGCCCATGGTGACCGGTAATTGCCCATGGTGACCGGTTGCTTTTGCAAAACCGGGTGAAAACTGCTTCATGATCCCGTCCAAGCTCCTCTTCACCGTCGCCTACGTACTCGACGCCTGCGAGGCCGCCGGACCTGAGGCCCCGCTCGGCGACATGGTGAATGCCCTGCGAGTCGTGCAGGACAATCTCCGCGCCACCCTCGTGGCGCTCGATGTGGCAGCCGAAGACGAGGACGCGCGCCAGGCCGCCATGCACGCCTGGAACGAGCACGCCATGTGGGCCGAAATGCTCATCAACAGCCTGTGCGACATACTCCATGAGTCTGTTCCGATTTGATGCCCCCCCTTCCCTGAGGCACTCCCATGCGGATAGTGATTGTAATGGCAGTATTGCCCCTCCCGGTTCACTCCCGTGCGTAAACCACTCTCCCCGTTGCAGGCATTCGCCGAAGACGCGCGCGTCGCCGCGGCACGCTCCGTCGACGTTGGCGACGCGCTGGTTTCGTGGCTTTCGGTGGCGCAGACGGCCGATCAGCTCGGGGCGCTGGGCGGCCGCCTGCGCGACGACGCCATGCAACAGGCGCGTGCCATGTTGCAGCCGTTTGCCGATGACCGGCCCAGCATGCGTCACGATGCACGGCCGGCGCCGGATGCCGGCGTGGCGCGCATTGCCGAACAGTTCCGCGTCGCCGCGGAATCCATGGAAAAGGCCGGCTGCTTCGAGCTGGCGTACACTACGGTCTCGGCCATCTGCCGCCTGACCGCAGGAGCCGATTACGTCAGCGTGTCACTGGCCACCGCGCATCTGGGCCGCATCGCCCGCCAGATGAACGACCTGTCGACCGCCAGGGACTGCTACACCACCATGCTCACGACGAGCATGCGCGAGCGCGATGGCCCGCTGGCCGCACGCGGGCACATCGGACTGGCGCTGTTGCACGACATGCGCGGCAATCTCCAGGCAGCCCAGGCGGGGTACCTGCGCGCGCTGGAGTTGGCCGTGCCGTCCGGGTCAACGGCCGTTGCCGCGCTCCAGGGCCTCATGACGATCGCCCTGGTGGGCGGTCGCCTGGCCGACGCACTCCTTTATGGATGGCGCCTGTACGACGCCACCGCCGACGACTTCGATGGACGCACCTGCGCCCTGGCCGATCTCTCGGTGGTCGCCCTGCGCGCAGGCTTCTTCGAAGCCGCCCTGCGCGGCTTCGAACACGCTCTCACGTTGTCCCAGGTGCCTCGCGTTCGCCTCGTCGCACTCTCGGGCGCCGTTCGCGCGGCGGCCAGGCTCGGCGATGCCGATCGGGTCGCCCGATTCGAGCGCGAGACTCTGCACGACATCGCGCGCGCCAACCTGCCCTTCGAGGCCACGTTTGGCTACTTGTGCCTGGCCGAGGCGTGGGCTGTTCTTGGCGTTTCCGAAACGGCACACCAGCGACTCACCGAAGGGCGGGCCCTGGCCGACCGGTATGATTACCATGAGTACCGGTTCCGGGCCGAGGCCCTTGCGGCGAGTATGCTGCAAGCGCCCACCGCCAACCCCGCCGCCATCAGCGCCGGGGAGACGGTTCCTCCGGTTGAAAGTCGCCAGGAGCCGGCGGTTCGCGCCGGCATCCGACGCCTCGAGGCGCTGGCGACCTGACATGGCGTCTGCCTCAGCCCCACGTTTTGGTTTCACCGAACGCCGTCGAGTCGGCCGGCGAGTCCGGCGAAGTCGGATCGTCGTGGGCGGTAATCGAGCCGCACGCGGCGATGGCGGGGGCGATGACGAGCAGGGCAACGACCAGCAGACGGCGGGAATTGATCATGTGGTGCTCCGGTGAAGGGGAGCCCATTGATTCTTCCCGGCCGACATTCACACCAAGTCACAGTGGGCAACTACCGGTCACGGTGGGCAACGAGTTTCCGCCGGTTGGCTGCCCATGCGTCCTGAAACGGGGATCGCGTGGGTCCCGGCGTCGTCGTCCGCGATCATCCGGCTGCGGGCCATCGCCCCGCCGCGCAGTGCGGTCAGGGCCTTCGCCGACGAGGTCGAGCTGCTGGCGGCCCTGGCCCGCGGTGGCCTCGCCCTCACCGTGGTCGAAGCGGGCGGATCGACTCACGAGTTGGCGGTCCGCACGCTACGCCGCGTTCACGAGGAATTTCCGCATCATCCACTGGTCGCCTGGTGCGATCTCGGGCGGATCACGTCGCTCGAACTGCTGGATGTGGCCCGGGCCGGTGTTCAGGACATTGTCCGCCGAGATCTTGACGAGCTGCGGCACGCATTCGCCAGAACCATCGCGACAGCCACGCAGCGCGCAGTCGCCGTGCAGATCGCCGACGCCTTGCGGGACCTGGTGCCAAAGGCGCTCCAGCCCGTCCTGCAGTATGCGCTGGAGCACGCTGACCAACACCTGGAGCGCGACGCGGTTGCTGCCGTATTTGGTATATCACGGCGAACCCTTCATCAGCGCCTGATCAGCAGAAGTCTTCCACCTACTCGCGAATTCCTTACCTGGTGCCGCGTGCTGGTGGCCAGTGCGCTGCTCGACCAGCCCGGACACACCCTGGACTCGGTTGCCGGTCAGCTGGACTTCAGTGACGGTGGGGTGCTCGGCAACGTATTGCGTCGCTATGCCGGCGCCGGCATCAATAAGCTGCGTGGTGGTGGCGCCCTCGCAGCGATGGTCTGCGCCTTCCGTGCCTCGGTCCAGGCCGCGCCCCCCGTCGCTTTACCGCTCGATGCCTTGCCCGCCCCTTCCCCAGCGGACTAGGAGCGCCCTCTGCAGCCTGTGCACAGCCGAACCCCGATCACGTTCCGGCCTGCTTGACGCTGCCCCCAATGATACGTATACTCCACATTATACACGTATACATCCATGAAAACCAAACTCACCGTCACCATCGACCGGGACCTGCTGCCGCGAGCCAAGCGCTATGCGCGCTCGCGCGGCGTGTCGCTCTCGGAAATCATCGAAGGCAGTCTCCGGCGGCTGGACAGCGGTGACGAGACGCCCTCATTTGCAACGCGCTGGCGCGGGCAGTTCGTTCCCGCCGAGCGGGCCGACGCACGTTTCACTGCGCTCGCCAGGAAATACCTGTGATTGTCCTCGTTGACACCGATGTGCTGGTCGATGTCGCGCTCGAACGACACCCGCATGTCGATGATGCCGCCGCGTTGCTCGACCTGGTGGAGCGCGGCGCGGCGCGGGGATTCGTGGCGTGGCATACGGTGTCGAATTTCTTCTATCTCGTGTCGGCTCGACGGGGCGCTCCGGCAACCCGTCGATTCATCGATGAGCTGATGCAGTTCGTCGACATTGCACCAACGACAACGGTGCATCTGCGCGCCGCGTCCGCGCTGGCATTCAAGGATTTCGAGGATGCCATGCAAGTCGGCGC
This sequence comes from uncultured Gemmatimonas sp., assembly GCA_964588045.1. Classification (GTDB taxonomy): domain Bacteria; phylum Gemmatimonadota; class Gemmatimonadetes; order Gemmatimonadales; family Gemmatimonadaceae; genus Gemmatimonas. Next base: position 4,544 of record CAZPON010000184.1, read on the forward strand.
CGCACTCGCGTGCGCGGCCGAGTGTATTGCGACGCGGAATGTGCGTGACTTCCGCAAGTCACCGGTCCCCGCGTCCACTCCGGCGCAACTCGTCGCGCGACTGGGGTAGGATCGGCGGGCCGGATCTTGACGCGCGCCGACCGGTCCCGTCAGAGAACTTCCGTCCTGCCCGTCTCGACATTCACCACGGGTAGCCCGGCAATGAGCTCATATCGCGCGGCTCGGTCGCGATAGTCCAGGCGGCCGTTGCGATTGCGACTCTGTCTCACCATCGAGTCGTGGAACGCCTCCTCGACCGACTGAGTCTTCACCGTACCGATGAGATCATTTCGTACGAAGAACGCATTGATGCCTGAGGATGTTGTCCCCACGAGCGCGTATCCTTTCCGCGCACCCAAATGCGCCAATGCGGGCAGTGATGCACCGTAGTAGAGCTCGGAGTAGTGCTTGCGTCGCCGGGAGAACAACGGGTCGTACGGAACCGTGATTTTTCGCTCACAACCGAACAGGGCATTGTACTCGATGATCAGGATTCTCGGCGCGTAGACGTTGATGGCCTCCCACAGCCAATAGTCCACGCCGTCGACGTCGATTGACAGGACACCAAGATCCGAATCGAATTCACTGCGTCGCAGGCACTCGTTCACATTGTCGGCTGTGATGAAAGCGCTTTCGGCGCGAAGATCAAATTTCCACCACCAATCGGCCGACTTGAGTGACGCGATCTTCTCCGGGGAACTGTCGATCACGAATCCGCGCCAATTGTTGTTCATCATCAGGAACCGGCAATTCGACTCGACAAAGTCCTCGACACCGAATTCAATGAACGTTGGGTGTTCGATGGTGAGCTCGGCGATGAGTCTCTGCAGAATTCCATCTTCCCCCCACTGGGAGAAGACTCCGAACTCGGAAAGACTCAGCGGATGCAGTGACCGGGATCGATTGAGCTCGGCCAGTATCTTCCCTTGCGTCAGTCGAATCGCCTCAATGTCCACCAGCAGGCGCGGAGGAAGCAGTGACCTGCGCAGGCGTCGCCTGAATGACCGAAACCACGCCATGGGGCTCCTGAGGGATACGGTGGCAGGTTGTTGTCGCAGAAATCATTGGTCTCCAACGCTGGGCAGCCGCGGCGCGCGCTCAGACCAGTTCCATCCGCAGTTGCCGTCCCACCACGTGCGCGGCCTTCCGGAGGGTGCTGAGCGTCACGGCTTCATGCTCGGGGTCAAGAAGCCGGTCGAGCGCAGCGCGGCTGGTTTGCATCCGGCTGGCCATCTCGGTCTTCGTGATGTGCTTCGCTGCCATGGCATCAGCGATCTGGCGCGACAAGACGCGCTTGATGGCCGCGCCCGTGACGTCCTCAGACAGGCCCTCCGCCCGCAGCCAGCGATCGAAACGCGATCCAATGTGCCGATTCGTCATCCTCAACCTCTCATGCGCTCCGTAGAGCGGAAGAGTGTATCAAAATTGGCACACCGTCAAGTAGTTATGGAGTGAGATCCAACGGGATGACGCCTGCGCCATTCCTTGCCCGTCCCCTCCTCAGCGGATTAGCTTCATCAGGCTGGGCCGTGCGACACCGGGCACCTTCCGACCGTCGCGCCGAAGGCACTCTGGCAGGCGCTTGCACGGGCCCGCCATTGCGCGTGTAGCTCAGTTGGATAGAGCGTCTGCCTCCGGAGCAGAAGGTCGCAGGTTCGAGTCCTGCCATGCGCGTTGAACCCCTCGCTTCTCTCCTGACCCAGCGTCGTGCACGTCGCCGAGCTCAAGCGGAAATCCGTTCCGGAACTGCTGGCGCTGGCTGAGTCGCTGCAAGTGACCAGCACGTCGGGACTGCGCAAGCAGGAGTTGATCTTTCGTATCGAGCAGGCCCTGCTCGATGCCGAAGAGACACTCCACGGCGAGGGCGTCCTGGAGGTGCTCCCGGAAGGCTACGGCTTTCTGCGGGCCCAGGACTTCAACTATCTCCACGGCCCAGACGACATCTACGTCTCCCCTTCCCAGGTGAAGCGCTTCGACCTCCGCACCGGTGACACGGTGATGGGGGAAGTCCGCCCGCCGAAGGAATGGGAACGGTACCTCGCGCTCCTCAAGGTGGAGCGCATCAACGGCGGCGACCCCGAGCAGTCGAAATTGCGAAGCGCCTTCGACAACCTGACCCCGAAGTACCCCGACGAGCGCATCCGGCTCGAGCGGCAAAACGGCGAGATCTCCACGCGCATCTGCGATCTCATCGCCCCGCTGGGGAAGGGCCAACGCGCCCTCATCGTCGCGCCGCCCAAGGCGGGCAAGAC
>CAZPON010000185.1:0-3798 GCA_964588045.1 uncultured Gemmatimonas sp.
CCACGTCGGCAATGCCGGCGTCCGTGAGGCGCTTCTCCAGCGGCTCCTTGAGTTGTCCGATGAGCGCCTCGCGCTCACCGCGCTTGGAGGCCACCATCTTGGCCAGCGTCCGGTACGCTTCGGGCTCGAGGTGCTTGAAGGCCAGGTCCTCGAGCTCCCAGCGCATCTTCGCCATGCCGAAGCGGTGCGCAAGCGGCGCGTAGAGGTCGCGCGTTTCCTGCGCAATGCGCCGGCGCTTGTCGGGGGCCCGCCAGTCGAGCGTCCGCATGTTGTGCAGGCGGTCGGCGAGCTTGATCAGGATGACGCGCGCATCCTTGGCAATCGACAGCAGCAGCTTGCGGTAGTTCTCGACCTGCCGCTCCTCGCGTGACGACAGCGGGAGGTTGGCGATCTTGGTGAGGCCGTCGACGATCTGTGCAATGTCCTTCCCGAATTCGCGCTCGATGTCCTCGACCGTGATGTCGGTGTCCTCGACGATGTCGTGCAGCAGGCCGCTGGCCACCGTGGCCGTGTCGAGCTGCAGGTCGGCGAGGATGCGCGCCACCTGGACACAGTGCGACACGTACGGCTCGCCGGAGTGGCGCACCTGACCCGCGTGCGCCCCGTCCGAAAACCGATACGCGCGTACGAGCAGCTCGTGATCGAGCTTGTCGTACGAGGTGTCGTCACTCGGACCGAATCCCGGAATGGCGTCGTGCAGTGCAACCGTCGTCACAACAGACCTGCCTCCGCAAAGCTCATGTATCGTCCACGACCCACGATGATGTGGTCGTGCACCGGGATGTCGAGCAGGCGCCCGGCCGCCACCAACTGCCTTGTCACTTCATGATCCTCGGCCGACGGCGTCGGATCCCCACTCGGATGATTGTGCACCAGGATCACCGCCGCGGCCCGCTCGGCGATCGCCTCCCGAAAGACTTCCCGCGGATGCACCGGCGATGAATTGAGCAATCCCCGCGTCACCAGCACGTCCCGCTCGAGCCGGTGCTGCGCATCGAGCACTGCCACATGGAACTCCTCCACCGGCAACTCCTGCAACCGCGCCGCATAGATCGCCGCCACGTCGTGCGGCCCGCGCAGCGGCACCCCGGCCTCCCGTGCTTCCAACGCCAGCCGCCGTCCCAGTTCGAGCGCCGCATGCACTGCGGTGGCGCGCGCCTGTCCAACCCCATTCACGCGCGTCAGCGCCGCCAGCGGCATGGTCGCCAGCCGGCCCAGTGACCCACCTGCGGCTTGGAGGACCGCGTGGGCGCACTGCAAGGCCGACCCGCCCGTGCCTCCGGTTCCGAGAATGGTCGCGATCAGTTCAGTGGTGCTCAGCGCCTGGGCGCCGAGCGACCGCAGCCGTTCGCGGGGGCGCTCGGTGTGCGGCAGCTCTCGAATACTTAGCGCGGGTCGGCGGGAGTGGCTAGTCAGGGGCATCACAAACGTGCTCCATGTGGGAAGATTGGTGATGTTGGCCAATCCCCATCATGGGGCGAAATCCGGGCGTGATCGGTGGCCCCTTGTCGCCACCGCCATCATTTCGACGCCGTGGAAGCCGGTCGATCAGGCAGGTTGGTGTCGGTCTCCGGACCATACTGCAGACGCCGTACACAGCGGAGCGTGGAAGTCGGAGATGGCCCGCGCGTGCGCATGTCGATGCCGTCACGCGCGTTCCCGGCGTCGCTGCCGCGTCCGAAGCGTGGAGCGCAGGAATGCCCTCAGGAGGAGGCACATGGGCAAGAGCATGCTGGGCATGCTCACCGCCGGGTGCCGGAATGCACTGATGTCACCGGGTGATCCGGTACTTCGCGATCTCCGGCACGCCATCCGCATCGACGGTCACCACCCAGATGAAGTCGCCGCGCGCCTTCAGGGGCAGCCATCCTGCCTGATGCATCGGCCGCGGCAGCGTAAGCCGTCCCAGATGCTGGCCGCGCGCATCGTGTACGTCGAACGTCGGCCCGGTTTCGCCGAATCGCTGCGCGTGCTGGACCCACAACCGTCCGTCGTCATCGACCGTGAGCAAAGCGATGCCGGGCTTCCGGAAAGGGACCTTCGATTCATCGAAGTCGTTCGTGGCGTACGTGCTGATCCGCGTTCGAAGCACAGCGACGACCGAATCGCGTTCGCCGCGAGGCACCACCATCGGTGGGATATCGATGGATGTTTGCGCGAGCGTATCACCGCGTCCAACCCGAACAAGCGCCACCGTGCGCGAGTTCGCCTCGGCACACCACAAGGCACCGCGACCAGTCGGCGCCTTGCCGCCACCCACCGTGAACGGGTACGGCCCCATCATCGCACCTTGCCTGGGTGTCTCGGCGCGAAATCCTTCGAACGTCGGCGGCCGGCCGGCTGCGCATGAAGGCCGAGCGACCGTCTCGTGCGCAACACCGCCCGGCGCGATGAAGCGCCACGCGTGGGCCTCCTGGGGATCCGCCACGTTCCCCGTCGCAAGGTCCACCCAACCCTCCCAACGAAAACGCCAGCCCCAGATGACTGCGGGGATCGATCGCACCACGGTGCCGGACGCCGAAAAGACCGAAATCCTCGCGTTCAATGGATCGCTGACCCACACCGTGCCGTCGGGGTGCACCAACATGCCATTGGCATTCTTGAACTCGCCGGGCCCGCTCCCTTGGCGACCGACCGGTTTGAGCGGCCGGCCGTTGGCATCGAAGCGACGAATCTGCTGATCCTTGAAGTCCAGCATCCACACGGTGCCATCGCGCAACACCGCGAGGTCGCGCGGATCGGCCAGCGGTTCTCCGCCGCGCTCGGTGCCGTCGATGCGCCACACTTCGCTCACCGTCCAGGTCTTCAGCGTGGGCTGCGCAGCGGACGAATGCGAACTGCAGACAACCAACCCGAGCGCGAGCGCGAGGCTCACCGAGTGCGCGCATGATCCCCGATGAGGCAGCCGATACACAGCCATCGGCACAGGATCGGTGTCGCGTCGCACCAGCAACTTCACCGCCATCTCAAGGCACCGAGAGCTCGCGCGTCGGACTGCTCGCACTCTGCCCGGCCGTTTCGCCCCACGATGCCCGGACAGAGACGGTATACCTGCCCGTGACCAGACCTCCGATACGAAGGAACTCACCAACTGGGAGCTCGCCGGCCTCTGGCTGAAGTCCAGTTGCAGCAAGCGTTCGCTCCCATGTTGTCGACACGTCATCGGCACCTTCAGAGCGTCGCGAGACGAGACCAGTCAGCATCTGCAACGCGCCGCGGCGCGATGACCTGACGGTCAGCGTGAACGTGACGACGCGCGAGTCTGCAGGGATGCCGTAAACCTCCCAGTACAGGCCGACGTTCGTGAGGCCCGGACCCAGCATACTCGAAGCCAGCATCGCTCCTTCAACTTGTGCGAACGACGGCGTCGCTGCCGCGAAGTCCGCCTTGGGGTCCAGCAGCACGATATCAGATACGCGAGCACCGACAAGGGCGCTTGTGCGAGTGAGGGGCAGCGTATCGGCACCAACTCTGAGGCGCCATGCAGTAAGCGCGTCGCGTGACGAGACGCCAAACACCTCGGCGGACAGTACTCCGGCCTCGTTTGGCGCCTCGCCCACAAAGCGCATGACGCCAGCACTCGCTCGACCGGTGGCAATCAGCGTGGTGCGCGCTGGCCCACTGCCCCAAGACAACACCGCGCTCAATGTGTCGACGGAGCGAGGTTGAGTTGCGTCGATCGGAACAGGTGTGGCAACCACTAGCAACAACTGTCTCCCCCGCATCATTCTGGCGACCTGCCATTCCTCGATTGGCGCAAGGAATCGCCCGAACCACGCGTGCTCATGCGGCCACGGT
>CAZPON010000185.1:3808-6804 GCA_964588045.1 uncultured Gemmatimonas sp.
TGGCTGCGGTCGCGTCCCGACCGCAGCCACTCGACAGGATCCGCAGCGATTGGATCATTGAAGACCCCTGACGAGGGTATGCTCGTGGAACGCGCGCGTGAGTATTCCGACGCGCCGTGCGGGCGCCGTGGAAGGTCTGCATGTGAACTCGTCACACCTCTGGTGTTCCTTTCAAAACTACTGTCTGCGACGAGCAAACGGTCCGGCCAGCCATATCGATTCACAAGTTCGATGGCTGATGCCTCATTCGCGCGGCTGAAGTCGAGCAGTTCGTCTGCATGCAACTGCTGTCGAAGACTGATCTCCATCTGCCGCTTTTCATGTTCGACACGCCGCACATTGTAGCTCAGACGCCACAGCGGGTTGCTCAGCCACCAGAACGTGGCGCGTTCATGGGTCGCCGAAATGCACGATGGTCGCGCAGGGACGTCCAGGGGCAGCGGACCGAGGAGGGAGCGGAGTGACGTGATGTCGCAAAGACCAGACTCCGCGGCGTCATTCCACGCCGCCTCAAAGAGCGTATCCGCACCGACCGAGTCCTGTCGCGCCAGCTGCACCATGGCTCGCAAGCGAAGGCAGTAGTAGCTCGAAGCCTTGCACGCGTCGGCACTCCGGCCCGCCAGCGGGAGATCTCCCGCATCGAGCGCAAATCGCACAATCTGACCCGTGACCACCGAGTCGACTGGGCTGCGCTCGTGCAGCGACAGAAGCGAGTCCAGCAGAGCGCGGCGAGACCGATTGACGGAGTCGCGCAACAATGGGGGAAATAGCACTTCATGTGCTTGAACCACCGTTGCGAATCGCGGAAGGCTTGACCCGGCCCAATCCGGACAATAGCCAACTGCAGAGCGCCTCGTGACGCGCTGCGAGTACATTCGCTCGCGGGCGGCAAACGGGAAGTGCTCGTTGAACCAGCCGCCTTCCAGAAAGTCTCTGCCATCGAAGCAGGCCAGTCGAAGGGAGACGAGCCCTTCGTACGGCGTACCGCCTGGCGACCAACGCTCGCTCTCCATGCTCGGCGCGGCCAGCGCGCGAAAATATAGCGGCGACCCGTGATTTGCGGCCGCGCGGAACGCGGAGCGCCATCCAATCACGAAGCCGTTGACAAGCTCTCGCGCACGGACTGATTCAGGCGTTGCAGGTGTTGCTCGACTGGTCGTCGAGTGTGCGCAGGCGGTCGCACTGCCCAGGAGAAGCACGACGCCAACGTGTGCAAGCCGGGACCTCAGATGGGAAGTACGCGCGGCCCATGGGCGTTGCGGCACTCGGCTAACTTGCCGAGGCGATACCGCGCGATGCCGATCACATCATCCTCGTCCCGCAGCGCGATCCACAGGTCGTTCCCCCGCGCGCGGATGGGCAGCCCTTCGGCCGACGGCCGGAACGGAATGCGCAGGCGGCCGAGGTGCTTGCCGGTCTTGTCGTGTACATCGAACGTCACCGACGCATCGGCCCAGCGCGCCGCGTGCTGCACCCACAGGCGCCCGTCGTCATCCACCGTGAGCGATGCGATCGCTGGTTTCGTTGACGGAATCTTCGAGGCATCGAAGTTCGTGGTTGCATACTGCGCGATCCGTTTCTCGATGCTCGCAATCGCGGCGTCGCGTTCCGCCCTGGGAACGGGGATCGGCGCCAGCGTCAGCGTGGTCTGCGCCAGCGTATCGTTGGCACCGATGCGCACGCGCGCCACGCGCAGCGAGCCGGGGCTCGCACACCACACGCCGCCCTCACCGTCGGGCGCCATGCCGCCGCCAGTGGAGAATGGGTACGAGCCATACATGGAGCCCTTCCCCTTCGTCTCCGCCTGATAGCCTGCACGCGCCGGCAGCGTGCCCGACGTACACGTCGGCATCGGAAACGTGTCGCGGATTCCGCCGCTCGCGTTCACACGGCGCCAGTCCATCTTCACCGAGCCGCCGACTGCCTGATTCATGAACGGATCCACCAGGTCACCGGTGGTCCGATCGATCCACGCGCCCCAGCGGTAGCCATACCCGCGAATCGCCACCACGTGCTGTTGCGCGAACTTTCCGTCGGCATTGAACACCGTGAACCTGGCATTGCGGGGATCGTTCACCCACACCGTGCCATCGCGCCGCTGTACGAAGCCGTTGGCGTTGCTCATCTCGCCCGGTCCACTGCCCTTCCGACCCACGGAGCCGAGCGCCTTGCCGTTCGCATCGAACCGGCGGATGACCTGGTCCTTGAAGTCCAGCACCCACAGCGTGCCATCGCGACCAACGAGATAGTCACGCAGGTCGAAGAACGGCTCCCCACTCTCCGTGCCGTCGATGCGCCACACCGGCGTCGCGCGCCACGTCGTGAGCGCGGCTTGCCCCGACACCTCGGACGACGCAACCGCAAGGGACACGACCATCGCCGTCGCCGCAGCACGTCGCCGGTTCATGCCGTGCACGCCCGGATGAAGGGACCGCATCATCGCTGACTCCTCCCCTTACAGGTTGGCTCCGTGGCACTTCTTGAACTTCTTCCCTGAGCCGCACGGACACGCGTTGTTCCGCGGGGTGTTCTCCCAGCCCAGGGGCAGCGCACCGCCGCCGGGCGCCAGCGAACGGATCGATCCGGCCCCCACGATCGACGGTGTGCCCACGGCAACCGGACGTGGAGCCGCAGCCTCCGGCTCGGCTTCCGCCGTTTCCACCCCACCGTCATCCGGCACATCCTCGAGAATCCCCATCGCATTGAAGCGCCTGGATGGGCGTGACTCGAACGTCCGCGCATTCGGCGCAGCGGGTGGCTGGAACGACTGCGCCGGCGACGGCTCGAACACCAGCTGCGCCTTGAGGAAGCGCTCGGTGAACGTGTTCGCGAGATCGTGCATCAGGTCCACGAACATCGTGTACGCATCCTGCTTGTACTCGACCAGCGGATCCTTCTGCCCCCACGAGCGATAGTGAATCGACGCGCGCAACTGGTCGAGATCGTAAAGATGATCCTCCCACTTCTCGTCCAGCACGTTGAGCATCACGAGCGCC
>CAZPON010000186.1:0-6781 GCA_964588045.1 uncultured Gemmatimonas sp.
CATCGATGAACCCGGGCGTCACCATCGCGCCATTGGCATCGATCACGCGCGTCGAATCGGACGCCGACGCGCGAACCGCTGCCGAAGTGCCCACGGCGGAAATGCGCTCGCCGGACACCGCAATGGCCTCGGCCCACGGCGCGGTCGAGTCACCGGTCCACACGCGGGCATTGACGACGATCAGCGTGGGCGCGTCGGTGCGATTGCCATCACATCCGGCCAGGCAGGCGAGCAACAACGCGAATGCCGCCACGGGGCGCGGCGACGAGAAGTGTGTGGTCATGCGATAGCATGCCGCGGATGGTCGCGTTCCGCCAGCATGCGGTGCGTCGACACGCTAAATTCAGGTCATGCGTTTCGACTCCAAGGCACTCGCGCGGGCATTCGGGTTGGCCCTTCCCATCGTCGGAGGAATCCTCCTCGGACGCATGGTCTCCCCGTGGCTCCCGCAGTTCGCCACGTGGGTGCATTCCCTCGGCATGTGGGCCCCGGTGGCGTTCGTGGCCGTGTACGTCATTGCCGTCGTGCTGATGCTTCCGGTGTTCCTGCTCATCATGGCCGGCGGCGCGGTGTTCGGTATCACCAGCGGATCACTGCTCGCGCTCAGCGGGGCCATGCTCGGCGGCACGACCGCCTTTCTCATCGGCCGGCACTACGCGCGCACCATGGTCGAGCGCCGGATTGCCACCCATCCCACGATGTCCGCGCTCGACCGCGTGATCGGCGAGGACGGACTCAAACTGGTGTTCCTGCTGCGGCTGTCCCCGGCGGTACCGTTTGTCCTGTCCAACTACGCGCTGGGCATCACGCAGGTGCGCCTGCGCGACTTCTTCATCGGCACACTCGGGCTCGTGCCCATCGTCGTGACATACGCTGCGTATGGCAGCGCGTCGGGCGCCAGTCCCGATGCCGGCGGCTCGGCGCGCGTGTCACCGTTGCTGTTCATGCTGGGACTGGTGGTGACCGTGCTGCTCGGGCTGTTGCTGGCGCGCATTGCCCACCGGGCGCTGCACGAAGCGGACACCACCATCCCGCCGGAAGCGCCCGTCGTCCTCTCCCCGTTGCTCACGGAGTGAACATGCCGAACGGATCTGATGCGCAAACGTTCACGCTGTCCAGCGCCGATGTGGCCCCCAGCGCCACGATAACGCTCGAGCAGGTCTTCAACGGATTCGGATGCACCGGGAAGAACGTTTCGCCCGCGCTGGCCTGGACCGGCGCGCCCGCCGGCACGATGAGCTTCGCCGTGACGGTGTACGATCCCGACGCCCCAACCGGCAGCGGCTGGTGGCACTGGATAGTCTATGACATTCCTGCAAGCATCACGTCGATTCCCGCCGGCGCCGGCAACCCTGGCAACCCCGGGCTTCCCGCTGGCGCGCTGCAGGGCATGACCGACTACGGTGCCAAAGAATGGGGCGGCCCGTGCCCGCCGCCGGGCGACAAGCCGCATCGCTACGTGTTCACCGTGTTCGCGCTCAAGGTGGCCAGGCTCGACGTGCCGGCGACGGCCACGAGTGCGCTCATCGGCTTCAACCTGAACGCGAACGCGCTGGGCACGGCGAGCTTCACGGCGTTGTACGGCCGCTGAACTGCAGGAGGTCGGGCAGACCTCCGCCGCGCTATCGCCGCGAGTGTATCACCAGCACCCCGCACGGTGAACGCAGCGTGCTGTACTCGGCCGGCGTCTCGGCCGGTCCCGTGTAGTACTCGATGGCTTCAATGTCGCCGACCATCAGTTCGTTCAGGTTCGGCACCGGCTCGCCTTCGCGACCCCCGTACAGCAGTGACTTGTCGCGATAGATCAACGCAAAGCATGGCTGGCCACTCAATGACAGCCGGCGGCTGCTGCTCAGGGCCGCGCCTCCCCCCTGCATCGGGACAATCTTCACGCCGGCCACCATGCTCATGATGTCGCTCAGCCGGCGCGCTTCCTGCTTTGCGAGATCCTCGCGCGTGAAGAACTTGCCAAGCCCCACACGGCGGTGCTCCTCGAAGTCCCTGATGAAGTCTCGCGCCGCCGCCGTCTCCACTTCGCTCAACATCGTGACGCGCGACAGCGTGAAGCGCCGCTCCATGACCTGCCCCGCTTCGACCACCAGGTCCGCATCCTCGGCGGCGTAGCCGAGTCGTCGCAGCGTGAGGCGTTGCTTACCTGCCGGCACGCGCGCCATGCGAAAGGCGCCGCTGCTGTCGGTGACCACCCGCACGCCCAGCGTCGCGATCTCGACCGTGACGTTCTCAACCGGCTGGTCGGTCGCATCCACGACGAAGCCGCGCAGCACCGCCTGGTTGGGCGCCAGCTTTTCGAGCGCGAGGTCAACCTGGCCATACGGCGAGGCGGGCCCGAGTTGCACCTTCGACGTCGCGCTCTGCAGCGCACTGGCCTCGGCATGCACCTCGAACTCTGCATCGACCGGCAGGTCGCACGCGCGATAGCGACCCGACACGTCGGCACGCGCGCGTCGTGTGCGCGTGGATTTCGCCACGTTGTCGCGCCACTGGATGATGACATCGATCGACGTGGGTGAACTCGGCGCCTCGGCGAACGTGGCATGGCCTCGGATAAGCCCGAAGTTGGTTCGCGTCGCGGTGCCGGCCGGCAGCGGACACACGAGCGACAGCACACCTTCGGCATTCGGCACCCGCACCGTGAGCCGCGCCACCGTGTCGGCCACCAGCAGCGGCACGGTCGTTGCCGCGCCCACCGAATCGAGCGACGGGGTGTTGATCAGCATCGTGTAGTCGCCCGGCAGCACGCCACGGAACTCGAATTGGCCCGTCGAGTCCGACACCGCCTGCCAGTTCGTTTCGCGCAGGCGGAGACGCGCGTGGGCGATCGTCGCGCCGGTGGCCGAGTCGGTGACCACGCCAGCGACGGGCGGCAGCACGCGCGACCACAGCGTGTCGGTGCCACGCCGCGCAACCAGCAGGTCCCCGCCGCCCGTTTCCGTGTAATTCACCTGCATCAGCGACTGCGTTCCGCTGCGACCACGCGGGCGATCGGTTCGCAAGCCAAGGATCGGCATGCGGATGTTCCAGCGGGAAATCGCCCAGCTTCCGTCGTTCAGCGCCACGAACTCCATGCGTCCGCCCGCGCCCGCCGAATCCTCGAGAACGTTGAGGTTGGTGTATCCGAACTCGAGGCTGCGCAGCTCCACCGAACTCCGATCGAATCGCAACATGCCGCGGAGTTCTGAAATTCCCTTGCGCGGCTTGGCCGGCTCGAATGACAGGACCACCTGCGTGCTGTCGGCCGCCGCGACGCGGAAGCAATGCGCGTTGGAAAAGTCGCTGGAAATCAGGACGTCGAGTCCGGGCGCGCGATACACCGTGGAGTCGAGGGCCGCAAAGACGTAGCCGCTGCGCTGCAGCTCGGCCCACGGCGGCGACGTCCACGGCTGCGCCACCGAATCGGCCTCCAGCAGCGTCAGTGATTGCAGCGTCTGGGTGCCGTCCGGATGCTGCGTGCGTCGATAGTTAAGCAGCGCCGCACTGATGGCCCGGCCGGCGAGACTGGCCTCCGTGGCCATCAGCGTCGTCCGCGCCTGTTCCCAGATGTCGGCGACCTCGCTGTTGGCGGCGTCGGCCTTGGCACACCGCGGCCGATCCGACCGGACACGCACAGTATCGAGCGAAACGGCGAGGCCATCGACGCGCAGCGGGAACTCGCGCGTTTCACCTTCGGTGAGGACCACCCTGGCCGACGTGGAAGGCGCAAACCCGATGCGGCGCGTCGCCAGGCGATAGGTACCGGCACGCGGCGCCAGCAGGCGATACACGCCGGTGTCGTCGGTGAGCGTGCGCGCCGCGATCGCGTTGGTGCTGTCCAGCAGTTGCACAACCACACCGGGGATGGGCGTGCCGGCGCGGGTCACGACGCCGCGCACCGACTGCGCCTGGAGTGCAGGCGCCAGCAGCATCAGGGCCACCAGCCACCGGCTCACGGCACGCTCCTACCGCTTCTCGATCGCGTCGCGCACGTCGAGCAGGATCTCGAAATACAGCTGCTCGCGCCGATACGCGAAGTCGAGCTGGGCCATGTTCGCCGGGTCGCCCGACTCCTTGGCGCGCTCGAAGGCTTCGCGGTACATCTCTTCCAGGTTGGTCAGGATTCGTTCACGGGAACGTGACATGCGGAGGCCCTCGAGGGCTTTGGGCGTGAGTCGGGGCGGGACATCATGCGGCGTCGCCACGCTCTTCTCGGTGTCGAGGAATCGCGTGACCTGTTCGAAAAAGAAACGACGACCGCGGTCGGGGATGTCCACGAAAATCGAGAGGAAGTGGCCAGGTGCTTCGACGGTGAAACGCGCAGAGATCTTCGCCCGGGACGGGTTTCGCTGCGTCTACTGCGGAGGCGTTTTCGAGGCGGACGAACTGAGCATCGACCATGTCCAGCCGCGCATGCGCGGCGGAGACGGGTCTTGGGGCAACGTAGTGACCGCCTGCAGGGGCTGCAACACGGCCAAGGGTGGCCGGCGGCTGGCGCAGTTCCTGGCAGAAAACCCGGCGGCACGCCGGAACTTCTTCGAATTGGCGCGGTATGTATGGCCAAGGCATCTCAAGGCGGTGGCCGAGGAGCTTGCGCGCCAGGGCGTGGTGGAGCGTTCTGCGGATTTCGTGGAGGGGGTCCGGTTGCTGCGCAGCTCCGAGGCCATCGCTGAAAACGACACACCGGACGACCCCGCGGCAGACTGACTGCCACGGGGTCGCTTCGTAGACCTGAGTACGCGGTGGAACTCGCGCAACGTCCTCCCGCGGACGCTTCGGAGACAAGCAATGAACAACCTGAAAGTCTTTGTCCTCATGGCCGGCCTGACCGGCCTGCTGGTAGCCCTCGGCCAGTTGCTGGGCGGCGCGTCCGGCGCCCTCATCGCGTTCGGCCTGGCCGCCGTCATGAACTTCGTCATGTACTGGGCGTCGTCCAGCATGGTGCTGCGCGCCTATGGCGCGCGCGTCGTGTCCGAACAGGACGCGCCGGACCTCTATCGCATGGTCGACCGCCTGCGCCAGAACGCGGGACTGCCCATGCCGGTGGTGGCCATCGCGCCGCAGGCGCAGGCGAACGCGTTCGCGACCGGACGCAATCCCTCCCATGCCGTGGTGTGTGTCACCGAGGGCATCCTCGGCGCCCTGTCGCGCGAGGAGCTGGAGGGCGTGCTCGCGCACGAACTCGCGCACATCAAGAACCACGACATGCTGCTCTCGACCATGGCCGCCACGATGGCTGGCGCGATCGCCAACCTGGCGCAGGTGGCGTTCTTCCTCGGCGGGCGCGGCGACGATGACGACGGCGTGAATCCCATCGTCGCGATCGCGATGCTCATCATCGGCCCGATCATCGCGATGATGATCCAGTTTGCGATCAGCCGTCAGCGCGAGTTCAAGGCCGACGCGGTGGGCGCGCAGATCTCGGGCAATCCGCTCGCACTGGCCAGCGCGCTGCAGCGTCTCGAAAGCGGCGCGAAGCGCATACCCATGCAGGTGTCGCCGAGCGCGGCTTCACTGGCCATCGTCAATCCGCTCGCCGCGTTCAGCCTGCGCGGTGCGCAGAAGTGGTTCAGCACGCACCCGGCGACGGAAGAACGGGTGGCGGCCTTGCGGGCGCTGGCGGTCTGAGTCCCGTCACTCCTTCGTGCGCGGCTTTTCGGCGGCGCGGCGCGCCGCCCGCTCCTTCACCAGCACGTACATCCCGCGCATGGCCAGCATCGTGCCCGCGAGTGACACCGCGATGCCGCCATTGCCGAGATGCTGCAGCCAGCGGGCGGCGATCGCGCTGAGCAGGAAGCCGATGCCGGCGTAGATCATCCCGCGCCGCTGCGCCACGTTCCAGCGTCCGCTGCGGCCGTGCAGGACCGCAGTGCCGAGCAACCAGGCGCCACCCGTGCCCACTATCGCCGACGCAATCGTGTCGCGGTTCAGGTCCACGGTACTGCCCTCACACGAAAGGAGCCCGGCGTCGGTCGGCGCCGGTCCCGAATAATAACCCGCTGGCGCGTGCGGGTGCCGGCGCGTCAGCCGCCCTTGACGAGCGCCATC
Organism: uncultured Gemmatimonas sp.; assembly: GCA_964588045.1. Taxonomy (GTDB): domain Bacteria; phylum Gemmatimonadota; class Gemmatimonadetes; order Gemmatimonadales; family Gemmatimonadaceae; genus Gemmatimonas. The sequence goes on from CAZPON010000186.1 coordinate 6,040, forward strand.
ACGATCTCGGCCACGATCAGCACCAGGTCCGCGGCGGCAGACGGGACATCAGCGATGAAACGCCCAGCCCCTGCCACTCCCCTCGCCTGCTGCGCACCGCTAGCCTCAAGACATGACGCCGACGTCCATTTCAGGGTTGCCCGACAACGCCGGTCGCGCGCCTCTTCGCAAGGGAACAGAACCGTGACCACCCACGATCCCAACACCGGAACGTTCAAGCTGCAGAACACGGCCACCATGCCGGCCGCCAAGCCACCGTCCCGCGTGCACGTGACATGGGACGGTGAGCATCGGTTCGACACCGGACGCGCCAGCGGTGGCCCGACGAGCCGCATCGATGCGTCCGGACGCACCGGGCCCGGCCCCGTCGACATGCTGCTGTCCGCACTGGCGTCCTGCACCGCCATCGACATCATCGACATCCTGGCCAAGCGCAAGACACCCGTGAGCGCACTGACGGTCGATGTGGTCGGCGATCGCGCCACCGGCATTCCGGCGCGCGTCGTGAAGATTCACCTCACGTACACGATGGTCGGCGACATCGATCGACAGCACGCCGAGCGGGCGATCGACCTCTCGGTGACGAAGTACTGTTCGGTGCGCGATTCGCTGGATCCGAACCTGCCCATCGAATGGACGTTGGTGCTGAATGGGGCGGAACTGCCTGAGGGGTGAGGAACAACAAGGGGTGAGCCAACTGAAGGGGTGAGGGGTGAGGGGCCAGCCGGCGAGGGTAGACTGT
>CAZPON010000187.1:0-6714 GCA_964588045.1 uncultured Gemmatimonas sp.
CAACGCGCGCCCGCAAGCGCTGTATGGACATGGACCCGACTGGGGCTACTTCCAGTTCGGCGCCATCTGGTACGGCGATGAGCTGTGGAATGGCGGCCGCGAGCGCGACTACAACAAGGACGGGCGCTGGGACCAGTATGAAGTGCTGCGCTATTGCGACGAGGAGTTCGGTGGCGCGTGCTTCAAGCGCTGGACGAAGTTCCAGCACCCCGACCTGGGCGAGGTGGAGATCGGCGGCTACGACCCGAAGTTTTTCTCGCAGAACGGACCGCCGGAGGTGCTCGAGAAGTGGGCGCGCAACCAGGCCATGTTCAACCTCGACATGGCCCTCGCGCTCCCCGAAGTCTCCATCGTGAGCACCACGGTCGTAAAGGCTCCAGCGCTCCAGCGCGGTGCGACACCCGACTCAGCGACGCATGAGATTCGCGTCACGCTCCGCAATGCGGGGCTCATTCCCACCGCCCTCGATCAGGCCAAGCGCGTGAAGATCGTGCGTCCCGACATCGTCACGCTCACACCGCCGCGCGGCAGTTCGGCCCGGGCACTCGGGCGACCGACCGAGTTCCACTTGAACGGCAAGGAGACACGCACCATCACGCAGCGCGTGCGCGTGACAGAAGCCACCGTGTTCACCGTCAACTACAGCAGCACGCGCGGTGGCCTGGCGTCTTCCTCGGTGACCGTGACACCGGCGTCGTTTCCCTGAACGCGTACCTTCCTCACATCGTCCCTCGTTGCCCAGCCGGTCCGTGAATGGACCGGCTGGTTCTGCACGGCGGTGACCACTCAGCGGTTCGACTGCGCGGCGCTCCTGGTCGCCAGCGGACACGCCGGCCACGCGCGCGGGACACCGTCCGGGCCGTTGCCCATCGGGACGAGATCACGCGGCAGCTTCTGCGGATCCTCGGACGCCATGTACGCGAGCATCGCAATCAGCGTCGCGTTGTTCCTGAGGTCTTCGGGCACGATCTTGTCGTACGTGTCACGGTTGGTGTGCCACGTGGTGTTGCTGTAGTCCCAGCTCAATGCACCGGTCCCGATGCCGGGCGCCTTGTAGCACACGAACGTGGTGTGGTCAGTGCCACCCGCGCCGCCGAACGGCGAGGTGCCGCCCAACCGCACCCACTGCGTAATGTCCGACGGCATCTCACCCAGGTACCGCGACAGGAACGCGCCCGCATGCACGAATGGTCCCGGGCTGATCGACGAAATGCGACCCGTCCCGTTGTCCTGGTTGAACAACATCTGCATGCCCGCAAGCACTTCGGGATGCATCTCGGCGTACGCCTTCGACCCGTTGAGCCCCTGCTCTTCCGAGTTCCAGTGACCGATCACGATGGTGCGCTTGGGATTCGGGTACACCGTGCGGAGGATGCGCATCGCCTCGATCATCGTCAGCGAGCCGGTGCCATTGTCCGTGGCGCCCGAGCCTCCCGTGAACGAATCGAAGTGTGCCGAGAGCACCACGTACTCGTCTGGTAGCGTCGAGCCCTTCATCTCGGCGATCACGTTGCCCACCGGACGCTCGGGTCCCTTCTCGGCGTCGACCATCAGGCGGATCTTCGGGCCCTGATTGTTCGAGGCCAGGCGGTAGAGCAGCCCCATGTCTTCGCATCCCACGTCGACCGTGGGTATGAGCTGTGCCGCGGAACCGAAGACCTTGTTGATGCCCGGATACTGCGAAAAGTTGGTCGTCAGTGCACCAAGGGCACCGGCCGCCTGCAACGCGACCTGAATACCACGCGGTCCACCGCCGGCGAGTACGCGCTGGCTGTACGACGCGCTCAGCGCACCCTGCTCCCGTCGCAACCGGTCACGCGACTCGACCGTGCCAAACTCCGCCCACTGCGCCGGCATGCGGCACGACAGCTGCGGCGCATTGAGGAGCACGAACTTGCCCCGTGCGGACGGCACCCACGCGGCGAACTGTTCCGGCGTGGTGACGTTTTCCGGGATCACGACCACGCTGCCTTCGACCCATTGGCCGTTCGTGCCAGGCGTCCACCCCATCGCGGTGACTTCGAGCCCGCGCACGCGCGGGAACAGCAGCTCCGCGAAGGCAGCGCCGTTCCGCCAGCTGTTCCACGTGCCGTAATTCTCGATGCGCGCGGGAATGCCCCACTTGGCGTACGTGGCGAGCATGTACGCCTGCGCGCGGTCAGCGTCCGTCGACCCCGTGAGACGGGGGCCGATGGAGTCGAGCAGGACCTGCGCGATCTGCATGACCTGCGAGCGTTGCATGCCCTCCTCGTAGATCTGCTGGATCATCGGGTTGGTCGGCGGCGCCGCGCGCACGTACGGTGCATTGGCGCGATCTACCGGCTGCGCCTGCGGGTTCGTCGGCGGCGGCGTCGGGCCCGCGGGCGCCCCACCGCGGCCACCTTGCGCGAACGCGACGGGACCACTGGATGCCATGGCCAGCACGGCGAGGAGGAGAGCCTTTCGAAGCATGTATTCTGTGTGTTGAGGGACGCGTGTCTTCGCGGTAGCCTCCGCAAAGGCGGTACATGGGATATACGCGTCCGAGTCCCGGCGCGCTGCCGGAGTCGCGGTTCAGCAACCCGCGTCGGGAGCGGACTGCTCACCCGTTACGCATCGTACGAGCGAAGTCCGGGGGCGTTTGCCATCTCCGCACCGGTGAGCTTTACGCAGTCTCAACTCGACGCCTCCGTCGGACTGTTCGGAAGCGAGCGTACCGAAATTGGCTTGTCAGTTGTAACGCGTTGTTGGACCGAGTCGCGCACTCACGCCGCCGTGCCCACCCAAGGTTTGATCCTTCGCAGCACCGGTGCGAGCGTCTTCGCGGCGACCTCAGTATCGTGTGCCACTTGCGCGCGCAGCCAGTACCCGTTTGACAGACCGAAGAACCGGCACAAACGCAAGTCAGTATCGGCCGTGATCGCACGCTTCCCGGCCACAATCTCGCCGATCCGCTGAGCGGGCACGTCGATCTCCTTCGCGAGGCGATACTGCGAGAGCTCCATCGGCACGAGAAACTCTTCCAACAGCAGCTCGCCGGGCGTCACAGGCTTGAGGGTGGCCATCGATTCGCTCTCCTCTAGTGGTAGTCCACGATTTCGACATCGGCCGGGCCCGCCTCGGTCCAGCGAAAGCACAACCGGAACTGATCGTTCACGCGAATGCTGTGTTGCCCCAACCGCTCACGCTTGAGTGCTTCGAGTCGGTTCCCTGGTGGCACGCGCAAATCCTCCAGCCGTCCCGCGATCTCCAGCTGCCGCAAGATCATTTTGATTGAATAGTAACGCGCGGCGTGATTACGTCAAGCGCCTTTGACCGGCAACGTTAAGACCGGTGCTGCGGCACAACGAATAAGAGGTTTTGCGTCGCGAAGCCGACGCCAAACCTCCGTTGGACTGAACCGCGGGCGGTCGGCTATGGAGTTTGCAGCGTGCGCGGGCCTGCCGCTATGGGGCGCTGGGAACCGAACCGGCGCCGGGGACACGCGTCGCTCGACGAATCGACGGACCGTACGGCGCGCGTGATGCCATCCGCGCCGGTTGGCGGGGTGTGCCGTGCGGTGCGGGCACGACGCGTCGGCGCATGGCGGTGAGCAGTGCGCGTCGTGGTCGCGGGGCGACCACCGCAAGGCGGCAGGCAGCGGCGCGGTTCATGGCGGCTGCGCGGTCGTCGCGATGTCGCGCGGGCGGACGAGGGCCCGCACGCGGTAGAGATGTCCCCGCCCGCATCGCGCGCACCGCGGCGCGGGGAGGATACGTGGCGCGGTCGGTGGCAGGGGCGGCGCTACGCTGACCGGCACCGGTGCCAACCGCTGCTGCAGCTGCCGCCGCGTGGCGCCGGCGCGCGGGCGCCAGAACCCATAGTAGCGCACCTTGTGAAACCCGCGCGGCAGGACGTGCTGCAGGAACCGGCGCAGGAACTCCTCGCCCGGGAGCGTCATCGTACGCCACGCGCGTACGGCGGCATCCTGATAGCGAAACGTGACGGTGGTCGCGGTCACACGCAGCACGCGCGCATCCGTGATGGCCACGCGATGCACGTAGCGCGCGAGATAGCGCAGCACGACGTCGTGGCCGTGGACCGTGGGCTTGGCATACACGACCCACGGCTTTCGCCACACCGCGGGAGGCACCGCCACGTGGGGCAGCGCCCGTCGCCAACGGGCGAGGAACCGCGCGCGAAAGCCGACCGAGAGCGCGCGCACCGGCGCGAGATACTGCCCACGCGCCCGGCGCCAGCTCACGCCGTCGGGCGCCAGCGCTCCACCGGGCACCAGGCAATGCACATGCGGATGAAAGACGAGCGTGCGCGTCCACGTGTGCAACACCGCGAGCAGGCCGACCGTGCCCCCGAGATAGTGCGGGTCCGCGGCGAGCGCCTGCAACGCCTCCGCGGCGGCTTGCATCAACGCGCCCAACAGCACGCGCTGGTGGGTCCGCACCAACGCGCGGACCTCCGCCGGCAAGGTGAACACCACATGGAAGTAGGGCACCGGCAGCACTTCGGTCTCGCGCGCGGCAAGCCAGGCGCGCGTACTCGCGTCATGGCACGACGGGCAACTGCGATTCCGGCAGGAGTGATACACATAGTGCTCGGTGCCACACGCGCCGCCCGGTTCTCAGGTCCTCGAAGCCGGGCGGGTCAGGGTGTCCTGCAGCCGCCTCTGCGGGGCGCGCACATGAGCTGCGGCCTCACTCCGATCCCGACCGCGCCCCGCAGCCAAGCGGCGAAAGGATACCCTGACCCGCCCGGCGCCCTCAAGAGACCTAAGAACGAACCAGTTTCTTGTACTTGATGCGATGCGGCTGGTCCGCATCGGGTCCCTTGCGACGATTCAAGTCCTCGATGTACGCGCCGTGGTTGCCCTCGTACCGCACCACTTCCGAGTCGCCCTCGAACCCTCGATGTACAAGGCGCCACCGTCGGTGCGCTCGCTGTGGCCGGAATTGCCGGCGGCGCTCGATGTAGTACCCCAGCGCTGACCATCGGAGCGGCACGAGAGTGCACACGCCCTCGAGCACGCCCTGGCGCAGGCGCTCGCGCTATGATCTCGGTGCAATCACGGCGGAACAACCGTAATCGAAAGCTCGAAGCGCACGGGCGCTCGGGTGTTGAAGTCTCGCGCGCGTACCACGATCGTCTTTAGCCCGGGGGACGCAAACGACAGCATGATGCGGTGCGGAATGGAAATGATGGCCGCGGTACATCCCATGGTCGGTGACGCGTTGCTGCGATTGTACGGAGTGATCGTCGCGCTGGATTCATTGGTGGAGACCACAGCGCGATCGGCCACCCAGCAGCCATCGAGCCCGTACGACTGCACGCGTAGCTCGAACGGTATGCCGACTTTCGGAGTCTCGGTGACGGAGATTACCGACATGCTGGAGATGGCCAGATTCACGAGCGCTGCGTCGGCGAGATCGGCGTCGGGAGCCGTGCTGTCTCTGCAGGCCGTAAGTGCGGCAATCAGGCCACTGATCGCGCCGCGGTACAGTGCTCGGTTCATGCAAGCGAAACAGCGCCACCACGGTGCACGTCACCCTGGCGATTGTCCTGGGGCAACGGTGCGATGCTTCACCGCGTCAGGATCGAAGGTGCTACGCCTCTGAAGACCGCGGTGAGGCGCTACGACAGGCATCCCGCCGAGCCGGGCGGGTCAGGGTGTCCCGCAGCCGCCTCTGCGGGGCCCTCTGCCAACGAGCGGCCGCAGCGCCCAAACCCCGTGCCCCGCAGCAAGCGGCGAAGGGATTCCCTGAACCGCCCGGCCCCACACCGGAAACAAGAACGCGCGACTACGAGCGAACCAACTTTTTGTACTTGATGCGATGCGGCTGGTCGGCATCGGGTCCCTTGCGACGCTTGAGATCTTCGATGTACGCGCCGTAGTTCCCCTCATACCACACCACTTCCGAATCGCCCTCGAACGCCAGGATGTGCGTCGCCACACGGTCGAGGAACCAGCGATCGTGGGAGATGATCACCGCGCAGCCGCTGAAATCGAGCACCGCTTCCTCCAGCGCGCGCAACGTATCCACATCCAGGTCGTTCGTCGGTTCGTCGAGCATGAGCAGGTTGCCGCCCTGCATCACCGTCTTCGCCAAATGCAGACGGTTGCGCTCACCGCCCGACAGGTTCGCCACCAGCTTCTGCTGATCGGCGCCGCGAAAGTTGAAGCTGGCCGCATACGCGCGTGAGTTGAGCTCGCGCTTCCCCACCGTGAGCGTCTCGCGGCCACCGGAGATCTCCTCCCACAGCGTGCGCTTCCCTTCCAGCGTGCGCTGCTGGTCCTGATACGAGATGACCACTGTCTCGCCGATGTGCAGCTCGCCGGCGTCGGGCTTCTCGAGTCCGTTGATCATGCGGAACAGCGTCGTCTTGCCGGCACCGTTCGGGCCGATGATGCCCACGATGCCCGCGCGCGGCAGGTCGAAGCTGAGATGCTCGAACAGCAGCTTGTCACCGAATGACTTCTTGAGCCCGGTGGCGCGCACCACGTCGTTGCCGAGGCGCGGCGCGGGCGGGATGACGATTTCGTTCTGCATCGCACGATCCTGCTGCGCCTCGCTGGCCAGGTCCTCGTAGGCCGCCAGGCGCGCCTTGTTCTTGGCCTGACGCGCCCGCGGGGACATGCGCACCCACTCCAGCTCGTGCTGCAGCGTCTTCTGGCGGCTCGATGCCTGCTTCTCCTCCTGCGCGAGGCGCTGCTGCTTCTGCTCGAGCCAGCCCGAGTAGTTG
>CAZPON010000188.1:0-6708 GCA_964588045.1 uncultured Gemmatimonas sp.
GCAGCAAGCCCCGTGGCAACGGCGAGCGGAGCCTGTCCGGCCCGCAGCGATTCCGGGATCAGGTGGCCGATCGCCGCCCCACCAACCGCGCCGGCACCGAACGCACTGAGCTGCGGCAGCCACCGCTGCAGCATCGCCTCTCGCCTGGCCATGACCAGCGTGACCAGCAGCGGGAGCCCGGACACCACCGCAACCGCCAGCAGCGAGCTGGTCCAGATACCGAGCGGCGGAAGGGCTGTTGGCATTAATGAAAATAAGTTCGCAATAAGGGGGGTGGCAACCTACGGGCATTCTTGCATCGCCAGATCGTCTACTGCTTAACGCGGATTGCTCCGTGACAACGAACAGGTCGTCAGGACGCGGACTGTTCCGAGCGTGCGACGGGCGGCGTCGCTGATCCGGAAGCATCAATTGCTGTAATATGAAAAGACAAAACGAAGGTGCGGTTGTGCGATGTCATGTGTCGTCCTCACGGAGCAATCCGCGTCCTGACGACCTGTTCGTTGTCACGGAGCAATCCGCGTTAAGTTGTCACGGAGCAATCCGCGTTAAGCAGTAGGACGATCCAGCAGATGCTCCTTACGGTCTCGATGCCCCCAACACATCCCGGTATTCCCGGATCGCTCCGGACTCGGCGCCTTTCACGATCTCGGTGATCGGCGAGGTCAGTTGCTGCATCAGCAGCCCGCCGCCGCCGGCGCCGCCGCTGCCACTGAAGCCGAACCGTCCGCCGCTGGTGGCCGAGCGTATGAATCGGCTGGCGCTGTCCAGCGGCATCGAACCCACGTTCGCGTAGAAGCGTGACCAGCCGTCGAATTGCTGGAACAGGTACTGCTCCACATTGCTCGTGTAGAACACGTTCACGGTCGCGTCGCGTTCGCGCAGCCAGTCACCGACGGCGCGCAGCGCCTTCGGCCCCGAGAAGTTGCCCACCACCGGCACGATCAGGTTGCGTCGCTGCATGTCACGCACCACGCGGTAGTTCGCTTCGCTGCCGAGGAAGCCGCGGTTGACGCCGCGCTCATCGGTCGTGGTCGCGATCTGCGCAAAGGTGGGCATGCGATTGAACGGGCCGCGGTCGCGTCCGGCACCCGACGAGTAGTTGAGCGACGGTCCCGACGCGGCGAACACCCCGTCGATGTAGTGCAGCGTTGCGAGATCGATCGAATCGAGCGTGAAGTCGTGGCGTTGCACGAGCAGGTGCCGCACGTCCTCGAACGTGCGACGGAAGTACAGTGAGTCGGGCTCGACACCATTGAGCAGCGTGATGAGCGAATCGATGCCCACCGTGGTGGGGACCGTGGCCAGTCCGGGACGCGCGAACAGGCGCGCCAGGAACGTCGCGCGCGTGGGGGAAAGCTCGAAGACCGCCTTGTACCAGAGGTGCTGCAACAGGTTCTGCCGGCGGATGTCGACGATGAACGCGATGCGCGGCCGCAACGCGCCGATGTACGTGAAGTTCTGTTCCGGTCCCACCCCCACGTACACACCGCCCGGCGGCGCGGTCATTTCGAGCTGGCCGATGACCCACTGCAGCGCCATCTCGTTGGAGACGAAGTTCTCCGACTGGAAGAACCCTCCCGGTTCGGAGAGGTCGTTCACGAGGCGCCAGAACGTGCTGTCGTCGAGGCGTTCCGGAAGCCGCGCACCATGCAGCGCGGCGGGGAGTGGCGCGAGCGGATCGGGATCGACGACCGCCTGAGCCGATCCGGTCGATCCCGTGCTGTGCGGGCCGCGATGACAGGCGAGGAACAGGACCGCGCAGAGCGCCGCCGCCGATGCCCGGCGTGTCCACATGCGGAAAGGTGCGGGAATGGGCGAGTGCATGCCTGAGACCTTACGCGCGGGACGCAGGGCGGCAAGGTTCAACATGGCGCCGGAGCCTGAAACCCCACGCCACGATCGGCGTACGACCGCCAAGTACAACGACCCGCCCGGGACGCCGCGCGGTCGATGATCCCTTTCCGACGATCCAGCCATGCCGTACCAAACCGCCGCGCCCCAGCCGCCTGCGCCTCCCGCGCTGCCCCCGAATATCAGGATCGATCTCTCGGGAACGGCCGTGAACGGGGCGGGCCCGGCCGAGCTGCTCCGGGCAGCCCGCGCGCAGCGTTCGGAGCTGCGCAGCCAGGTGAGCCAGCTCGAGCAGAAGCGCACTGAGCTCGTCCGCGAGCTCCGGCGCGACGAAACGCCGGCGGAGTCCAAGCCGGGCCTCGAGGCGCGTATCAAGGAAATCGACGGCCGCATCTCAGCCACCGAAAAGCAGCTGGCCGTGGCCGATCAGTCGGTGGCTAACGCTGCCGCGGTGCCGGGGGCCACGATCGAACCGCCGCGCCCCGTCCGCACCGGGCCGCCCGATGAGGTGTTCATCATCCCGATCGTGTTCACCATTTTCGTGCTGGCGCCGATTGCCATCGCGTACGCCCGCCGGATCTGGAAGCGGGGAGCGACGATCATCTCCCCCGTGCCGCAGGAAGTGCGCGATCGCCTGGATCGCATGAGCGAGGCGGTCGAGTCGATCGCCCTCGAGGTGGAGCGCATTGGCGAGGGGCAGCGGTTCGTGACCAAGGTCATGTCCGAGAGCGGCCGGGCGCTTGGCGCCGGCGCGGCCCAGCACATTGGCGTGCCCCAGGGCGAGCGGGTCGGGGTTCGGCCGGACGTGTGAGCCACCGCATCGGGAGCGGCCATCAGGCCCCCCGATGCAACCCTTTCCACCTCCACCCTGTCTCCCTCGTGCACATGCATGAGCAACGAGGCGACGACGAGCGTCGCGAACAGGAGCAGAGCCGCGGATGACCTCTTCGGCCGATGCCGACCTGATCGCACGAGTGCAGGCGGGAGACCCGGCCGCGGAACGCGAGTTCTATGACCGACACGTCGACCGCGTGTATCGGCTCATCTTCCGGATGGCCGGACGCACCGATCTCGCACAGGACTGGACCCAGGACACGTTCATCCGGGCGTTCGACCGGATCGGGCAGTTCCGGGGGGATTCCGCCCTGTCGAGCTGGCTGCACTCGATCGCCGTCTCGGTGGCGTTGAATGGCCTGCGCACGTTCAAGCGCCGGGACGCCTTCGCCGCACCGCTCGAAGAGGCACTGGAATCGGGGCACTGGCCGAACGACAGCGAGCCCGACCTGAAGCAACGCATGCGCGAAGCCATCGACGCACTGCCGACCGGCACGCGCACGGTGTTCGTGATGCACGATGTGGAAGGTTTCACGCACGAGGAGATTGGCGCGCAGCTCGGTGTCGCTGTTGGCACCAGCAAATCGCAACTCTCGCGTGCCCGGGAAAAGCTGCGCGTGGCGCTTGCGCCGTTTGCGCGGAAGGAGCTCGCATGACCGACTTGCCGTTCGAACCGAACACGCCTGGCGATGCCGCGGATATTCCGCTCGAGCCGTGGATGCAGTCCATGGCGCGCGAGGTGACCGACGTCGACACCGACGCCATCCCGCGTGAGATGATGTGGGCGCGGCTGCAGCACCGTCGCGCGTCGGCATCCACGCCGGCCAGCGACACGCACCAGCCGATGATCGTGGCCGATGTCGTGCCGCTCATGAGCCGGCAGACGGCGGCGCGCCGGCATGTATGGCTGCTGCGCTCGGCCGGCATCGCGGCGGTCCTGGTGGGCGGCATCGGTGTGGGACGGTATCTGCTCCCGTCGACAGGGCCCTCGAAGTACCAGATGGCCGCGTCGGTGAGTGCAGCGAGTGCCGACAGCGTTGCCGCGCTCGGGCTGGGGCCCGATGCGCTGGCCGCGCTGCCGCGGTCGAGCGAGCCTGCGCATGTGGCGATGGAAGAACACCTGGCACGCACCGTGGCGCTGCTCACCACGGTGCGTGATGAAGACGGACCGGCCGCGGACCTCGATGGATGGGCGCGCGAGCTGCTGAGCACCACCCGACTGTTGCTGGATGAACCACAGTTGCGCGACGAACGGACGCGGCGGCTGTTGCAGGACCTCGAGCTCGTGCTCGTGCAGATCGTCCAGGCGCGTCGCACGGCGCCGGAAACGAATCGCGCGCCGGGCGAAACCATGCGCGAAACCAATCTCCTGCCGCGAGTGCGCGCCGCCGTCACGGCGTCCGGTCGCGGTGAAGAGCTGACCCTCGGAGGAGGACTCTGATGCCACTCACGAAGCCGATACTGTTGACGTTGTTCGCGGCGACCACGCTTGCGACCTCGGTCGCGACCTCGCTGCCAGCGCAGCAGTCCGGCCGGCCGCCTGTGCCCCCTGTTGCGCCGGTGACGCCGGTTGCGCCTGCGCCACGGTCCGCGCCGGCGCCGCGTCCAGCCCCCGGCGACTACCCGTGGGAGCTCGACATCGAGCGTGCAGCGTGGGCGGGTCTTCGCGCCATCGACGTGGAAGGCATCCGCGATATGGCCCTCACCACCGCGCAGATGGTGGCGCCACGCGCCCTCATGGCCATTGACGCCAGCGCGGCGGCGCACGCCATGGCGGCCGATGTCCGCGTGAACGCCGAAGCGATTGCCATGCGTGTCGAAAGCCAGTTGGCGCAGGCCGGCATCGTTACGAACGCCCCGATGGCGTACAGCAGCATGAACGGTCCGGTGTCCTTCGGCGGATCGATGCGCACCCAGGCGCCGGCGTCGTACGCGCCGCAGGATCCGGCCGACTCGCTGTATCGCGAGGCGCGCCGCGCGCTGGGCAACGACAACTACACGGTCGCGGCGCAGCTCTTCAAGCGCATCCGTGACCAGTACCCGAAGTCCACGTACACGCCGGACTCGTACTACTGGGAAGCGTTCGCCATGCAGCGCACGGGACAGCGGCCGCAGCTCAACGCCGCCCTCGAGTTGCTGGCGCAGCAACAGCAGCAGTTCCCGCGTGCCTCGACGCGCGGCGATGCGGCCACGTTGCGGACGCGCATCCAGGGACAGCTCGCGCGCATGGGTGACCAGCAGGCGATTGCGAGCCTTGCCGACAAGGCCAGCAACGCGACCAGCGACGGTTGCCCGCGCGAGCAGGATGACGAGCGCATCATCGCGCTCAACGCGCTCTCCCAGATGGACCCCGCGCAGGCGCTGCCGACGCTCAAGAAAGTGCTGGCGCGACGCGAGGCCTGCACGCAGCGCATGCGCCGCCAGGCCGTGTGGCTGATCGCCTCGGGCAAGCAGCCGGAAGCGGCATCGATCCTGCTGAACGTGGCCAAGACCGATCCGGACAAGGACGTGCGCGAGCAGGCCGTGTTCTGGATGGCGAACGTATCGACGGAAGAAGCGACGACGATGCTCATCGACCTGGCCAAGCAGGGTGACGATATCGACATGCGCAAGCGTGCGGTGTACGCCCTGTCGCGCTCCAAGTCCCCGCGTGCCGCCGCGACGCTGCGCGAGATCGTGCTGGATGCGAACACCGACACCGAGGTGCGCGGTGATGCGCTCAACTGGTACATGTCGGGTCCCGGCCGCACCGACAGCACGATCTCGTTCACCTTCCTCAAGGACGTGTACGGCCGTGCCGAGGACACGCGCTTCAAGCAGCGCGTGCTGGGCATCATCGCCTCGCGCAAGTCGGAGGAATCGCGCACCTTCCTGGTGGACGTGGCCCAGAACCCGAAGGAGTCGCTCGAGATCCGGCGCTACGCCATCTCGTCGCTGCGCGGCGCCAACGTGACCAACGCGCAGTTGGCGCAGATCTACGACCGTGGCACCGACGTCGAGGTGCGCAAGCAGGTGATCAGCGTGCTCGCCGGCCTCAAGGACAACGCCGGCGTGGACAAGCTGCTCGACATCGGCCGCAACGAAAAGAACATCGAGTTGCGCAAGCAGGCCATCTCGGCGCTGTCGCGTTCGAAGGATCCGCGGGTCATGGCGCTGATGCAGGAGATCATCGACAAATGAACGCCGTGGCGAGGGTCGTGCTCGCGGTGCTGGTGGCCGCGGGCAGCGCCGAGGCGCAGGGTACCCTCGCCTCGCGCGTCGACGCGGTGAAGAACGGCCGCGTGCGATTCACGCTCGCCGCGCGTGACGGGGTGTGCGGGAACGGCATGAGCTGGTTCCGGACGCGAGGCGGCTCGATGAACGGCACCGTCATCAACGGCAACTGGAGCGGCTCGCGCGATGTCGAGGCGACGTGCGAGCGCGGACCGGTGCGGGTGGTCGCCGTGCGAAAGGACGGCGAACTCACCGAGGTGCGGTCGTATGTGGGCGGCACGTGGAAGGCCGACACGGGCATCACCGACCTGGGCAGCATCAGCGCGCGGGAAGGCGGTGCGTGGCTGCTGCAGCTCGCCGAGTTCGGCCCGACCAAGCCGGCGCGCTCGGCGATGAGCGCGGCGACGCTCGTTGATTCGATCGATGCGTCGACCACGCTGCTGCGCATCGCCAGGAACACCACGCGTCCGTCGGAGGTGCGTTCGAGCGCGGTCAACTGGCTGGGCGAAACGGTCGGCGAGCAACTGGCGCTGACGCTCGACTCGATGGCGTACACGCCCGGCGACCGCGAGGTGCGCAAGCAGGCCATCTACGCCGTGTCGCGACGGCCCGCCGAGGAATCGGTGCCGGCGTTGCTCAAGATGGCCGAGACGCTGCCGGACAAGGAATTGCGCAAGACGGCGGTGTTCTGGCTGGTGCAGAGCAAGGATCCGCGCGCGCTGGCGTGGGTGGAGAAACAAGTCGGCCGGTAGGGAACTGCCTGAGGGGTGAGGAACAACAAGGGGTGAGGAACAACAAGGGGTGAGC
>CAZPON010000189.1:0-622 GCA_964588045.1 uncultured Gemmatimonas sp.
CTCGGCATCCTCGTCCGGGATGTCGATGTTGAACTCCTTCTCGAACTCCATCACGAGCTCCACGATGTCGAGGGAGTCAGCTCCAAGGTCCTCGATGAAGCTCGCCTCGGGCGTGAGCTTCTCGCGCTCCACTCCGAGCTCCTTTTCGATGATGTCCTTGATCTTCGCTGAGTGATCCGACATGGAACGATTCCTCTGGGTTGAGAAGGTAGGAAGGGAACTTAGCTACATCACCAGACCGCCGTCCACCACGAACACCTGCCCAGTCACATATCGGGTCAGGTCCGAGGCGAGAACGGCGACCATGCCTGCGACATCATCCGGGGTTCCCAGCCGTTCGAGCGGGATTCCGGCACTCATGGCGGCGCGAGCCTCAGGGGGCATGGCGGCCGTCATGTCCGTCTCGATGAAACCTGGAGCCACAACGTTGGCGAGGATATTGCGCGACGCCAGTTCCTTGGCAATCGACTTGGTCATGCCGATCAGCCCCGCCTTGCTGGCCGCGTAATTGGCCTGCCCCTTGTTGCCGATCAGCCCCACGATGCTGGCCACGTTGATGATGCGGCCCCAGCGGCGCTTCATCATCCCGCGTTCGCGACGTGCCGGGCGGCGAGCCGCGGGA
>CAZPON010000189.1:632-6691 GCA_964588045.1 uncultured Gemmatimonas sp.
ATCATCCCGCGGCTCGCCGCCCGGCACGTCGCGAACGCGCCGCGCAGGTTGGCATTGATCACCGCATCCCAATCGTCGTCCTTGAGCCGCATGAGCAGGTTGTCACGCGTGAGGCCGGCATTGTTGACGAGGATATCGAGCTGTCCGAAATCCTTCTCCACCGCCTCCACGAGGGCAACCGCCTGGGCGGTATCAGCCACATCGGCGGCGTAGCCGCGAACCTCCCGCCCGGTCGCCGCGGCGATCTCCTGCGCGGCAATATCCGCCCGCGCCTGATCACGACCGGTCACGGCAACCCGCGCCCCGGCGTGAGCCAGCGTTTCGGCGATGGCGCGACCGATGCCGCGCGTGGAGCCCGTGACGAGGGCCACGCGACCCGACAGGTCGATATGCGTCGTGCGCAAGGACTCAGACATTGGCGGCCGCCAGTTCCAGCAGTTGCTCGATTTCGGCCACCGTTCCGCAGGTGGCGGTGCGCAGGTTCGGCGCAATGCGGCGTGCAAGGCCCGCCAGCACCGCGCCGGTTCCCATCTCCACGAACAGTGCGTCGGGGTACGTGCGCGCGAGTTGCTCCACCACCGCGGTCCAGCGCACCGGCGCGGTGAGTTGCTGCACCAGCAGTTCCTGCGCGCGCGCGGCGACCGTCACTGGTTCGCCGGTCACGTTGGCCACCACCGGAATGCGCGGGGCGTGCAGCGTGGCCGCCGACAACGCCTCGGCGAGGCCCTCGGCCGCCGGTTCCATGAGCGGCGAATGAAACGCCCCACTCACCGGCAGCGGCAGGCAGCGCTTGGCGCCGGCTTCCTTGCACAGCACCATGGCGCGCTCGACCCCCGCCACCTCACCGGAAATCACGACCTGCTCGGGGCTGTTGAAGTTCGCGGGCACGACCAGTCCGCCACTCGACGTGGCGTCGGCGCAGATCTCCTCGATGGGGCGCGTCAGCAAGCCCAGCACCGCCGCCATCGCACCGGGACGCGCCACGCCCTGGTCGTACATGAGTGCACCGCGACGCCGCACCACGCGCGCGGCGTCGGCCAGGTCGAGCATGCCGGATACGTGGTACGCGCTGAATTCGCCGAGTGAATGGCCAGCGGCGGCGCACACCCGCGCGCCGATGACGTCACGCACGACGGCCCACACGGCCGCGCTGTGCGCAAGCAGCGCCGGCTGCGCGTTCACCGTGCGCGTCAGCTCGTCGGCCGGGCCTTCGAACGCCAGGCTGGAAAGCGACGCGCCAATGGCATCGTCGACGGCGTGGAAGGTGTCCCGCGCCGCGGGAAAGGCATCGAACACATCCTTGCCCATGCCAACACGCTGCGAGCCCTGGCCCGGTAGCAGCACCACGATATTCATCGTCGTTTCGCGGGTAGTGCGGTGGCTGATCGCGCTCAGAAGCGCACGATCAGCGAGCCCCAGGTGAAGCCCGCACCGAAGGCGACGAACAGCACGGTCATGCCTTCCTTCACGCGTCCCTGCTCGATGGCGTCGTTGAGCGCAATCGGGATGGACGCGGCGGACGTGTTGCCGAACCGGTCGACGTTGACGAACACCCGGTCCATCGGAAGCCCGGCGTGCTTGGCCGTGGCTTCGATGATGCGGATGTTGGCCTGGTGCGGGATGAGCAAATCGATATCGGCGGCCGTGAGGCGCGCGGCGTCGAGCGCCCGGTCGGTGGCTTCCGCCATCGACCGCACGGCGTGCTTGAAGACCTCACGTCCGGCCATGCGGACGAACTGCCGTTTCTCCGCAAATACCACCGGCGAAAACGGCTCGGAGCCACCGCCGGCCGGGCGCCACAACAGCTCGGCCAGCGAGCCGTCGGAGCGCATGAACGACGACAGGATGCCCTTGTGACCACCGCGCGTGCGACGCAGCACGGCGGCTCCCGCGCCATCGGCGAACAGGATGCAGGTGTTGCGATCGGTCCAGTCGACGATGCTGCTGAGCTTCTCGGCGCCGATGACGAGAACCGTGTCGGCACTGCCGCTGGCAATCAGCGACTCGCCCACGATCGCGCCGTACAGGAAGCCCGAACACGCAGCGCCAATGTCGAAGGCCGCGGCGCGCGTGCAGCCGAGCACCGTCTGCACTTCGACGGCAGTGGCAGGCAGCAGGTGATCGGGTGACGCGGTGCCCAGCACGATGGTGTCGATCTCGCCGGGCTGCACGCCGGCGCGTGCCATCGCCTGGCGCGACGCGTCGGCGGCCAGCGACGTCAGCGACTCGTCGTCGGTGGCGATATGACGCTGCCGAATGCCGGTGCGCTCGATGATCCACTGGTCATCGGTATCGATGCCCATGGCGGCGATGTCGGCATTGGTCATGATGCGCTTCGGCACCGCGTGTCCGGTGCCGGCGATGTACGCGAACGGACGCTTCATGCGGCCACTCCAGCGTCGAGGGCGCGCCCGATGTCCTCGGTCATGCCCGAATCATACGCGCGCACGGCCACGTGAATGGCGTTCATGAGCGCGCGCGGGGAGCTCTTGCCGTGCGAGATGACGGAGACGCCCCGCACGCCCAGCAGCGGCGCGCCGCCGTGTTCGTCGGCATCGAGCTGCTTGAGCTCGGAGATGACCTGCTTGGCGTCGACGCCCGCGACGCCCGACACCATGCCGATCAGCATGGGGGCGATGCCCTCGTAGAACTTGAGCAGCACGTTGCCGGTGAACCCGTCGCACACGACAACATCGATGGGGCCACGATCGCAGTGGCCGCGCGGAAGGTCGCGTCCTTCGACGTTGCCGATGAAGTTGATCCCGGCGGTCATCAGGCGCCGATGCGCGTCCTTGACGACTGCGTTCCCCTTCTCCGGCTCTTCGCCAATGGACAGCAGGCCGACGGCCGGATTGGCGCGGCCCATGAGGTCGCGCGCGTACACCGTGCCGATGCGCGCGAACTGCACCAGCTCCTCGGCCGAACAATCGACATTGGCGCCGGAATCGAGCACGAGCACCGTCTGGTCGGCCGTCGGGAAGATGGTGCCGATGGCTGGCCGGGTGAGGCCGGTGTGCAGGCCCAGCGCCACCAGCGACGCGGCCATCTGCGCGCCTGTGTTGCCGGCGGACACGAAGCCGTGCGCCAACCCGTCGGCGACCCGCTTGAGGCCGACGACCATGGAGCTGTTGGTCTTGCCGCGCAGCGCGACCGACGGCTTGTCCGTCATCGCGATGACATCGGGCGCGTCGACGATGTGGAGTCGATGGCGTTGTGACGCAAGCGCGGCCAGCTCGCCGCCCACGAGGGCGTCAAGTTCCGCCTCGATGACCGCGGTCCGGCCAATCAGTTCGATCTCGTGCCCGGCCGGCAGTTCGGCGAGCGCAAGGAGGGAACCCGCGATGGGGGCCCGGGGAGCAAAATCTCCCCCCATGGCATCCACAGCGATGCGCGCCAACGCTTACGCTTCCTGCGCGGTGACTCGCTGCTCGCCCGCGTAGAATCCGCATTCCGCGCAGACGCGATGCGGACGCTTCATCGTGCCACACTGCGGGCACGACTGGATGACGATCGCGGGCGCAGTCTTGTGCGTGTTACGCGCGCGCTTGCGTCGCTTGGAGGTACGGCGCTTGGGTACGGCCATGAGACCCTGACCTGAACGTTCGAGACGGAAAAAACCGTCAGGCGCCGGGCATGCGCACGTCGCGCAGCCCCGCCCAACGGGCATCGGGAGACGGCACACAGTTGCATGTGCCGGTGTTGCGATCGAGACCACAGGTCGGACACAGACCCTGGCAGTCTTCCTTGCACAGGGCATACGCGGGAACGGACAGCAGCCACTCCTCGCGTACGGCCGGTCGCAGATCCAGCTCCCGGGCCCCGGGCGGAATGGGGACGACATCGTCCTCTTCCGCTTCATCGAGCCCGGCTTCTGCGAACAGCAACTGCAGTTCGTCCGACACGTTCAACTGCACATCGGTGAGACAGCGCCGGCAGGTGCTGGCCGCCGTCCCCTCGAACGTACCGCTGAAGAAGAACCGGCCGTGCCCCGCGCTGGAGAGTCGGCCACGTACAATCACTCCGGGACCGGTCGGGCCGGCGTCGTCGGCCGCCCACACTGAATCCGAGGCCTCCAGCGTCCCATCGACGCTTTCAGCACGGCCTTCCAGACTCCGGATGTCGAAGCACAGCATAGCCGTGAAAGGTAGAACGGCAGCCCCCCTGACACAAGGGCTGCCGCGCCACGTTCGGGGCGCTTCGGGAGGCGCCAAGTGGCGTCCCGACGCAGAGTTACGGCAAACCGCCTCGCGCGGCGTGCCAGCCGTCGTTCAACCGCCGCTCAGCCGGCCAGGACCTCGCACTCGGCGAAGAAAAAGCCGGCCTCACGGGCCGCGTTCTCGTCGGAGTCCGAGGCGTGAATGGCGTTCCGGCCCTTGGACTCGGCGTACAGCTTGCGCACGGTGCCTTCGGCGGCCTCGGCCGGGTCGGTGGCGCCAATCACGGTGCGCAGGGTGGCCACGGCATCGTCCCGCTCGAGGATCAACGGCATGCAGGGGCCGCTGGTCATGAATTCGACCAGCTCCCCGAAAAACCCGCGCTCGCGGTGCACGGCGTAGAACGCGCCGGCCTGCGCCGTGGTGAGGTGCATCGTGCGGGCCGCCTTGATGCGGAATCCCGATTGCTCCAGCAGGGCGATGATCAGCCCGGCCTTCCCGGCGCCAAAGGCGTCGGGCTTGATGATGGTCAGGGTACGACGTCCAGCCATTTTGCGAATCCTGTGAGTATGCGATGACCGCGCGAGGAGGCCGAACACTGACGGGCCCTCGCGCCGGGAAGATAATGGCTCGTCAGGCAAGGCAAGAGCTGGGCAAGCCAGGCGCGCGATTGTCATTGTCGGCCATCGGAAGCCTCGCCTACGCTGGCACGCAGCAGTTCCATCATGACAATTCGCAGCATGCGTGGGCCCTCTGCGCGACAAGCATGCTCAGATAGTCGGCGGCAGATAGCGATGGCATCTCCAGGCACCGAAACACTGTATGGTTCCGATGTCGATGCACCCCACCACGTCGCACTGGGCAGCCCCGCAAACCATCTCGGCTTCAAAGCAGCTGTACGCACAATACACCCCAGGGGTGCAGCTGGACGCGGCTGCCGCCTCGGCGGGCGCCGGATTGGCGAGCAGCCAGCCAGCCATGGCTGCGACAACCAAGGCCTGAATCACAACTCTGCGATGAGTCTTTACTCTCCTCCTGCGTGTGGTGACAGCACACCAGCGTGAGCTGACACCATTCAGCCTGGGAGCACATTGCGAAAGCCTGCGGATTGCCGCAGGCTCGCCAACATTGCCGCGTGCCGCCTTCGATTGCCGCATCGGCCCAGCGATTGCCGCACGGGGCCCCACCTGCGGAAGCGCGTCGTTTCCATCACTCCCGCCTTGAGCCGGCCCGCGCTCCCGCCTACGGCGCGAGCCGCGCTCAATCACATGCGACGGGGAACTGCGAACTGGGCCTATAGCCTGGCCTTGATCAGGTCCACGAAATCGACAGGGCGCTGTGCCACGCCCATGCCCGCGGCCTTAAACGCGTCGATCTTTTCGGCGGCCGTGCCAGCCGAGCCCGAGATGATCGCCCCGGCATGACCCATGCGACGTCCCGGCGGTGCGGTCTGCCCCGCGATGAAGCCCACGACCGGCTTGGTCATGTGCTCCTTCACGAACGTCGCCGCTTCCTGCTCGTCGGTGCCGCCGATTTCGCCCATCATGGCCACGGCCTTCGTGTTCGGATCCGCTTCGAACGCCGCGAGGCAGTCGATGAAATTCGTGCCGTTGATGGGATCACCACCGATGCCCACGCACGAGCTCTGCCCGATGCCGGCCTTGGTGAGCTGGTTGACGATCTCGTAGGTGAGCGTGCCGGAGCGGCTCACGACACCCACGTTGCCGGGCAGGCAGATGCGGCCCGGAATGATGCCGACCTTGGACTGGCCCGGCGTGATGAGACCCGGGCAGTTCGGGCCGAGCAGCCGTGCGCCGTGGTCCTTCACGTACGGATACACCTTCGTCATGTCGAGAACCGGCACGCCCTCGGTGATGCAGACGATGAACTGCACGCCGGCCGCCG
>CAZPON010000190.1:0-6682 GCA_964588045.1 uncultured Gemmatimonas sp.
CGCGCACTTCCTGCACACCCGCCGTGAAGTAGGTCTGCAGGCCGAGCAGGTGATAACCGGCGCGGATCAAGCGGTCGAGACCGGCCGATTCGATGCCCAGCGACTGCAGGAACTCGGTGCGCTCCTCCGGCGGCAGCTCCGCCAGCTCGGCCTCGATCTTGGCCGACAACGGCACCACTTCCGCATGCTCGCCCGCCACCGCCGCGCGCAGCGCCTTCAAGTAGGGACCTTCCTCGCCGGAGAGTTCGGCGTCGGTCACGTTCGCCGCATACAGCACGGGCTTGGCCGTGAGCAACTGCAGCCCCGCAAGGGCGGCCAGCGCCGACGGGTCGAGTCCGGCACGCCACAGCGGCTTCCCGTCAGACAGCGCACTGAATGCCGCCTCGAGCGAGGGCAACTCGGCCACGGCGTCCTTGTCATTCGACTTGGCCGCGCGCTTCACCTTCTCGAGCCGCTTTTCGACCGTCGCCAGGTCACTCAACGCCAGCTCGAGTTCGATGATCTCCTTGTCGCGCGCCGGGTCGGGCGAGCCCATGACATGCGTGACATCGGGATCGTCGAAGCACCGGATGACGTGCACGATGGCATCGGTCTCACGGATGTTCTGGAGGAACTTGTTGCCGAGCCCCTCACCCTGCGACGCGCCCTTCACCAGTCCGGCGATGTCGACGAACTCCACGACCGCGGGCACGACACGCTTGGGCTGCACGATCTCCGACAGCGCCGCGAGGCGCTCATCGGGGACTTCGACCATGCCGATGTTGGGATCGACGGTGCAGAACGGATAGTTCGCGGCCTCCGCCTTGGCGGAGGTGAGCGCGTTGAAGAGGGTGGACTTGCCGACGTTGGGGAGGCCGACGATACCTAGCCGAAGCATTGAGTATGGAGTATGGAGTTCTCAACTCCGAGTATGGGGTACGGAGTTGTGAGTATGGAGTTGCTGCGATGGAATGTAGTGGGTCGCGTTGCGGGGGTGATGGGATTTCGCAGGGTTGGGTGCATCATGCTGACATGCAAGACTTTCGAAAGCTGACTGCGTGGCAGCGGGCGCAGGTGCTGGCGGTGGAGGTGTATCGCGCGACGGAGGCGCACTCTGGCGCGGAGGCGGCAGGGCTGCGGCGTCAGGTGCGGGACGCAGCGATGTCGATCGGGGCCAACATCGCCGAGGGCGCGCGAGCGGGCACACGCGCACAATTCGCGAGGTACCTGCAGGTGTCCATCGGTTCCTGCTCCGAGGTGGAGAGTCACCTCGACCTGGCGGGGCGACTGGGCATCATCGGTAAGCCTCGTGTCGACGCGATGGTCAACGAGGTGGTCGAGATTCGAAGGATGATCATCGTGCTTCGCCGCCGCGTCCTTGCCGCCGACCAGGCCAGCAAGCGGTCGCCCCGAAGACACCGCCCCACCTGACGTCCCGCGCTGCACATTACTCCGTACCCCATACTCACGACTCCGTACTCCATACTCGGAGTTGAGAACTCCGTACTCCGTACTCCAATGCATTCACGCCGCGAATTCCTCTCCCGCCTCGCCGCTGGCTCCGTGCTCGCCGCCTTCCCCCTCCGCGCGCTCCCCCTCCAATCCCGGCCGCGCCCCACGGCAGCACAACTCGCCTGGCAACGCGACGAAC
Organism: uncultured Gemmatimonas sp.; assembly: GCA_964588045.1. Classification (GTDB taxonomy): domain Bacteria; phylum Gemmatimonadota; class Gemmatimonadetes; order Gemmatimonadales; family Gemmatimonadaceae; genus Gemmatimonas. Next base: position 1,631 of record CAZPON010000190.1, read on the forward strand.
TCGCGCTCTTCCTCCATTTCGGTGTCAACACCTTCACCGATCGCGAGTGGGGCGATGGCACCGAGTCGCCGTCGATCTTCAACCCCACGCGACTCGATGCGCGCCAGTGGGCTCGCTCAGCCAGGGCGGCGGGCGCGAAGGCCATGATCCTCACCGCCAAGCATCATGACGGATTCTGCCTGTGGCCCACGGCCACCACGCGTCACTCGGTGGCGTCGAGTCCATGGAAGGACGGCAAGGGTGATGTGGTGCGCGAGTTCGTGGACGCGTGCCGCGCGGAAGGACTCGCGGCCGGGCTCTATTGCTCGCCGTGGGATCGCAATCATCCCACGTATGGCGATTCGCCGCGCTACAACGATGTGTTCATGGCGCAACTCACCGAGTTGCTCACGCAGTACGGCGACATCAGCGAGGTGTGGTTCGACGGCGCCAACGGGGAAGGGCCCAACGGCAAGCGACAGGTGTACGACTGGCCGCGCACCTGGGCGCTGGTGCGCAGGTTGCAGCCGAACGCGGTGCTGTTCTCCGACGCGGGCCCCGACGTGCGCTGGATCGGCAACGAACGCGGCGTGGCCGGCGAAACCAACTGGAGCACGATTCGCCCCGAGTCGGTGCCCTTCATCGGAGCCAGCGGCGCGGAGGTGATTCGCGCACTGCAGGAAGGACATGCCGACGGCAGTGTGTGGCGTCCCGGTGAGACCGACGTGTCGATCCGCCCGGGCTGGTTCTATCATCCGGCCGAAGACGCGCGCGTGAAGACGGCCGAGCAGTTGGTGGGACTGTACTTCACGAGCGTCGGCCGGAACTCCAAGCTGCTGCTCAACGTGCCGCCGACGCGCGATGGCCTGCTGCATGAAACCGATGTCGCCAGCCTGGCGGGAATGCGTGCCGCGCTCGATCGGCTGGTGGCCGGCGAGGTGCGCGGCGGGGAATCGTCGTGGCGCGCCACCGGCACCACCAGCGGCGTGCTGACGGTGCGGTTCCCGTCACCCCAGTCGATCTCCGTCATCGACCTGCGCGAGGAGATCGAGCGTGGTCAGCGGGTGAAGTCGTGGTCGCTGCTAACGGGAGAAACGGACGCCGAGCCGGTCGCGCGCGGAACCACGATCGGCTATCGGCAGATGCGGCGGATCGCGCCGATATCGGCAAGCGTACTGCGGCTCACCGTGGAGACGGTGGAGGACGCCGTCGCGGTTTCGCTGACAGCATATCGTTGACGTCCTACTGCCTGCAGCTTCCCTTCGGATCCATCCGTGTCCCGTCCACCAGCGGTCGCGTGGCGCGGTTGCCCAGCTCCAGCGCGATATCGCTCACCAGCGTTGCCACGCGGGCCAGGTGCGGATAGTCGATGTACTGCGGCTCGTCGGTGAGCTGGTGATAGGCCGAGTGTCCGCCAGTGGTGAAGAACGTCACCGGAATGTTCCACCGCGCATACTCGTAGTGATCGCTGCGGCAGTAGATGTTCATCGGGTGGCCGTTCGTGTCCATCGCGTAGTCGAACGTGAACTTGTGCCCCTTGGTGGTGTTGACGCGCTCGACAAGTTCGCCCAGCTCCGTCGACAGGCGGCGTGAACCCACGAGTTGCAGGTAGTCCGGTCCGCCACGCAGTTCCGTGCCGGCGGAGTCCATGCCGGTCTGGTCGGAGGCCGAGCCGCGACCCACCATGTCCATGTTGAGCTGCGCAACGATCGAGTCACGCGGCACGGTCGGATGCTCGGTGAAGTAGTGCGAGCCCCACAGGCCCTTCTCTTCACCGACATGCCACACGAACAGGGTCGAACGCCTGGGCTTGGTCTTGAGGGAGGCGAAGTACTCGGCGATCTCCAGCACCGACACTGAACCGGAACCGTCGTCGTCCGCGCCGTTGAAGATCGAGTCGGCGCGCGGCGCGCTGGACACGCGCAACGCGGCGAGTTCGGTGTTGATCTGCGCGACCTGCTCGGGTGTGGCCTCGACGCCCTGGTCTTCCGCGCCGCCCGGCCGCACGATGCGGTTGAACACCAGCAACGAATCGTGGTCCTCGGCGCGTGGACTCACGCCCACATGATCGCTGTGCGCGCCGATCGCCACGTACTGTCCCTTCAATTTCGCATCGCTGCCCGGGAGGATGCCCACCACGTTGCGCGCGGGGTACGGGCTGTCGGACATGGTGACGATGGCGTTGATCGCGACCTTCGCACCGACATCGCCCACCGTGAGCTCGTTCAGCGGCTTGGTGTAGAGCACGCTGGCGACACCGCCGCCGAGGAACAGCCGGATCGGTGTGAGTGCGCCGTCGACCACCGTGACATCCGGCGCATGCATGATGCCGGCCAGTTGCGGCATGACCTGCGCCGGCATCAGCAGCCCCACCGCCGCCGCGGTCGCGGGCGCCGGCGGCCGGTCGTCGAACGCGGCCGCATTGATCGCCGCCGTGGACAATGGCACCGTCAGCAGGACGAGCTTGCCGTTGGCCTGTTCCGGCGTGAGGCGGTTCACCGTGTCGCCGTAAACGCCACCATACACCGACTCGACGCTCTCCACGTTGAGCGACATCTGTCCACCGATTGCCCAGTCCTTGCCGAACGTCAGCGGAGCGGTACCGGCGATGAAGGAACTCATCGGATCGACGCGACGTGACTTGAGGGGCAGGTTCTGGAAATACGTGCCGTTGTCGCCACCCGGCGCGAGGCCGATACGCTTCGCTTCGGCGGCCAGGTATTCGGTGGCCTTCATGCTGCCCAGCGTGCCGGCCTCGCGACCCATCATGGAGTCGTCGGCGAACACATAGAGGCGCGACATCAGGTCTTCGACGCTGATGGGCGCCGTGGTCGGCTTCGCGACGTGCTTGAGGGGCAGGGTCGTGGCCGGGGCCGCGGGCACCGACTGCGGCCTGGGCGCATCCTGTGCGCCCAGCAGGGCTGGCAGCAACAGCGCGCCAGCGACCATCGTGAACTGGTTCATCGTGTCGATCGGGAAGTGAGAGGAAGCTGCGCGATGCGCACCTGGAGCGACGGCGAGACATCCGTCCATGCAACGAGCAGCGTGTCGCCGGTCACGACCATACGCGGAAACCCGCTCTGGCGCGCCGACGATGTCGTGGCGACGGTTTGCGCCGTCGAGGCCACTCCGTCAGCGATCCGGCGAACGCGTACCTCGGCGGTTTCCGGGGTCTTGCGTTCCATCCAGCCTACCAGCGCATGACCATCGCGATCGAACGCGATCGTCACACGACCCAGCGGATTGCCGTCATCGATGCGCACCGGTGCGCCGAACGTGGCGCCGCCGTCGACGCTGCGCGCGAACAGCACGCGCGACGTGTCATTCGCGCCGGTGAACCAGGTGACCGCCACCGTGTCGCCACGCGCCACGACTTGCGGGCCGTTCACCGGGCAGCCTTCGATGTGCCAGCCGTCGGCGTGCACCGGCTGCGGCGCCGTCCACCCGTCGCCGACCTGTCGCACCACCATGATGTCGCGGATTTCGTCGGGCGAGCGATCGCGGTAGGCCACCAGTTGGCCGGCCGACGTGCGCGTGCTCGCCACCTGACAGCAATCGCACGTGCGCGCATCGAGCACGGATTCATTGCGCAGCGTGCCATCCGGCGACACCACCGCCATGCGCAAGGTCATCTCACGGGCGCTGTCCTTCATGGCACTCTTGCGACCGTCGAGCCACGCGAGGCCCAGCCCATCCGCGCCATCGGGCCACAGCGTCACGAACCCATGCTCGGCGGGGAGTCCATCCGTGTGCGGTGTCACGGGCGCGCTCCACGTCTTGCCCTCGTCGCGCGAACGCACCACGCGCACGCCGTACGCGTACTTGCCGGCAGCTTCCCGTTCGAGCCAGTGCGCCGCGATGTCGCCGTTGGCGAGCGCGGTCATGGACGGGAAGTCGGCCCAGTTCACGAAGAACGCGCGCGCCGCACTGATGGTGCGCGCGCTGTCCCACTGTCCATTGCGCCATGACGCCATGCGAATGGCGACCGATGAATCGGCGCCGCGTTCCGTCCACGAGAGCAGTGCGGCGCCATCGGCGGTCATGACGAGTGACGGCGTGCTGGAGCCCACAGGTGCCGGCGATGCGATGGTGACCGGTGCCCCGATGGACGGTCCTTCGGCGGTGCGTTCGGCGCACGCCGCCGCGGCGAGGCTGGCGACGACCGCGAGCATGGGGCCGCCCACCCGCGCACGCAACTTCCACTCGGACATCATGACTTTGGCGGTAACAGGGTGAACTGGCGCGCATGCTGCGGGCGCACGACGGAGAAGTGACGACGGTCGGTCGTCAGCAATTCGCGCGCGTCCAGTCGCTCCGCCAGCGCGACGAGTGATGCATCGACAAACCCGAGCGGGAAGTCGCCGTATTGCCGCATGATCTCGGCCACGCGCTCAAGGTCGTCGTCATACAGCGGCTCCACGACGAACTCCCCGGCGGCCACGGCGTCCACGAAGGCGATCTCCGCCTGCGCACCGATTCGGGCAGCCAACAGGTAACAGAGCTCGGGAAGCACGGTCACCGGCACGCGAATATCGTGGCGACGGCGCATATCCTGCGACCACCAGGCCATGACCGGTTCGTGCCACGCGTCACTTGCGTCGATGAGCGCGTAGAGCGCACCGGTGTCGGCCAGGGTGATGGGCCGTGCGGTGTATCGACTCACGCGTGTGGATCCCGCCAGAGCAAGTCGTCGACGCGCGCGGACGTATCGGTGAATCCGCTCCGAAACCGTCCGGCAATCGCGGGCACGACCGGGGACGCGGTCGCGTCACCCGCTGGCTCGGCGGCGTACACGGCCAATGCCTCGCGCACCACCGCTGCAAAGCTCTGGCCACGCCGGCGGGCGAGTCGCTGCAATTGACCAACGACCTTGTCGTCGAGGAACAGGCTGGTGCGCTTCATGGTGTCAACCTTGAGTGAGCGAGCGTAGGCGTACGTAGGCGTAGGCATATATATGCCCTAATGGTGGCATATATGTCAAGCCCCTAGCGGCCCATGGTGCTGACGGCCTTCTCGGTGCCCTCGGCGATCCACAACTCGACGGCCTGCATGGCCCGTTCGAATACCCCTTCC
>CAZPON010000191.1:0-6631 GCA_964588045.1 uncultured Gemmatimonas sp.
GAGTTGATCGGGAAAGTCGACGCGCTGGGCGGCGCCGCCGAGGCGATTCGCGCCGGCTTCTTCCAGGAGGAGATCGGACGCAGCGCGTACGCGCATCAGTTGCGCGTCGAAGCCGGCGAGACGGTGGTTGTCGGGGTCAACAAGTTCGGCGATGGACAGGACCCGCCCATCATTCCCGCGCCCGACTTCTCGTCGCTGGAACGCGAGCAGGTGGCGCAGCTCACGCACGTGAAATCCTCGCGGGACAATGCCGCGGCGACGGCGGCCCTGGCGGCGATCGAGACGACAGCTGCCGACTACCTGCCCGCACACCGCGGTGCGCGTCACGAACTCATGCCGCGCATCATCGATGCCGTCCGCGCGCGGGCGAGCGTCGGCGAGATTGCCGATACGCTCGAGCGCGCGTGGGGCAGGTACCAGCCTACGGCGTAGGCGGCGCGACGGCCCCTTGCGGGGGCGCGGCGTCGGCCGGACGGAGTCCGAGGGCGTGCGCCACGCGCGGATCGGCCCGCACCGCATCGAACCCCGGCATGTACCGGAACTCGACGGTCAGCGGAACGAACGCGTCGAGTCGGCCCGTGCGCGCTTCATCGAGCTGGATGGCTTCGAGGAGTGCGTCGCTCGCGGCATCGGTGTTGCCAAGCGCATTCTCCATGAAGGCGCGCGTGAGGGCACGGTTCACGGCACTGCTGTCGGGCGGCAGTGCGACGTATCGCCGATGCAGCGCAGTCACCAACGCGGTGTCCCTGGACAGCCCGGCAGCTTGCACGAGCCACGTGATGGCCACGTAGCGGTTTCGCACGGGGAGGGCGTCCAGCCATGCCCCGGTCATCGGAGCCAGCGCCCGGCGTGCCTCGGTCGTGCGTCCCAGCAGGGCCAGTGCATTGGCGCTGCCAATGCGGACCATCGCACTGTCCAGGGCGGTGGGGACCAGGCGCTCGATGTCCGGAGCGAGCCGAATCGTTTCCTCGGCCAGGATCTGTCCCTCCTTCCCGCAACCGGCGACGCTCGCGCCGCCGGCCGCCAGCCAACCATCGGTGGCCAGCACGTCAGCGCGCTCGATGGACGGCATCGCCTTGAACCGCGCCGTGGCCTCGCCCAGTGCGGCGCAGTCACCTTCCAGGACGGCCGCCGTGAGCAGTACGCGCACAACGGCGATGCGTTGTCGAGGCAGGCGGTTCGGCCAGCGCATCGCCAGTTGCTGCAAGTCGGCCATGCGTCCGAGTACCAAATAGGCCGGCAACACCGTGACGAACAGGTGGCTGCTGGCTGATTCGGTCGCGGCAAACCATCCGCGCGTTCCGTCGATCTGCTCGGCGCGCCGCACGACGTCCTCATGTGCGCCGGTGGCAGCTGCGGCCCGGATCACTTCCATCTGCACGTAGTCGCTGCGCGGCGCGACGGCCTCCATGCGCCGCGCGGCCTCGAAGGCCGCCGACTTGTTGCCGCCGCAGAGCGCGACGTACAGGTCCAGTGACGCCACCTCGAAGGGCATCATGCGGGTACGCCGCGGCACGAGCACGGTGGCGATGGAGTCGACGCCGTCGCAGTGGAAGGCGTGGTAGCGCGCGCGCGCGGCGCGAACGAGCGAGTAGTCGAACGTCGTGTCGAGGCGCGCCGCGAGCAGGTGATAGTACGCGGTGCTGTCCCATCCGGGAATGCGCACGCCCGTCATGAAGGCGCGGTACGCCTCGAAGGTGGGTGGTCGACGCGTGTGGCCGGCGAGCACGCGCAGGTCGGGATCGATGTAGGGGCCGATCGCGCCCAGCACGCGGTCGGCCACCACGCCAAGCACGGCATCGGGTGACGCGAGGGGCGCGCGCACCGGATCGATGCTGCGCAGCAGCTTGCCCTCGCGGGCGTCGATGACGCGGGCCTCGAAGCGCAGCGAGTCGCCGAGTCGATACACCGCGCCCTCCACCAGCGTACCGGCGCCGAGGCTCACCGCCTCGCTTCGCTCGCCGCCCAGTCCGCGGCGCAAGACGCCCTTCAGCGAGCGCGCATCGGGCGCCGTCTCCTGACCGAACGCCCCCACGGCGTCGGCTAATCCCGATTCGATGAGGCTGCGTGCGAGATAGTCGGCGGTGATCTCACCGATGCCATCGAGCGCGGGGTCGCCGGTGCGATTGGCAAATGGTGCGAAGTACACGCGTTCCTTCACCGCCAGTCCGGCCGCCTGCGCCGTGGCGCGTCGTGACCACTGCCAAACGCCCGCGAGTCCGGCCAGCAGCAGCAGCACGGCAGCAATCGCCACGCGGTGCCAGGCGCGCGTGCGCGAGGCCGCGGCAGATCGCACGGTACCACCGGGCGCGAGCGGCTGTTCGCAACGCTGCACGATGTCCGATGCAGTGGGCCGCGCCACCGGTTCCTTTTCGAGACACTGCATCACCAACTGCGCGAGATCCGCTGGCACATCCGGAGCGACCGACGGCAACGGCTCCGGATTCCGGGACATGTGCGCCACGAAGAATTCCTGCGCGGTGCTCGCGGTGAACGGGCCGTTGCCGGACAGCATCTCATACGCCAGCAGGCCCCAGGCATACACGTCGGCGGCCGGCCCCGTGTTCGGGTCGCCGGCGGCCTGTTCCGGCGCCATGTACGCCGGTGTGCCAACCACCATGCCGAATCCCGTGACGCCCGGTGTCGCCGCGTCACCGCCGTGTGTACGCGAGCGGTCCAGCGCCTTGGCGACCCCGAAGTCCGCCACCACGGCACTGTCCGACGTAATGAGCACGTTCTCCGGCTTGATGTCGCGATGCACCACGTCGCGCGCGTGCGCGTACGCCAGCGCGCGCGCCACGTCGCGCAGGATCGGCAGCGCGGCGCGCCACGGCACGCGGCCCTCCTCGTGCAGCATCTCCCGCACCGATGCCCCTTCGACGAACGGCATCGTGAACCACGGCACGCCATGCAGGTCGCCCGCGCGCAGCAACGGGACGATCTGCGGATGCTGGAGCGTCGCGGCAAGGCGGATCTCGCGGGCGAATCGATCGGCACTCAGCGCCGATGCCACCGTCGCATCCATCAACTTGCACACGATCAGCCGTCCCAACGACTCGTCACGCAGCACGAACACGCGCGACATGCCGCCGGTGAGCTCTCGCACAAGCGTGTGCGGCCCCCCGAGGGCGTCGGAGAGGCCCGCGAGGTCGAAGGACGGGCGTGGAGAGGTCATGTGCGCAAGAATATACGGCCCCGCACGCCGTGACGAACCGCACGCTGCGCGCTAAGTTCATCACCATGGAGCCGACACCGCGCCCGCTGCCAATCCTTCGGGCGATGATCGACGCGCTCGACCGGGACCTGCTGCAGATCATGGCCCGGCGCATGGCGCTCGTGGCCGAGGTGGCGGCGTTCAAGCGGCAGCACGGCGTGCGCATTCGCGACGCCCGACGTGAACGTGAGGTGCTCGATGACCGTCGCGAGCGCGCCCGGGAACTCGGGCTGCCGGTCGGGGAGATCGAGTCGATCTTCCGCGTGCTGCTGCGCTCGAGTCGTGATCACCAGGCGGCGCTGCGGGCCGAAGTGCCGGTCGACGACGAGCCGCGCACGGTGGCGATTGTCGGCGGTCACGGCCGCATGGGCGCGCTGTTCGCGCGGCTCTTCGGCGACATGGGCCACCGCCTGCTGATCGTCGATGTCGATACCGAGCTCACGGCCGCACACGCGGCGGCGGTCGCCGACGTCCTGATGGTGGCGGTGCCCATCGAGCACACCGAACGCGTGATCGGCGAGGTCGGCCCGCACATGCGCCCGGACGCGCTGCTCATGGACATCACGTCCATCAAGGCGGCGCCGGTCGAGGCGATGCTGGCAGCCACGCGCGCCAGCGTCGTGGGGACGCATCCCATGTTCGGCCCCGGCGTGCATTCGGTGCAGGGGCAGCGCATGGTGGTCTGTCGGGCGCGCGGTGACGCGTGGGCCGACTGGGTCGTGCAGGCGTTCTCGGCGCGCGGCCTCGCACTCACCGAGGCCACGCCGGTACAGCACGATCGGGCCATGTCGGTGGTGCAGGTGCTCACGCACTTCCAGACGCAGGTGCTTGGCCTCACGCTCGCCAGGCTCGGCATCCCGCTCGATGAAACGATGCGATTCACGTCGCCGGCGTACCTGCTCGAACTGTATGTCGCGGCGCGTCACTTCGCGCAGGACCCGCGACTCTACGGGCCGATCGAGATGCGCAATCCCGGCACGGCCGCCGTGACGGAGGTGTTCCGCGACGCCGCCGAAGAACTTGGTACCGTGCTCGCGAGCGGCGACCAGGAAGCCTTCTCGGCGCTGTTCGACGACGTGAAGCAGTTCTTCGGCGCGTTCACGGAGGAGGCGCTGGAGCAGTCGGGTTTCCTCATCGACCGGATCGTCGAACGCGCATAGGGTTCGGGATCAGTCAATTGCCCTTCGGTGGCCCCAACGGACTCGGCGCGCATTCCGTGCGCTGTGTCGTGTACACCACGTGACTCACCCGCCATTCACCGCGTGAACGCACCATGGTGAACACGTCCACGCCGCAATGCGACAGCGCGCCGTCCACAAAGAAGTCGTACGGCGCGCGCACGACGGCCAGCGGTCCGTGCACGAACACGGTCGGGTTCCACATCCGCTCGAGGTAGCGCGCTGTGCCCGACGCCAGCGACGTCACGAACTGCTGGTCGTTCTGGGCACGACCGGCCGCCGTCGGCGTCGCCGGGTCGGCGATGCTCACCAGTTGGGCGCCCGGCAGCAGCACGCGCCGCGCCAGCACCGTGTCACGGGTGGAGATGGCGTGCAGCAGGTCCTCGGCGACCCCGATCACAGCCGCACTGTCGGCGCGCGAGCTCGATCCCGGCGCAGCCTGCGCGTGCAGGCATGGAGGTACGGCACACAGCAGGATGGTCGCGAGCCGGGCGGAGACAGAGAAGTGGCGAGTCATGGTGTGGGTGTGGATGGGAGGGTGGCCCCGGAGGGCTGATTGGGTGCAAAGCGACTGCGGATCGCGACCGTCCGCTCGAGTTCATCACGGGACTGCAACACCTTCTGGCGCAGGTCGGCCGGCAACGCCGGGTGTGCTCGCAGCCACGCGTCCACCGCGGCCAGCGACTCGGCGCTGCTTTGTCCGCCCAGCACGGCGCCGAGCCAACTGCCCAGGAAGAAGATCCGGCGGTTCTGCTGGATCCACGGCAGGGTGTCGAGCGCCGGTTCCAGCAGTGCACGCGTGAGTTCCGCCTGTTCGGGTTCGTGAAACGCGCGCAGGCTCGACGTCACCCACTCTTCGTTCAGCGCCGTGTCGGTGAACCAGCGTGAGAACAGTGCGCGCTTGGCGTTCGCATCAGGTCGCGCCGCATTGGCGACGAAGGCAAGGCGTCGGCCCTCGTTGGTGGAATCGCGCGCCGTCTCCGCCTCCAATCGTGCATGCGCGCCCGCCGCATCGCGCGAGACCAGTCGCGTCACGATCGCCCAGCGCGTCGGCGGGCGCAGGGGCAATCCCATCGCCGAATCACCATCCAGCCAGCCGGCGAGGCGCTGCAGCGAGGGCCCGCTGCGCGCCAGCCCGATACTCGCGTCGAGGAACGTCTTGCGCGTCCCGTACACGCGTGTCGTGTCGCCGGCGCCGGCGAGCAGCATTGCTTCCGCGCGCGGCAGGAGCGAATCGCGTGCAGCGGTGGACATGTAGCGCGTCAGCGCCGTGCCCAGCCGGCCCACCATCGAACCCGCCAACTGTTCGTCGGGCTCGCGCGGAATCTCGCGCAAGGCCAGCGCGGCGAATCGCTCCGGCGCGAGTCGCGCTTCGCGCACCAGGTCCCACAGTGCGCCCCACAACATCGCGCGCAGGAAATCGTCCGACACGCTGCCAATGCGTTGCTCCAGCCAGGCCACGCTCGCCGAATCGGGGAGCACCAGCGCGTAGCCGTAGTCGCCCTCGTTGGCGAACACGAACGCGGGGGCCGGCTTGCCGCGTGCCGCCGCCACGTCCAGCGACGCCGGCTGCATCTCGACCGGCAGGCGCTCCATGCGCCCGTCGTCATACGCGAGCAGCAGTTGCATCTTGATGGGCCATGCAGCGACGCCCGAAAGCGCCGGCTGCGCCGGCCGCTGCGTCAGCGTAAGCTGTGCGATGCGACCGTCATGCACGAGCAGGTGCTGCTCGACGATCGGCATGCCGGGGCGCAGGATCCACGCCGCGCCCCAGCTCGTGAGATCGCGGCCTGCTGCGGCACCGATCGACGCCAGCAGTTCGCGCCAGGTGGCATTGCCATACGCATGGTCGCGCAGGAATTGCTGCACACCCAACTGGAACGCCCGGTCGCCCACGAGATAGTTGAGCTGACGCAGGATGCCGGGCGCCTTGTTGTACACGATCGGCCCGTAGTTGCTCTTGGCCTGGTCGAGGTTGGCGAGCGCCTGCCATACCGGCGTCGTGCCTGCGGTCGCATCCGTCCCGTACGCGACGGGCTTGTTGCGCAGGTAGAACGTCTTCCACGCATTCGCGCCGGGCGTCAGGTCGGCCTGCATCTTGGCCGCCATGTACGTCGCGAAACCTTCCTTCAGCCACAGGTCGTCGAACCACTGCATGGTGAAGTAGTCGCCGAACCACTGATGCGCGACTTCGTGAAACGTGGTGGCCAACCGCCACGCAGTTGCTGGGGCGCCAGGC
>CAZPON010000192.1:0-6615 GCA_964588045.1 uncultured Gemmatimonas sp.
TGGCTTGCGAGAAGCGAGCTCGTAGCCGAAGGCAGAAAGCTCACGCGCACCGACGCGCACGACGAGCTTCAGGTGCCCATCTCCCACCTGATCTGCCCGCACGACTTGCCCGCAGGCTTCGAACATGGGCTCGGGGTTCGACTCACCGAGCGGCTCGAGCAGCGTGAGCTCCGAGGCCCCCGGCAGCCCGTACCCGTCTCCATCGATACGTGCGTCGAGCACGATGTCCTCGACCTCGATGCGCTCGTTGGCGAGCTCCTCGCAGGCGCGCTCGAACGCCGTGCGCAGGAGCCCGACCCGATCACTCCGGATGGTGAGGCCCGCGGCGGCGTCGTGACCACCAAACTTCTCCAGGAGGTCTCGGCTCCGTGCGATGGCGGCATAAAGAGGGAAACCATCCGGGGCGCGCCCGCTCCCATGGCCGTACTCACCGTCGAGGCCGATCACGACCGTCGGGCGTTGGTAGCGCTCCACCAGGCGCGCGGCGCTGATGCCCACCATCGTGCCGCTGAACAGCCACGCCAGCTTGTCGGCGCCGCTGGCCGCACCCATGTCGTCGCGAATCGGGCGAATCACGTAGTAGGCGCACAGCACGAGGAAGTAGTAAGCCGTGGCCCACACGAGCACGGCGCCTTCGCCGGGACGCGCACCAACACCGGCGCGGAGTCGCGCCAGGATTCCCGATTCGCTTGTCATCTACGGTGGGGGTGGAGGGAACGGGCAGAAACTCGGCGACCCTAGGCCGGGGGCAATGCGTCGATGAACTCGATGATCTGCTTGCGCTGGGCTTCGGTGGGGATGCGGCCGATACCGCCGCCGATGTTGTCGATCATGTTCTTCGCCTGGCTGGTTGCCGGCGTGATCGCCGTGACCGCCGGATGGGCGAGGATGAACTTGAGGAACAGCTGCGCGAAGGTGGTGGCATCGAAGTCCTTCGCGAACGCGGGGACTTCCTTGCCGGCGGCGCGCCGGAAGAGACTCGTGCGCCCGAAGGGGACGTACACGAGCACGCCGATTTTCCTTTCGATGGCGAGCGGCAGGATCTTCTCCTCGACGCCACGATTGTCGGCGGCGTAGTCGACGCCGATGAAATCGAGGGGCTCATTGCGCATGAGCTGCTCGAGGGTCCCGTACTGATTGTCGCTGGTGGTCGTGACGCCGACGTAGCGCACGCGGCCTTCCTTCTTGTAGTCGCGCAGGATGCCAAGCTGGGTGGGCACGTCGGCCAGATTGTGCACCTGGATGAGGTCGATCTTCGGCTGCTTGAATCGCGCGAACGACGCGTCGATCTGGGCCTTGGCGGCCGTCGGGTCGGCGGTGGTGGAGCCGCGCGAGACCACGTTCACCTTGGTGGCCCAGAACATCTTGTTGGCGATTCCCATCTCGTTGACCAGCTCGCCAGCCACCTGCTCGGAGGCCCCGTACGAAGGCGCTGTATCGAACACCCGCGCGCCGCGGTCGGTCATGGCCTGGAAGACTTCCTTGAGGGCGGTCTTGTCTTCAGCGCGGGCGACCTGGGAAAAGGTGGCCGAACTGCCGAGCCCGATGACCGGGATCCTCTCACCGGTGGACGGGATGGCGCGCTGGATCAGCTGACCCTGTGGCAGGATGCCATTGGACAGGGCTTCGAGCAGGCGCGGGGTGAGGCCGAGCGAGGCGCCGACGCCAGCGCTGATTCCGATGAAGTCTCGACGATTGATCATTGGGGGTTCCTCTGGGGGGCGGGGACCGACGTGAGGAGGGCGCCAAGCCGCGGGCGCCACGGACACAAGAATTAACGCTCCGGAGCGGTGATGCGCTGGACGTTGCGGCTACTTCGCGATGCCGGCCGTGCGCAGCATCGCCGCGTAGCGGGGCGACCCGCCGAGCGCGCGCCGGACCGTCGGGAACTGCAGGGCGGACAACCCACCGGGCGATCGAAGCCGGATGGCGGTCTCGAATTCCGTCAATGCGAGGTCGACCTCGCCGATGGCGGCATAGAGCCATCCCCTGCGCCCGGCATCGAGGCCCGGGTTGGCCGATTGGAGCGCGCCGATCGCCTGGATCACTGGAAGCCTCGAGGCTGCCGACGCGTTCATGGACACGAGTGCGCGGCCGATATCGGCGAGGGGTCCAACGAACTGGAATTCGCGGCCCATCGTGACATAGTCGTGTCGAATGCCGGCGATTTCGCCGAGGAAGATGTGCGCGAAGATGAAGTCCGGTTTGAGGGCGAGTGCGACGCGCTCGCTGGCGACCGCTTCATCGAGTCGGCCTGTCGATGCGAGCACATGGGCATAGGTGTTTCGCATGTCGGGCGACGCCGGTTCGAGCTGCACGGCACGCTCCGCTTCCGCCACCGCTTCGTCGTAGCGACGCAGGGTCATCATCAAGCCGGTGCGCAACCAGCGTGCACGCGCGTTGTCAGGGTCCCATCGCAGTGCCGCATCGAACTCCCGCTCGGCGTCAGCCCATCGCCAGGCCCCAAGATGCACCGCGCCAAGCGACACGTGGGCTTCGCTGAGCGTGCTGTCGAGCGCGATCGCGCGCGTGGCCGCGGCCGCGGCGTTGCCGAACGCCACGGAATCCGGGACATTTGCCCGCGGGTAGAACGGCATCCTCGCGTACGTGTCGGCAAGCCCGGCCCAGGCCCGCGCATATCCGGAGTCCTTGGTGACGGCCTTCGTGAAGAACGCGACCGCTTCCGTGATTCCGGCGTCCGAAGCCTTGGAGAGACTGAAGCGACCCTGCAGGTACATGTTGTGGGCCTCGGGATCGACCGTCTCGACGCGCCGAATCGCCTGTCGCTCGCGGGCGAGCAACGTGAGGTTGAGCGCACCGGCCACCTGCTCGGCAATCTGCGCCTGCACCTTGAAGAGTTCTCCCGGGGCGAGCCCGGCGGTCATGCGATCGGTCCAGAGCGGCGTGTCAGAATCGGCTTTCATCAGTTCCGGCGTAACGCGCACCTGGCCGGTGCCATCGGGGAGTCGATCGGTGCGCACCGTGCCTTCGAGTACGTACGTGACACCGAGTTCCTTCGCGATCTCGCGCCGCGGCTTGGTGGAGCCCTTGTAGCTGAGCGCCGTGGTGCGCGAGATGGTGCCGATGGACGAAATCGTGGTGAGTCGGGACGTGATCTCTTCGGTGAGCCCGTCGGCGAAATACTCGTCGCTGGCTGCGCCGATATTGCGGAAGGGCAGCACGGCGATGAGGGGACGCGCATTGGCTGCGGTTGACGATGTCGCGCGCTGGCTGAGCCAGATCCCCGCGGCGGCGGCGGCAATGACCGCGGCGCCGACGATCCACGTTGTCCGGCGGGTGCTTCGTGCTGTTGTCGACGTGGCGAGTGATGGCGACGAGTTCTCTCCCGACGAAACCGTGCGGAGCGCAGCGATGAACTGCGCCGGCGTCTGGAAACGATCGGCCGGCGCTTTGGCCATCGCGCGTGACAGGGCCTGTGCGATGTGTGGCGGCACGAGCGGCCGCAGTTGCGTCACCTCCGGCGGTGGCGTGACCAGGTGCTGCCGCATGAGGCTTTCCTGCGTCGGCCCCGAGAACGGCGGCTGTCCGGCCAGCATTTCGTACAGCACGCAGCCCAGCGCGTACACATCACTCCGTCCGTCGAGTTCGCGATCGCCGGCGGCCTGCTCGGGGCTCATGTATGCCGGCGAGCCGACCACGATGCCGGTGCCGGTGAGCGTGTTGCCGCGCACCTCGGACAACGCGCGGGCGATGCCGAAGTCGGCCACGCGGGCCTGGTTGCCCGAAAGGAGGATGTTGTCGGGCTTGATGTCGCGATGCACGACGCCGAGCGTGTGCGCGTATGTGTGCGCATCACCAACAGTGCGCACGATGTCGACTGCATCGTCGACCGGCAGTTGTCGTTCGCGCGTGAGCCGGGCGCGCAGCGACTCACCGCGCACGAACGGCATGACGTAGTAGAGGACGCCGTCGGCGTTGCCCGAATCGAGCAGCGGCAGGATGCCGGGGTGGTCGAGGCTGGCCGTGACGGCAATCTCGCGCAGGAACCGATCGGCGCCGAGCGCGCCCGCGACTTCGGCCCGGAGCACCTTGATGGCGACCTCGCGACCGTGGCGCAGGTCCTCGGCGAGGTAGACCGTCGCCATGCCACCGGCGCCGATCTCGCGCATGATGCGATAGCGGTCGGCCAGCGCCGAGGTCAGTTGGCCGAGGGTGTCACCCATGGCGGGGAAAGTGGCCCTTGGAGGGCCATTGAGCGAGCAATCGAACGAAGGGCGCCCGTGCTTGAATCGCGATGTGTGATGCGCTAACATCAGATGATGCGGACCACGCTCGATATTGCGGACGACGTCCTGCTGGCGGCCAAGGAGCGCGCACGGCGCGAGAACAAGACCGCCGGCGAGGTCGTGTCGGAGTTGCTGCGCCAGGCGCTCACGGCGCCGACGGCGCCGACGCCATCGGCCGTGCGTGAGCCAAAGGCGGTCTATGGACTCAAGCCGTTTGCTCCTCGTGGCGGCATCGTCACGAATGAGCTGATCGACCAGCTGCGCACCGACGACGCGTACTGAGGGCCGGATGCGCGCGCTCCTCGACGTGAACGTGCTGATTGCCCTGCTCGACAGCGACCATACGTCGCACCGCGCGGCCATGGCGTGGTTCAGGGAGCACGGTGCCGGCGGATGGGCGTCGTGTCCGATCACGCAGAACGGCTGTGTGCGAATCATGTCGCATCCAGGCTATCCCAACGCGCCGTCGGTCCTGGAGATCGTGGAGCGGTTGCGGGCCGCGACCGCGCACAGCGCCCACGAGTTCTGGCCGGACAGCGAGAGCCTGCTGGACCCCGCGCTGATTGATCCGACGCGGATGCACGGGCCCCGGCAGCTCACCGATGTCTATCTCGTGGCACTCGCCGTGAAGCACGGCGGTCGCCTCGTCACGTTCGATGCGACGATCGCCACGGGTGCGGTAAAGGGCGCGAAGCCGCAGCACCTGGTGAGGCTGTAAGCCGCCATCCGGAAGGGTGCGGACCGGTGTTCAGACAACCGCGCCCTCACCCACACGTCCATGACCATGATTGACAGTAAAGTAGTCATATGACTACTTTACTGATATGTCCAGGTCGCCACTCCCCCCGCCGCTGCATGAGCCGCTGGGTGTCGTGCTCGGTACACGGGCCAAGGTCGGCATCCTCCGCGTGCTGACGGCGCAGGGCGCGCCCCTGTCCCAGCGGGAGCTGGCGCGTCGGGCCAGCGTCACGCTGCGCAGCGCGCAGGCAGCACTTGCCGAGCTCCATGCGGTTGGGGTCGTCGAGAAGCTGGTGGGCGGGCGGGATCACCTGACCCGTCTCAACGTCCGGCACGTCCTCGCTCCCACGCTGACCGCGCTGTTCGGTGCCGAGGCCGAGCTGGCGCGCAAAATGCGCAGCGCCATCGCGGCCATCGCCATCGGCGACAAGGATCCGCCGGTCGGCCTGTACCTGTTTGGCAGTGTCGCGCGGGCCGAGGAGACGATCGCCAGCGACGTGGACATCCTGCTGATTGCGTGTGACGCAAAGCATCGCGATGCACTGCTCGATCGCACGCTCGCTGGCGTGGAATCCATGCGCACGCAATACGGAGTGGCCGTCGCGCCAATCGCTTACACGATTCGTGAGGCAAGAGCCGCGTGGGGCGCACAGGCCGCGCCGTGGCCGGAGCTGGCGCGAGACGTGGTCCCAATCCTCGGGCCTCCGCTCGGCGAGGTGCTGGGATGATGGCGCGGACGGACAGGGCGAAACGTGCGGACCCCGCGCGCGCAGACGGTTACGCTGAAGTGGGACGTCGCCTCCTGCATGCCGCGCGAGCGACGTGTTGGGCAATCGGCTTCCGGATAAAGTGTCGAAGGACATCCAGCGTGTGATCTCGGAGAAGGATCGATTCGAGTATTCAGGCTATATCGCCGACCTGAAGGAGGCACGGGCACTGCTCGATCGCGCGGAACGCGTGGCCGCCTGGTGCGAGCAGTGGGTGAACACCACTGCTCGGCTTCGGTGACAGCAGAGAGTGCTGAACGGCTACACTCCCAGCCGCCGCAACTCCTGCGCGCGCGCGCGGCTCACGGCAAGCTGCGTCCCGCCGCGCACTTCCGCCGTCATGCCGCTCTTGCCATTCCGCCGGAACGACAGCACGTGATCGAGATTGACGATATGCGTGCGATGGATGCGCACGAACCGCGCGGGGTCCAGGCGTGACTCGAGCCGGTTGAGGGATAGCGTCAGGACGTGCCGGCTGCGCTCGGTATGCGCCACGACGTAATCGCCATCGGCTTCAAACCACGTGATGGTAGCGACGGGCACCGGAACGATGGCGTTTCCGCTTCGCACGAAAACGCGGCGCATTGGACCCTTGCCCAGCACCTCGCCCAGTCGGTCGATCGCGCCGTGCTCGCTGTCTTCGCCGAGCGCGGTCCGCACGCGTTCCAGCGCAGTGCTGAGTCGCTCGGCGCCGAAGGGCTTGAGCAGGTAGTCGACGGCGCCGAGTTCGAAGGCGGTGACGGCGTGCTGGGCGAAGGCGGTGGTGAACACGATGAACGGCTGGTGCGTGAGCTGTGCGACGACCTGGGTGCCGAGCAGTCCCGGCATCTGGATGTCGAGGAACACCAGGTCGGGGCGCAACG
>CAZPON010000193.1:0-6604 GCA_964588045.1 uncultured Gemmatimonas sp.
CGGCGGGCAAGAGCTGGCCGGCGTGGCGCGCCAGGCTTGGCTACCCGGTGGCCAACGCACGCATCGTCGAGATCGTCAATGAACTTCGCGTGGCGATCGGGAGTCCTGCGCAACTCTCGGTGACACTCACCGGTCACAGCGGCGGCGGCTCGTTCGCCTTTGGTTTTATCGACGGGCAGGACGTGCTCCCCGACTGGCTTGACCGCATCGCCTTTCTCGACAGCAACTACAACTTCGAGCCGCGGCACGGCGACAAGTTCCTGGCGTGGCTCAACGCCAGCCCGCGTCATCGACTGGTGTCGCTGGCGTACGACGATCGCAACATCATGCTCGACGGCAAGAGGGTCGTGTCCGACTCGGGCGGCACATGGCGCGCCACCGAGCGCATGATCCAGCGTCTGTCGGCGTCAGTTGCGTTCACGCAGGACACGCTGGGTGCGTTCGAGCGTATGCGGTCATCGCAGATCGAGCTGTTACGTCACCCGAATCCGGCGAATCGCATTCTGCACACCGAGATGATCGGGGAGATGAACGGCTACATGCACGCGTTGCTCAGTGGACGCCCGGGGTATGGTGACGCCGAGTCGGTGCTGCGGCCGCCGCGGGAGTACATGCGCTACGTGGAGTCGCCGCCGGCTGATGAATAGGCGGCCTGCCGTGTCCCCCCACGGCAACGTTGCGACTCGCTGACATCGAGACCTCCGCGCGCTCCGCGTGAAGTTGTTTGGCAGCGCCGCAGCCGAGACAACTGTGTGCCGATCAATGCGCCTGCGGAAGCGTTGGGGCGTCGTACACCGGCGCCGGTGTGCGCATGAAGAAGCCGGGCATGGTCGTGTTGAGCACCGCGTACACCACGAGCGCACCCACGTAGGTGTCGCTGAGTGCAAAGCGTTCGCGGAGTATCCCCGCGAGCACCAGCGTGAAGACGAGTGTCGGCAACATCGGGACGGCGACGCGGAGACTCTCACGAACCGGCTCGCGCAATGCGAAACGTCGGTGCGCCAGCACCGCGACAAGCCGGAACGGGATGATCACCGCCGTGAGCAGCAGGCCGTAGCCGAGTGCCTGCAGCGAAAACACATCGCGCGGAAGCTCCGCACCAGCGGTGAAGAAGTAGAACGGTGCGAAGAACGAGGCGAACACTTCCACCGCGTGCAGGAGTCGCTCCGACGCTTCGGCGGGGAGATCGGAGCGCATGCGTTGCGCCGCGACGCCAACCACGAACGCGCCCACGAGGTAGTAGGCGCCGAGCTGGCGGGTGGCGAAGGCGACAACGACCGCCATCATGACCAGGAAGGCGAACTCGGATTTCGGGGCCCACGGTGCGACGGACACTGCGAACAGGCGGAAGATGGGCGGGATGACCGCAATGAGCACGATCAACAGGACAGTTGCACCCGCCAGGCGACCGTAACTGGAGGACTGCATCACCACGAACAGGACGACCAGCGCGAGCAGTTCGGTTGCGATGGCCTTGGTCTTCACCCAGTACGCTTCCGCCGGCGCAAGCCCCAGCGCGCCAAGGGAATCGAGAATGAATCCCGTCGAGGGAATGAGCAGGGCGAGCGCGATCAGGACGGTCTGTCGTGACTCGAGCCCGAGTCCATTCGACAGCGCCAGTGCGACCACCAGCAGCATCGCAATGCGCACCGCCAGGTGCTGCACGAGCACACGTGTGCCGCGACGCAAGTCATTCCCGTCCACTTCGAGTCCCGCAAACAGGAACAGGCCGACAATGCCGAAGGTCGCGAGCAGGTGGAGCGTTTGGTCGTGCTGGAACAGGCCGAGGCCCGCGCCGGCCACGACGCCGAGCGCGAAACTGGTGATTGCCGACGGCACGCGCCACCGCTGCAACACGCGCGGCACCACGAAGAGCCCGAACAGCAGGACAACGTAGCCCAGTTCGGACTCGAAGAGCTTGCGAACCGCATCCATATCATTTCAGGGGCAGGGAAGGCAGGACTCGCGACTTCAAGAACATGCGGCCGTGGCCGGCTCAGGCCAAGCTTCCCACCGCTGAACCATTCAGGAACGACCTCAGTTGTTTCCCACCCTCGGCTTGCTGTGCACCAGCGGCACGGGATGACCGAACTGCCACTGCGAGTTCTTGCGTTCCTCCCTGGTCGTTGCGGTCATGTTCCTGATGAACGGGAGCAGGTCTTTCTGCTGCGGCGTGATGATCGAATCGGCAACATCCGCCTGCTCCCAGAACAACGGCCAGTAGCGTTTGGTGGCCGCCGTGACGCTGTCCAGTTCGATCTTGCCGACGATGCGATCCGGACGGCCGGCGAGAAATTGGCCAAGCGGCACATAAATCTCGCGGACCTTGATCTGGAACACGGAGTCTGCCGCCAGCAACGCCTTGATCTGGTCGGCGGTCAGGAACAGCGAGTCGCTCTCTGCCAGCAACAGCCGATGGACATTCGACGTGTTACGCAGGTAGATCGCCGAGATGGAATCGGCACCGCGGGGCTCCCATCCTTCCCTGGTCTTCATGGGCTCGACGGCGCGCCGCAGTTGCTGCACGTCGTACGGCACCGAGAAGTTGAGCGAGAAGTCGAGCGTGATGCGGAACGGCTGGCGGCTGAGCGTGCGGAACGCGCGCGTGTCACCGAAGCGTGGATTGACGTCGTAGCGGAACCGCTGCGACGCGGCGTCGAAACCGCGGGACACCAGCAGCGCCGGATCGGGCGCTGCCCGCGAACCCCAGCCGCGCAGGTGCTCGCTGCCATGCATGGCCTGGTCGAGTCCACTCAGCGGGTTCTCGAAAACCACGCTCGATGAGAACTGACGACCGCGCACACGAAACGACCGTGGCGTCCACTGCACGTTGAGCTGCTGTGTCCACGCTCCGCGACAACTGTTGCGTGCGGCCACGACGCCAAGCTGTGACGTGAGGCAGTCGCGCACGGTCGACGGCAGCACGGCCAGCAGCTCGCGCATCTGTTCCGCCGTACCGGCGTCGGCGATCGTGGCGGGATCGGGCACCAGCGCGCGGTCGTTGGAGCGGCCGTCGCCATTGATGTCGCTCATCACGATCGGCGTGAAGGGCAGTCCCGATTGCAGGCGCGAGAACATGGTGAACGAGCCGATCTTGGGTACGGTGATGCCACCCTGCAGCACGAACGCATGCCGCGCGTCGTTCATGCTCACGCCCCATTCCGTCGCCCGCGGATCGCCGAAGCCAGCGCCGTCGAAGCCACGATACTGCTGCTTGAGCGACTGCAGCGTGTAGGAGACCGACGTGAAGAACTGCACGCGCGAACGGAAACGGAACACGTCCGGCGCGACCGTGGTGGTGACCTGACCGCCGTATCCGCGCAGGTCGCTGGTGCGCAGCGCGACACGCCCATAGTCGTTCGACCGCCGCGATTCACGCGCCGAGACGGCGCCGGTGGACGTATCGATCGCTGCCGACGTGACGAACACCGGGCGGTTGCCTTCGCCGGCCAGCATGAACTGCGGGGTGCCGGCAAAGTTGGCGTCGATCGTGCTGGGCAACGACAAGTCGTACGAGCCCAGCGCGTCGACCTTGAGCGACCACTTGCGGATGTTGGTGCCCCAGTTGAGCGACGCGCGCCAACTGCGCGGCACGTCGAACGCCGGATCGACCAGCGTGACCGATGGCGCGCGCTCGGCCAGCGCTCCTCCACCATCGGTACACGTGGTCGGCAACGACGCATTCGGCCCGGACAACGATTCCCAGTCGGGAACCGGAACAGCAGCACCGACGCAGTTCAGCGTGAGTGTACTGCCGGCCAGCCCGGCGCCGGCCATCACGTCGGTGAGCGTCGACGGACGATAGAGATCACGGAACTCGCCGATGCCGCCGCGAATGTATCCCAACGCGGTGCGATAGAATTGCCCGAGCTGGTTCATGCTCGTGCCATTGCCGTTGTCCTTGGCGCGGCTGTACGTGTACGAGAATCCGAGTCGCGGCGACACATGCAGCTGACTCGGCGCGACCCCGCTCGTGACGCCAAGCGCGGCGTCGAGTGCCGGATTGGCTGGTGGGTGTTCGCCAAACATGCTGCCCTCGACGCGCGCGCCGTACAGCAGGCTGAACCAGCGCGACTTGTTCCACTGATGCGCGAAGGCCGCGGCGCCGTTCCACGACGTTGCCGATCGATCGGGCTGCACGAGCGTGCGCGAGTACGACGCCGGCCGGCTGGCCTCGAAGTCGGCGAGCGAGCTGAACGTGTACTGGCCGAGTGAATTGGGTCGTCCGGTCTGCGACAGGCCGTCGCCGCGAAACCACAGCTGGCTCTTCAGCCGATGCTTGGTGCCGCGTGCGTTCCAGATCGTTTCGTTCGAGCCTTCAAGGGTCCAGCGATCATCGTTTGTGGCCAACCACGGATTGCCGCCGAGCCGCAGCGCCGCGACATCGCTGGTGGCTGCGTCGGAGGCCGAGCGCACCAGCACCATGGCACCGGGCGCATCGAGATACAGCGATGTCGCCTGATGTCCCCGGCTGTATCCGACCCGGTTCTGCGTGAGCACGCGATGACCGGCGCCCACGAACTGGCTGTGCACGAACTGTCCGCCGAATGCGAGCTCCTTCTGTTCGCCGCCCGATGCAGGTGCCGCGAGTGGTCCGAAGCCCAACGCGCCTTCGCGCGTACCCGATGCGTAGGTCGTGAGCGTGAGTGTGCGCAGTGAGTCGCGCACGTTGTCGAGGCGCCCGAGCCACGACATCGCTTCGCGCACGCGGTTGCCGGGTGTACCAACGGCACTCACCGGCAGGCCGAGCGCGCGTGCGACCTGGGTGAGGCGCGCAATGGAGTCGGGCGACACGCCGGATCGGTTCCACGCATTCGCGTCGCCGCCGAGCAACGTGGACGGATTGCTTTCGGTGCGGCCGATGTCGAGCGCCATGTTGTACGTGAGAATACGGCGGATGGCTTCACCGTCGGCACCGACACTGGCGCGGAAGCCATTGTTCACCAGACCCAGTGAACGACCGATGGCGTCGGTCATTTGCAGCGCCGGCGCCTCGAACGTCGCGAAGGCATTGCGCCGCTGGAAGTCACGTGAGCCCGCGCTGAGCCGCGTATCGATGTTGGCGCCGGAAAATCCGCCGCGCGTCGGGTCGTAGGTCGCGCCGGTGACGCGTGTGTCCATGCGTGCGGCGCGCGGCAGTTGTCCACCGGCCAGGGCCATGCCATTGAGTGTGGTGAGATTCGACGAGTTCGCCGAACCCATCATGGTGGGACCACCGGGTGTGGCGGTGACACCCGGCATCGTGGCAGCAATCGCGTTCAGGTCGCCGGCCGAGCCGGGCGTAACGCGTCCGTTCACGCCGTTCGACCACGCTTCACTGGCGCCTGTCTCGACCGCATACGGCGAGACGTTGTTGCTGGCGCGCACCGGTCGGGCCGCCGTCACCTTGACCGCGGCCAGCAAGGCCGGATCACGGGCCAGGGTGAAGTCGGCCACCAGTTCGCGCTCGTTGGCAACGCGCTGCACGCGGCGTCGCGCGGAGCGGAATCCGAGCGAGGCGACGTACACGAGGTAGTCGCCGGTGCCCGGCTCGAAGCGGCTGCTGTACGCGCCGGCCGAATCGGTGGTGGCGGTCTGGACGAGGCGATCGGGACCGCGCGTGATCGTGACCGTCGCGCCACTGAGTACCCGCCCCGAGTCATCGACGACCCGGCCGCGAACGATTTCAGTGGTGATTTGGGCGCCGATGGGGCTGCCGGATGAGGCGATTGCGATCAGGCAGAGCGCAAGAATGGTCGAGCGGGAAGACGGAAAACACATGTCGATAGGACGTCAGATTCCCCCGAAAGGTTGTCCCGACGCGATCACATGAGACCCTGAAACCCGATCCTCGGGCGTTCGTAGGGAGGGGACACTGCCCCCTGCTCGCCCCATTCCTACCTGCCGCCGAGCGCACGACCATGCCACAGCAAACCGGTGCCGCCGGCGGACCCGCCATCGCACGCATCAACGCCCAGTCGGTGCACTTGAATGCCCTTCAGGAGCGACGGGAACTGCTCTCCGACCAGTATCAGAATGCCATGGCGGAGCGAGGCCGCGTTGGGCAGGAGCGGCTCAATGCGCAGGCCCGCGGCGATGCCGCGATGGTCCGCGAATACGAGGGTGTGGTCGCGCGCATCGGCAATCGCATGCAGGAGCTCGAGCGCACGTTGGCGGATGTCGACCGACAGATCGACGAGGCGATGAAGTCCCCTGTGCAGGTGGAGGCTATTGCACCAGGAGCGCCGGGCGAACTGGTTGCGATCACTCCGCCCGTCGCGTTCGATGCCCGCTCCCTGGTGAGCACGAGCCAGGCACTCGTCGCGCAGCGGGTGGAGTATCAACGCATCATGGTAGTCGAGGCGGCAGCACTCCTGATGCTCGGCGCGCTGTTGTGGCGATTCGGTGTGGCCCGCGGCCGGCGACAAGCGGTTCGTATCGAGGCACCACGCGACGACACCAGGTTGCAGCAGGCCGTCGATGCCATCGCGATCGAGGTGGAGCGTTTGTCGGAAGGGCAGCGCTTCATCAACAACATCCTGTCGGGCAAGCGCCCGGAGCAGGAGGCGTTGCCAGTGCAGCCGCGACCGATGGTGGAGCCGCGCGACGACACGTGGAGCACGCC
>CAZPON010000194.1:0-6602 GCA_964588045.1 uncultured Gemmatimonas sp.
GGGTGGCCCGCTGGGGCTCCGGGAAGCCGGTCCTCACGCTCGGCTCCGACGTGGACGGCATTCCGCAGGCGTCCCAGAAGCCCGGCGTGGGCTACCGCGATCCGCTCGTCGAGGGCGGCCCGGGGCACGGCGAAGGGCACAACTCCGGCCAGGCCGTGAACGTGGTCGCGGCCATCGCGGTCAAGAAGCTCATGGAGCGCGAGAAGATCCAGGGCACGCTCGTGCTCTGGCCCGGCGTGGCCGAAGAGCTCATGGCCGGCAAGGCGTTCCTCGTGCGCGAGGGGCTGTTCAAGGAGGCCGACGTGGCGCTCTTCACGCACGTCTCCAGCGACCTCGGCGTGGCGTGGGGCGCGAGCGGCCAGTCGGCGCTCATCTCCGCCGAGTTCAAGTTCAAGGGCACGAGCGCGCACGCGGCCGGCGGACCGTGGCGCGGCAAGAGCGCGCTCGATGCCGTGATGCTGATGGCGAGCGGCTGGGAATACCGCCGCGAGCACCTGCGCCTCGCCACGCGCTCGCACTACGTGATCCGCGATGGCGGCGACCAGCCCAACGTGGTGCCGAGCACGGCCAGCATCTGGTTCTACTTCCGCGAGCAGGACTATCCGCGCACCATGGCGCTGTTCGAGATCGGCAAGAAGGTCGCGGCCGGTGCGGCGATGATGACCGACACGCAGATCGACACGATCATGATTCTGGGCTCCGGCTGGTCGGCCCACTTCAGCAAGCCGATTGCCGAGGCGATGCACAAGAATGTCCAGACGGTGGGGATGCCCAAGTGGGATGACAAGGACCAGACGCTCGCCAAGGGCATCCAGAAGGAGCTTGGATCGCCCGACTTCGGATTGTCGGCACAGGTGAACTCGCAGTTGCGCGGTGCGGAAACGCCGCAGAACTGGATGGGCGGCGGCTCGGACGATATTGGCGACGTCTCGTGGAACGTCCCGACCATCACGCTGCGCTACCCGTCCAACATTCCAGGCTTGCCGGGACACAACTGGGCGAACGCGATCGCGATGGCGACACCGATCGCACACAAGGGCGCCGTGGCGGGTGCGAAGGTGCAGGCGCTCACGATGCTGGACATCTTCCTCACGCCGAAGGTCGTGGCCGATGCCTGGACGTACTTCAAGGACGTGCAGACCAAGGACGTGAAGTACCAGCCGTTCATCCGTCCGCAGGACACGCCGCCGATCTGGCTCAACGCCGACATCATGGCGCGCTTCCGCCCGCAGATGGTCAAGTATTACTACGATCCGACCAAGTTCAAGACGTACCTCGACCAGCTCGGCATCGAGTATCCGACGGTGCGCCCGGTCGAAGCGAAGCCCAAGGGTCCGTGAACGACCCGCGCGTGAGCGGTGTGCTGGAACAGTTGATTCCCGGCCGGCGCCAGTTCGATGGCGCCGACATGATCTTCACGATGAACGCGGCCGCGCAGCAACGCGCGGCCGCCGGTGTGCCGGTCATCAATGCGACGGTCGGTGCCTTGCTGGATGACAGCGGCAAGCTGGTCGTGCTCGACACGATCATGGCGCAATACCGTCAGCTCACGCCGATGGAGATTGCCCCGTACGCGCCGATTGCCGGTGACACGAAGTACCTGCTGGCGCTCACGCGGCGGCACTGGCCCGAACTCTCGAGCTATGGCATTGGCGTGGCGACCCCGGGCGGCACCGGCGCGCTCGCGCTGAGCCTGCGCAACCTGCTCGAGCCGGGACAGACGCTGTTGACGGCCGCGCCCTACTGGGGCCCATACGCCACGCTGGCGCTGGAGAACCACGTGGTGATGGCCACGGTGCCGTACCCGTCCGCAGGCGGCGCACTCGACCTGGCCGCGTGGCGCGCGCGCGCAGAGGAGATTGTGCGCACGCAGGGGCGGCTGTTGTTGTGGCTCAACGACCCGTGCCACAATCCCACTGGTCGTTCGCTGTCGACACCGGACCGGCGCGCGTTGCTGCAGGTGCTGCGTGACCTGTCGGCGCTGGGTCCGGTGACACTGCTGCTCGACTTCGCGTATCTCGACTACGCGCGCGATGCGTCGGCCGTACGCGCGGCCCTCGACGACTACCGCGCCTTCGGCGCCGAAGGCCGCGTGCTGGTGGCGGCGAGCCTGAGCCTGAGCAAGGCGTACACGCTGTACGGCGCGCGCGCCGGTGCGCTGGTGTTTCCGTGGTGCACCGATCCTGCACTTGCCGCAGCGCTGGCCATCAGCTGTCGCGGCACCTATTCGAACTGCGCGCGCGCCCCGATGAGCGTGGCGGTGCGCATGGCAGCCGACGAAGACGCACGGGCCGCACTGGCGCGCGAACACGAGCACTGGAGTGCGGTGCTGGTCGAGCGTGCCGACGCCCTGGACTCGGCGCTGCGCGCAGAAGGGTTGCCGGGTGCACCGTGGGATGGCGGCTTCTTCGTGACGCTGGAGATGCCGGAGCCGATGGCGGTGACGCAACGGCTGATGGAGGCGGGGGTGTTCGTGGTGCCGATCCCGGAGGGACTGCGGGTGGGAGTGTGCGGGCTGCGGGTGGGCGACGCGCCGAAGTTTGCAGCGGCGGTTCGGAACTGCGTGAGGGGTGAGCAACCGAAGGGTTGAGGGAAGAGCGGCCAGCCGACGAGGGTAGTCAGGACTTGTCGGCCGCGATCACCGCGTTCAGCAATACATCGGCGCCACGCGTGATGTCCTCCGCCCTGCTGAACTCCTTTGGCGAGTGACTGATCCCGCCCACGCTCGGCACGAAGATCATCCCCATCGGTGCGATGTGCGACACTTCCTGCGCGTCGTGCCCGGCACCGCTCGGCATGCGCTGGCGGGTGAGCCCCAGTGATACGGCGCTGCTCTCGATCCAGTCCATCACCTGCGGGTTGGCGAGGGCCGGCGTGCTGTCGGTGAGCGACTTGAACGCGAACGAGGTGCCGGTCGCCGCGCCGATCTGCTGGCCGAGTTGTTCAAAGCGCTGCTGAAATCGCGCAAGCCTGGCGGCGTCGAGGTCACGCAGGTCCACCGTGAGCACGACCTCTCCGGGAATGACGTTGGTCGTGTTCGGCAACACGTTGAGACGGCCAACCGTGGCCACCTGTCGTCCGGGTTCGCTGGTAATGGCGTCATTGACGGCGACAGTGAACTTCGCCGCCGCGAGCATCGCGTCGTGTCGCTGGTCCATGGGTGTGGCGCCAGCGTGATTCGCGAAGCCGGTGATCGTTACTTCTGACCAGCGCAGCCCCACGATGCCCTGCACCACGCCGATCTGCAGGCCCGCCTTCTCGAGCAGGCCGCCCTGTTCGATGTGCAGCTCCATGTAGCACGCGATATCGCCTTTCTTCTTCACGGCCTCGCGCAGACGCGATACGTCTCCGCCCACGAGCCCGATGCCTTCGCGGATGGTCTTGCCGGAACGCGCGACCTTGTCAAGATCGGCGTCGCTGAGTTCCCCGATGAGGAGCTTGCTGCCGATGGTGCCGCCTTCCTCGTTCTGCCACACCACCACGTCGAGCGGATGACGCAAGCGCACGCCCTGTTCGCGCAACGAGCGCGCCACTTCGATGGCGCCGAAGGATCCGACCGGTCCGTCGAAGTTGCCGCCGTCGGTGACCGAATCGACGTGTGAGCCGATCAGGATCGGTTTCAAGGCTGCATCGGTGCCCTCGAGGCGGGCGATGATGTTGCCCGCGGCGTCGATGCGCGGTGTGAGTCCGGCCTGCCGGAACAGGTCGAGGGTGAACGCTCGGCCGGCGAGATCGGCCGGCGAGTACGCCACACGATTGATGCCGGTGGCCGTGCGCCCGATGGAATCGAACGCCGTGAGCCAACTGTTGAGCCGCGCGCCGTTCACATGCAGCGGCACACGACGAGCGTCGCGCAGCGGCGGCAGGCCCACAAGCGGAACGGCGGCAAGCGCCGCGGCGTGCTGAACGAACTGGCGACGTTTCATGGGATTGTCATGCCGGTGTCGCCACGCCGACCGCGCCGCCGGGGGATCGCGGCGAGCGATCCCTGAGAGCCGCCCAGCGCGGCCAGTTGCCGAGCGCTTTCCCTGGCGATCAACGCGACAAGGCCCGCACGGACCAACGCGGTCTTGTCCTCGATCCCGGTGAGCCGCTGCGCCTTGGCCAGCAGGTCGTCATCGATATTCAGGGTGGTTCTCATCTGCACAAGTATGGCTGAACTATCCATGTCCTGCATCCGGATCGGCGCCTCTACCGGGGCACCGCCTTCGCCCTCGGGGCGTCGGTCTTCTCGAGGGCCGCCAGCCGCTGCTTCGCCTCGTCGACCATGGCGCGATGCGCCGGCGGCGGCTGGTCGTAGCGATCCACGAACATGCGATAGTACTTGATGGCCGCTTCGCGATTGCCCAGTGCGTCGAACGCAGAAGCTCGTTCGAATTCCGTGATCGAACCCGCGGCCATCTGGGCCCCGATGGATCTCGCTGAGTTCAGGGCCCCATCGGGCCACATCAGGTAGCGCTCGACCGCGGCCGTTTCACCCCGCTTGCGCAGCGCACGGGCGATCACGAGCCGATTCACCGACTCGACGGCAAGCACGTACCACCCGGTGCTCATGACGTCGTCGGTGACCGCGCGCAGGCTATCCGCAGCCGCGTCCAGATCCGTGCGATTGAGCCACAACCCGGCCAGCGAACGCGCGGTATGGCGGCTGACGAGGGACGTGTCAGACGCGAGCTCGCGCAGCATCGCCTGCACGCGCGTCGCGTCACCCAGCATCACCCCCACCACACCATCGACCCAACTCAGTTCGGCGCGATCATGCGGCGTGGCGTCGTCCGCCTTCAGTGCGCGAGTGCGACGCACGACGCTGTCGGCCACGGCGGGGTCGATCGCCTCGAGCCACACCCCGATGCCGGCGATGCGTGCCGCCGTCAGGCGCATGGCCAGTGGCAGCGTGGATTGCTCCGTGCGACGCGCCGCTTCCAGCGCGTCCGTCCAGTTCCCGCGAGAGGCGAGCAACGCGCTTTCGCCAAACCCACTCGATCGCTCCCGATCACCGGAGAAGATGCCGGCGCGCCGTACCTGGCCGACCAGTTCGAGTTGCCAGGCCGCTGGGGCATTCTTCCACCCCGCGAATCCCGTCAACAGCATCGCGGAAGGGCTATCCGGGGGTTCGGACGCCAGCGTCCGCGCGACGTCCAGCGCGCGCGCGGGCGCGGGCATTGGCGCGCCGGTGGCCTTCCCGCGAACGAGTTCGCCGGACAGCGCCACAAACTTCCCGAACGACCCGCTCATGAGCGATCCGGCGAGGCTGGACGCGTCGGCCTCCTCCATCGCGGTGCCGATAGCGACCGCGACCGCCGCCTGATGCATCTTGGTGTCGGCATGATTGGGCACGAGCTGATCGAGGCGATCGAGCATCGGCTTCGCCTCGCTGATCGGAATACCGTATACCGGCCCGAAGTGCACGATGCGATCGGCCGCCTCCATGAGAAACGGCGGATAGTCCGGATAGCGCTGCACCAGTGCCTGCCACTCGGCCACCGCGGCCGGCAGTGGCAACTCATGCTCGCGTGTCTCGACAAAAAGGCGCTCCCGCTCGGGCAATCGGTGCTTCAGCGCCAGGAGCCGATCGTGCACGACGGGGTCGGCCGCTCGCAGGGTCCAACTGTTCACATAGTCGTATCGCAGGTACGCCTGCACGAAGTTCGAATCCAGCTCGAACGCGCGTCGATAGTCGGCGAGGGCGCCTTCGGTATCGAGTCGCTGGAACCGGCGCTCGCCGTCGAGGAACACGCGCAGGGCATCGAATGACGCCGTCGTGAGTCCCGACAGCACGGGCGAGGGTGGCGTGCCGCGTCGCCAGACCTGCTGCAGCACCGACCAACTGAGCGAGTCGGTGAGCGCCGCAATATCACGGGGCGCCGCGAGTGCATTCGCGCGCGCGAGCACGGAGTCGCCGCCCGCCAGGCGCAGCACCACTGACGCGCGCACGCGGTCGCCCTCGCTGACGAGCGTTCCGGTCAGGACACTGCGCGCCCCGAGTTCCGCGGCAAGCGCCTGCGCGTCGGCCATCGGGATCGGCGACGGCAGCGTGCGCGCACGCATGAGCAGGGTCGCCGCATCGATGCTGCGCAGTGCGCCGACCCCATCGAGATTGGCACTCAACGTAACGACGAGGTCCTGGCCGAGACGCGCCAGCGACGTGTCCGACGCGGCGCCCAGCGGCATCACCGCAATGAGATCGGCGCCGTCGGCCACGACCGGTGCCGCCGCGGCCGATCGTGCCCACGTTGCGAGTGCGCCGGCGGCGGCGATCCCGATCACGACAACCGCGGCGACAACCGGCGCGCGCTTCCACACGGGCCGCGCGATGGCATGTCCCGGTGCGGTTCCACCTGGAGTGACGATGGCATCGAGCGCGTTCAACATCTCCTGCGCACTTTGCGGACGCGCCGACGGTTCCTTGGCGAGCGCGCGCGCCACGACATCGGCCAATGCGTCCGGCACGTCGGCCCGCTGCGTGCGCAGCGCCGGCGCGGGCGTGGTAATGTGCGCCGTGATCACCTGCTGCGCACTGCCACTGAACGGAGGCGTGCCGGCCAGCAGTTCGTACGCCAGCACACCCACAGCGTACAGGTCGGCGCGATGATCGGTGGTGG
>CAZPON010000195.1:0-6592 GCA_964588045.1 uncultured Gemmatimonas sp.
CCTGCCGCAACCTGCAGGAGTTCAACAAGCGCGTCCAGCAGCACGCGGCGAACGAGGGCCCGGCGCTGCAACGGCCGCGTGCACCCGAGGTGGCTTTCGAGGATCGCACGTACTTGGGCGGCGTGCTGCCGTACATCGTCGTCGTCATCGACGAAATGGCGGACCTCATGATGACGGTGCAGGGCGAAGTGGAAACGCCCATTGCCATGCTGGCGCAGAAAGCGCGCGCCATCGGCATTCACCTCATCCTGGCCACGCAGCGTCCGAGCGTGAATGTCATCACGGGCCTGATCAAGGCGAACTTCCCGTGCCGGATCGCCTTCCGCGTGGCGTCGCAGATCGACAGCCGCACGATCATCGATGGTTCCGGTGCGGAATCGCTGCTGGGGAACGGTGACATGCTGTTCATCCCGCCCGGCAAGTCGGAGCCGGCCCGTTTGCAGGGCGCGTTTCTGTCGAGCGAAGACACGGAGCGGCTGCTGCGATGGTACGCCGATGCCACGGCGCGCCGGGCGGCAGAGTCGACGGGCGCGGTGGAATCGGTTCCGGAACCGGATATTCTGGAGGCGGTGCGCGCGCTGGAGGCCAAGGCGGCGGGCGACGACGATGACAGCGACGAGAACGGCGGCGAGCGCGACGCGCGTTTCCGGGAGGCAGCCGAGGTGGTGATCCAGCACCGCCAGGGTTCGACCTCGCTGTTGCAGCGCCGGCTCAAGGTTGGCTATGGTCGCGCCGCGCGCATCATCGATCAGCTCGAGGCGGCCGGCGTGCTCGCGCCGTCGGAAGGTGGCGCCCGGCCGCGCGATGTCCTGGTTGGCGTGCAGGACCTCGACCGCATATGTGGTACGAAATAGACGCATTTATCCGTCAGGTGACGTATTGACGTTGCCACGTGGCCCCGCGAACATTGTGACATAAGTCACAGTGACTTCGGCGTGCCGCCGATCGGCGGGTATTGTGACAACGCGACGTACCTCCCTCCCCCCTCCCGAGGTGTACGATGTCAGTGAAACGGGTCCGACGTTTTCTATGCACCACCTTGATGGCGTTCGGCCCACTGCCGCTCCTCGGCGCGACGCTCCAGGCGCAGTCCATCATCTCGGGCAAGGTGACCAACGCCGAAACCGGCGTGCCGATCGAGGGCGTGTCGGTGGAGGCGGTGGGCGCGCAGAAAGCCAGCGCAGTGACCGGCACCGACGGCACGTTCCGGATCGTGAACCTGCCCGAGGGCACCTACACCATCATTGCGCGGCGCATCGGTTTCGACACCCGCTCCATCCCCAATCAGCGTCCGGGCGCCACGGTCACCATTGCCATGACGGCGCGCCCCTACCAGTTGAATGAAACGGTGGTCACGGCCAACCGCGGCAGTGCCCCCGAGAAGGTCCTCGATGCGCCGGCGTCCATCTCGGTCATCACCTCGCAGACGATCGAAGAGCGGCCGGCCGTGACGGTCGCCGATCACCTGCGCGCCACGCCGGGCGTCGACGTGGCCAAGGGCGGCATCGTGCAGTCCAATATCGTCGCCCGCGGATTCAACAACGCGTTCAGCGGCTCCATGCTGATGTTGCAGGACTATCGCTTCGCCGGTGTGCCGTCGCTGCGCGTCAACGTACCGTTCCTGTTCACCGGAACGAACGAAGACATCGATCGCATGGAAGTCCTGCTCGGACCCGCGTCGGCCCTCTATGGCCCGAACAGCTCGGCGGGCGTGCTGCACGTGATCACCAAGTCGCCGTTCAATTCCGCGGGCACGACCATCAGCGTCGACGGCGGCGAGCGTGCCGTCCTCCGCACCGGCCTTCGGCATGCCGGCAGGCTGAGCGACCAAATCGCCTACAAGCTTTCCGGCGAGTACATGCAGGGCAATGACTGGGAGTACCGCGACCAGGCCGAACGGGCGACGTTCCCCACGACCGCCAACGTTCCCGAGTCGCGTCAGGGGAAACCCAACGTGCGTGACTTCGGGATCCAGCGCTTCACCGGTGAGGCGCGCGTCGACTGGCGCCCCGCCGACGGCATGGAAGCCATCACCACGCTCGGCTACACGAACATCGGCAGCGGTATGGAGCTCACGGGTGCCAACGGCACCTCGCAGATCAAGGGCTGGACCTATACCAACCTGCAGCAGCGCTTCAAGTGGAATCGCCTGTTCCTGCAGGCATTCATCAACCTCAGCGATGCCGGCAACGACACGGCCACGTCGGACAAGGGCACCTACCTGCTGCGCTCCGGCCAGCCCATCGTCGACCAGTCGCGCGTGAGCGCGTTCCAGGCGCAGCATGGCTTCGACATGGCCGACAAGAAGCAGACGTTCACCTACGGCCTCGAC
The DNA here is from genome assembly GCA_964588045.1 of uncultured Gemmatimonas sp. Taxonomy (GTDB): domain Bacteria; phylum Gemmatimonadota; class Gemmatimonadetes; order Gemmatimonadales; family Gemmatimonadaceae; genus Gemmatimonas. The sequence goes on from CAZPON010000195.1 coordinate 2,333, forward strand.
TACATCCACACCGACCCGCGCACCGGTGGCACGATCAACGGGTCGAATGAGGACCACGACGAAGTCACCGAATACGGCGCCTACCTGCAGTCGAGCACGAAACCCACCAAACAGTTCGAGCTGTTGCTGGCCGCCCGTGGCGACGCCAACAACGTCATCGACGGCAGCATGTTTTCGCCGCGCGCGGCGCTGATCTACAAGCCCACCGAGAACCAGAACATTCGCGCGACGTTCAACCGCGCGTTCTCCACACCGGCCAACTTCTCGTTCTTCCTCGACCTCATCCAGCAGCCGAACGCCGGGGGGTCTGGCTTCGATGTCGTGGCCCGCGGCAACCCGCCCAAGACGGGCTACCGGTTCAACCAATCGTGCAGCTCCAACAGCGCGTTCGGCGCGTACTGCATGAAGTCGCGCTTCACCGGGAGCGGCAGCGGTTATGTGGGTGCCAGTGCGGCCAGCGCGTTTCCCGGGCTGGTGGCGGGCAATGCGACCGCGCTCACGGCGGGTATCACGCCGGCGCTCACCGGCGCGCTGATGCAGGCCGGCCTGCCGGCCGGGCAGGCCGCGGCTCTCGGTGCCATGCTGGCCAGCGGGACGATCAACACGCTCGCCACCTCGACGCCAACCAACACGGACATCTCGTCGCGCGTGGCGTACCTGACGGCGCCGACCACCAACCTCACGACCGCGCAGCTCACCGACATCGCGCCGCTCTCGGCCTCGTACAACGAGACCTACGAGGTGGGATACAAGGGCATCATCAAGGACAGGTTCCGCTTCGACGTCTCGGCGTGGGGCCAGAACCGGGGCGATGTGGCAACTACCGCCGCGGTGGCGACGCCGAACGTGTGGTTCGGCAACCCCACGCAGCTTGGCGGATACATGGGCGCACAGATCGGGGGCTACCTGGTTCCGGCGCTCGTCCAGGCCGGCTTCAGCGTTGCGCAAGCAACGGCGTTCGCCGCACAGGCCGCTCCGTTGCTTGCCACCGGCCTGGCCACGCAGCTCGCGCCGGCACCGCTTGGCGTCGTCACCTTCGACGATCCCACGACGACGCCCACGACCGTCTACGCCACGTACCAGAAGGTCGACAAGTCCATCTGGGTCACGGGCCTCGATATCGCATTCGACTACGTCGCAACGGACCGGCTCACGTTCGATGTGTCCGCGTCGGTCCAGAGCAAGGGCGTCTGGAAGGACATCATCATCGGCGGCTTGCCGTTCATGTCCAACACGCCGCTGTCGCGCGGTTCGATGGGCGTCAAGTATCGCAACGAAGTGAACGGCGTGGGCTTCGAGTTGCGGACGCGCTACAACGAGGCCTACCAGGTGAACTCGGGTGTGTACGCCACCAACAACGCGTACTCCATCGCGGCCGGGAATCCGGGGGCGTTGACCCCGCCGGCCACGGTGCCGGGCGCGTCCCTTGGCTACGGCAAGTGCGCCCCGGTGGCGGCCGGTGCGTTCTGCTACGAGGACGTCCCGGAGGCCTACCTGTTCGACGCCCAGTTCTCCAAGCGCTTCATCATCGGTGCCCAAAAGCTGCTGTGGTCGATCAATGCCACCAACGTCTTCGACAGCGAAGTGCGCACCTTCCCGGGCACGCCGAACGTGGGCCGCATGGTGATGACGCGTATTCAGTACTCGTTCTGATTTTCCGGTTGATCCGGGAGCGGTGAGGGATGAGGGGTGAGGGAGAGCAAACTGCCACTGCAGTTTGCTCTCCCTCACCACTCACCGCCTCCGTCGTTAACGTTGTGGTATGATCCTGCTTGATCCGCTGGCTCGTCCGGTCATCGGCCATCGCGGCAATCGCGCCCACGCGCCGGAGGAGACCCTCGACTCCCTGCTCGAGGCCGTGGCCCTCGGTGTGGATGCGCTCGAGTTCGATCTGCAGGTTTCGCGCGATGGTCATCTGGTGCTGATGCACGATCCGACGCTCGATCGCACGACGAACGAAACCGGCCCGGTGTCGGCGCGCACGCTGGCCGAGTTGCAGGAACTCGACGCCGGGTACCGTTTCACGACCGACGGCGGACGTGCGTTCCCATGGCGCGGCCGTGGCGCGACCGTCGTGTCGTTCGACCAGGTGGTCGACGCGCTGCCACGCGAGCTGCCGTTCATCATCGAACTCAAGACACCCGCCGCGACGGAACCGCTGCGCGCGGCGATTCGCCGGCACGCCATTGCGCACAAGGTCATCGTCGCAGGATTTTCGGCCGGGTCGGTGCGTCCGCTGCGCGGCGAAGGTTTCGCGCTCGGCGCGTCACCGGGCGATGTCGCGCGCGCTTTTCCCGCCGCGTTGATGCGGCGCGCGATTCGCCCGACCTACGACGCCCTCTGCATTCCGCCGCACCACAATGGCGTGCCCGTGCCCATCGGTGCGCTCGTACGCGGCCTGCGCGGCACGAACGTCGTCACGCACGTGTGGACCATCAACGATCCGCGCCACGCGTTGCGACTGTGGGAGAAGGGCGTGAACGGCATCATCAGCGATGATCCTGCCGCCATCCTCGCCGCCAGACGATAGAGGCCGCCAAGGTCGAGCAACAGCGAGGGGTGAGCAACAGCAGATAGCCAGAGCCCAGCCACTGATCAGAGCCCAGAAGACAGACTGGGTTCTGGGTTCTGGCGCTGGTGCTGGGTTCTGGCTATCTGCTGTTGCTCACCCCTCGCGCTGTTGCTCACTCCTCACTGTCTCGCACCCCGACGATCCCCACGACCAGTCGCGCGGCCGTCACCGCCAGCACCATCGCCAGCACCAGCGCCAGGGCTGCCACGGCGACGCCGGGCACCGGAAAGATCTGCCCCAGTTCGCCCAGCAGCGTGTTGAACGACGGTTGCGACGTGAAGCGTACGAGCAGCACCAGCCACGCAAGCAGTGCGCCGATGGCGGCCTCGCGCGGCGCGCGCATATCGCGGCGCGCGAGCGCGTACCCGGCCGCAATCACCGGCACGGCAAACCATCCGAAGAACCAGGTGCCGGCCAGCATCAGCGCTGCGACGCAGAGCAACATGATGGAGCGCATCAGCGCTCGCATTAGCGGGCTCCCGCCGGTGGAGTGAGAACCAGCACGGAGCGCTGCAGCGCCGCCGGCAACTCCGATTCCGCAGACGGAAGGCGCAGCGTGTCGAGCGTGCCCTCGCGCCACGACGCGAGCCGGTCGTCATAGCGGCGACTCACCGGATTTCCTGATTGTCCGCCGGGATACGTGGCCCACGCGCGTCGTGGCGACGACAGTTCCACCACCATGCGCCAACTCGGTCCGTGCCGGCCGTCGCCGGTGGAAGGCCACAGCGTTGCGCCGCCTCCCTGCACGGGGACTTCGAGCCGCGAGAACGCCGGCAGGCGCATGAGGTGATGGATGTTCGCAAACCGCACGCGGTCCCAGCGCCACCGATCATCATCCGGCTCACCGCGCCGCGCGATCACCGAGTCGAGCGCGCTGGCCATCGCGGCCTGCAACACCGCGTTGCGTTGCTCAACGGCTGGCGTGGCGCGATCGTCCCACCACGGCGATGTCGAGTCACGCAACAGGATGGCCGTCATCATGTCCGTCGGAATCGGATTGCCCGTGCTGCCGCTGCGCAGTTCATCCCAGAGGTGCAACGACAACTGGCGCATCATCTCTTCGAACAACACGGCGCGGCGATTCTCGCGCGTGTAGCGGCGATCCCATTCGCCAAGCAATGCGGCCGCCCGCGCGACCTTCGCGTCGGCGGAGCCGTGTGATGCCGCGTCGAGAAACGCCGGCACGAACAGGTCGGCGCGTGCACTCCCGGGATCGATCTGGTAGCGACGCATGGCGTCAGGCGTGACCGCCGAGTCGGCGCGGAGCAGCGTGTTGATCTGCATGGCCCGCCACGGGCGCTCCCAGTTTGCGCCGAAGTAGCGCGGCTGCACCTTGGGGTCGATGGGCTCCTGGTTCGCCGACGCCAGGAACCCCTGCGCCGGACGAATGGCCTGCGGGTAGTCCTTCACCGGCCACGCGCCCGACCAGTCGTTCGCACTGAGGCTGCCGTCACGCAGCAGGTCGCCGCGCCCGTCGGTGGGGCGCAGCGGGTACCGGCCCGTGGAGCGAATGCCAATGGTGCCGGCGGTATCGGCCGACAGCATGTTCTGCGCCGGCGCCTCGTACAACGACGCCATCGCGTCGAGCATCGCATCGGCCGTCGACGCGCGCGCCGCGGCATCGAAGCCCTCGAGCACGCGCATCGACTCCAGCACTGTCCAGCGCGTCGAAATCCACTGGTCCGCGA
>CAZPON010000196.1:0-6557 GCA_964588045.1 uncultured Gemmatimonas sp.
TCCACCGGCTCCACCAGGAGGATGATGCGCTCCACTCGCGGTACCCCTCGTCTGCGTTGCGTGGCACCCACGCCTGCGCGCGTCCGTCGACTTCAGCGGCGGAATCACCCCACCCCCTCGGTTCGACTTCGGGGGATCCGAGCAACGGCGCACCGCGCCGGCCCCTTCGACATCGCCATCCGCCCCGACGTGAGGATTGTCTCCTCCGTCGGGGCGACGTCGTTCGGGGTGTCCTCGTTTCATGCGAGGACCTGCTGATGGCTCGTCGCAACCTGAGGTTGTCCAAGGGCGGGTCGGCGCGCGGCGCCCGTCCGTCCAAGCGCTCGTCGGTGCGTGCCCGTGGCAGCAGTTCGGCCAGGCGCTCGGTCGAGCGCGTCACGCGTCCGCGCGGCGTCGTGCATGTGGCCATGAAACGGGCCATGCGCAAGGTCGCCTTGCGGGATTGTGGCCAGCGCTGCGTGTACTGCGCCACGCATCTCGACCATACGACCGCGACGCTGGATCATGTGGTCCCGCTGGCCCGCGGTGGCGCGCACGATCCGGGCAACCTGGTCGTGGCCTGCGCGCCATGCAATCGACTCAAGGGTGACCTGCAGCCCTACGAATTCTTTGCGCGATACAGTTGGGCGGGTGCGAACTTCGTGCGCTACGCCCGTTCGGTGCATCGCGCGCTCAAACGCGGCGCGAGGCGGGCCGTCAGCCTCGCGTTTGCGGCATAGCACGGGAGAGTCGGGGTAGAATTCGCCGGTGCGTCGGGGCAGTGTTCATCATGCCCCGTCGTCACCGTTCCGTTGTGTGCGGGTTGGCGCACCGTCGTGCGCTCACCTCCGCAGCGGCTGTCCTCGCCTTGGCGATTGCGCCCACGCTCGGTGCGCAGGCGCCGCTGCCGGCCGCGCCGTCGGACTCCATCATTCGCCTCGCCGTCGATCCGGCGCAGCAGCGGGGACGGCCGTTCCTGCTGCTGCTCGACGAGTCGCACAATCGCATCGAACCGGACGGCCGCACGATCAGGCGTACCCGCCAGGTCTACCAGATCCTCGACCAGTCGGTGGTGCGCGGTCTTTCCGAACGCGCGCTCACGTACGCCAGGACGCACCAGACGCTGACGGTCGATTGGGTTCGCGTGCTCAGGCTCAGCGGCGAAGTGCTGAGCGACAAGCCTGCGCAGGAGCAGGAATCCGATGTGACGGCGCAGATGGCCAACCCGATCTACACGGAGCAACGGGTGCGCCGCATGTCGCTGTCGGGCCTGGCCGCGGGAACGATCCTCGACATGCAAGTCACGCTCGAGGAGCGCGCGCCGTCGCGCGCCGGCGATTTCCTGTTCGGGTGGAGCGTCAACAACCAGTACGCGATCGCGCGATCGCGCTTCACGATCGACGTGCCCGAGGGCTACGCCCCACGCATCGTCGAACGCAACCTCACGTTCCGTCGTACCGAAAGTGTCGCCGGCGGACGGCGCACCATCACGTGGGCGAAGGACGAGGTGGCGCCGTACCGGATGGAGCCGTTCGCGGCCGATTCCAACGGCGTGGTCATGTCGGTGGCCGTCACGTCGTCCGGCAACTGGAACGACATCACGCGCTGGTACGACGGCCTGGCCCGCGACCGGTACGTGCTGCCGCCGGCGGTGGCGCAGCGGGTCGATTCACTCGTCAAGGCCAGCGGTGCGCGCACACGACTCGACACGATCCGTGCGGTGCATCGCTGGGTGGCGCAGGATGTGCGGTACGTCTCGGTGTCGCTCGGGATTGGCGGGTACCAACCGCGTTCCCCGGCCGACGTGCTTGCCGCCGGCTTCGGCGATTGCAAGGACAAGACGACGCTCTTCGTGGCGGCCATGCGTCGCTATCGCGTGAACGCGAGTCCGGTGCTGCTGTCCCTCACCGGCCGGCCGGATCCGGCGCTGCCGTCGATCTTCCAGTTCAACCACGTCATCGCGGCCGTGCAGGACGGCACTGGCCTGACTTACACCGATCTCACCGCGGAGTACGTACCGTACGGCATGATCCCGGATGCCTATCAGGGTCGGTTCGGTGTCGTGGTACTGCCGGACGGTCGTGCGCAGGAAGTCCGTTTCCCCGAGGCGCCGGTCGGATCGAGTCAATCAGCGATCCAACTGCGGCTCGTGCTCGACACATCGGGGCATGTCGAGGGTCGCGTAACCGAGGAGGCGCGCGGCAGCGCCTCGCTCAGCATGCGGACGACGTTCGGCAATACCCTCGACTCGGCGCGTCGTCGGACCCTTGCCAATGCACTCGCGCGACGACTTTTCCCCACCGACGCGTCGGTCGACTCGGTCACGGCATTCAACGGCCGGGACTTCAACGCGGCGACGTCCGTGTCGTATCATGTGAAGGCCGATCGCGTGTTGCGGCCCGTCGACGATGTGCGGCTCTTCTCCATGGGGGCAGGGTTCAAGGGACCGGCGTCGACGTTCAAGAACCTCGCGCGCGACCTGAAGTCACGGCCGGCACGCCTGTTTCCGATCGATGCGAGCCAGATTCTCGGACTGACCGAGCAGGTGACCGACCTGCGCATTACGCTGCCGGCCGGATGGACCGTGGAGTTGCCGAAGAACGTCGTGGCGACAAGCTTCTTCGGACGCTACGAATCCACGTGGACGCAGGAAGGCAACGAGGTGCACCTCGTGCGTCGCATACAGGGCCAGCGCGGTGTGTTTCCGCCACAGCGGATCAGCGAAGTGATCGTCTGGCTCGAGACGGTCGGTGCGGACGACTACGAATTCCTTTCACTGAAGCCTGCCAGGGAACCGTGAACCAGCGCTGGATGCGATGAGCAGCGAACCGACATACGCGCCGCGTGCCGGCGTGCTGGAGGAGCTGGCGTGGCCGGCGGTGCGCGCGCAGCCCTGGCCCGTGGCGGTGATGCCGTGGGGCGCGACAGAACCGCACAACACGCACCTGCCGTACGGCACGGATACCCTGCTGGGACGCGAGGTCGCGGCGCGCGTGGCCGAAGTGTGCCTTGCCCGCGGTGTTCGCGTGGCGGCGCTGCCGGCCATGCCGTTCGGCGTGAACACGAGCCAGCTCGACCTGCCGCTGACGCTCTCCGCGATGCCCTCCACGCAACTGGCCGTGCTGCGCGATATCGTGCGCAGCATCGAGCCGCACGGCGTGCGCGCACTGGTGCTGCTGAATGCCCATGGCGGCAACGAGCTGCGGGCGCTGGTGCGCGAACTGCAACCGGAGACCGCCATGGTGCTCGTGGTTGCCAACTGGTGGCAGGCCGGCGATCACGCGCGATTTGCCATTCCGGGCGATCATGCGGGTGCACTGGAAACCGCCGCGGTCCTGCATGTCGCGCCGCACCTGGTCGCCGAACGCGACGTGTGGGGCACGGGTCACGCGCGTCGCAGTGTGCTGGCGGGTGTGCGCGAGGGGTGGGCGTGGACACCGCGTCGCTGGACGCAAGTCACCGACGACACCGGCGTCGGGGATCCGCGGGAAGCCACGGCGGAGCAGGGAGCCGCGTTCGTGGCCGAGGCGGTGGAGCGGATCAGCGCGTTGTGCAGGCAGTTGGCGGAGGTGGATCCGGACGCAATGTACGAGTGACGGCGCGGTCACTCACACGATTCGCTGCACCAGCATCACGATCGCCAGCACTCCTGTCATCCCCGCCACCAGCTTCATCCATGTGTGACGCGTCAGCGCCGTGCGCACGACCGACGCGCCAATCGCCAGCACGATGGACAGGATCAGCAACTGTCCCAGCTCCAGCCCCACATTGAACCCGAACAGCGGCAAGGCAATGCTCTCCTCCTGCCCGAGCAACGAGCGCAGGTAGTTCGAGAAGCCGAGCCCGTGAATGAGCCCGAACCCTGCGGCCAGCAGGTAGCGCATCGGCGGCACACGCTGCACTGACGCGTCGGCGGACGCTGCACGCCACGACAGCCATGCGGTGATCAGGATCGTGGCCGGGATCAATACCTCCACCAGCGCACTCGGCACCGACACCACACGCAGCGTGGCCAGCGCCAGCGTTGCACTGTGGCCGAGCGTGAAGGCGGTGACGAGGATCGCGAGACGACGCCAGTCGCGCGCCGTATACGGAATCGCGAGCGCGGTCACGAACAGCAGGTGATCGTACCCGGCGAAATCCGCGATGTGATGAAAGCCGAGCTGCAGGTAGAGCGCGAATTCCTCGGGCACGCCGGGGCGTCAGTAGTCGACCGGACGCAGGTACGACTCGCCGATCCCGCTGTGGCTCACCAGCGCGGTGGCGGGCGGTCGCCGCTTCCAGTGGGTCGATTCGAGCCGTCGCTCGACCAGCGACAGCTCCTCGCGCGTGAAGCCGCGCGAGCGCAGCGCGGCGTGCGTGAAGCCATGCAGCAACCCGTTGAGAATCTCGTCGGCGCGCGCATAGCTGATGCCCAGGTCGGCTTCGTCGGTCTGCCCGACGATCAAGTCGGCGGTCGCCGGCTTGCCGACGATCACGTCCGGCACACCGAGATGACGCGCCAGCGCCCAGACCTGCGTCTTGTACAAGTCGCCGATGGGATTGACGGGCGGTGAATCGTCGGCGTGCCACGTGAAGTAGCCGAACAGCCGTTCGGTCTTGTTGCCGGTGCCGAGCGGCAGCGCGCGGAAGCGCGCCGACAGGTCGAACAGCACGATCATGCGTGTGCGGGCCATCACGTTGCCGCGCCGCGCCGCGTCCGCGTCGGGTTCGAGCGACAGGTAGCCATCGACGGCCCCGCTGATGTCGATGGTGCGTGACTCGATGCCGAGCGCGTCGATCACGAGTTGCGCGTGTTCCAGCGATTCGGCACTCGAGGTGCGATATGGCAGTCGCACGCCGATCACGTTGGACGGACCGAGTGCGCGCGCAGCGAGGCTGGCCGTGACGGCCGAGTCGACGCCCCCCGACAACCCGACGACGGCGCGTGTGAACCCGCGCCGCGTGAACTCCTCGCGGAGAAATCCTGTCAGCCACTGTTCGGCGAGCTCGGCATCGATGATCAATGGCGGCGGTCCGCCGTGATCACGCATCGACTGGCGTATCACGGGAAGTCCGTCGCGGCCGATGCGGCCCACCACATCGGAGTCGATGGGGGTGTCCGGGATCGCGAACTCTCCCGTGAAACCACCCGTGCCGCGCAGCAGGTCGGCCGCGGCCGGTTCGGGTCCGTCGTACGACAGCTCCACCGGCGCGCGCTCCTGCACGCGCCGCACCGTGTCGAGCACGTGCGGCAAGGCGACGCGAAGGTCGCTCAGCATGGGCGCGTCGGCACGCGCGCGCACGAGGTCGTCGAGGTCGAGCGTGACGATCATCATGCTCTCGTCCCACACCGGTGCGCGCGAACGCACGTCGCCGCCGGGCCCTACCAGCAGCGACGTGCCGAAGAAGCGCTTGCCGCCCTCCGTGCCGACCAGGTTGGAGAACGCGGCGTACACCCCGTGTTCCTCGGCGATGTCGCGGATCAGCCGCTCCCAGCGCGCGGCGCTGTACGGTCCGGGCACGCCGTCATCACGCGGCCAGAGACCGCGCGCCGGCGCGGCCGACGAGACGAACACGAGCTGTGCGCCATCAAGTGCCGCGATGAGTCCCGACATGGAGTGCCACGCGTCCTCGCAAACGAGAATGGCGGCGCGTCCCCACGGTGTTTCGAAGGCGCGGATATCGGTGCCGCGCTCGACGAAACGCTCCTCGTCGAAGAGGCCGTACGTGGGCAGGAAGTTCTTGCGGTGCACGTGGCGCAGCACCGGCGGCCCGTCATCGAGACCAATCGTCAGGTACGCCGCGCTGTTGTGCAGCGTGTCACGCCAGCGCTCGTAGAATCCGACGACGACGTCCACCGGCACCGTCGGAATGCCCGCCGTGGCGCACGCCGTGCGATACGCGTCGTCCAGGTCGTTGGCCAGCGCGCCAGCGGTGCAGGCGACCTCCCGCACGCCACCCTCGACGAAATATCCGGAAAGGGCCGTCTCCGGGAACTGGATGACCTGTGGACGCGGCTCCAGGGTGGCGGCCTGTGCGCACAGCGCTCCCAGGCGCCGCAAGTTGGCCACCGTGTCGCCCTTGCGGGGCGCGAACTGGCAGATGGCAATGGTAAGGGGGCGAATCGGTTCACCGGGCATCCGTAGAAGGTGCGCCAAGTCACACTCCCGATCAACCGAGGCGGACCGGTGTATTTTGCCGGATCATGACGCACCGCCCCCTGATCGCGTGGCTGACCATCCTGCTGCTGGCCGCGCCTGTCGCTGGCGCCCAGCCCGGCACGGGCACGGCGACCGCCACCGGCACCGGCGAGGCCTGGCAGATCATCACGCCGCCGCAGGCGTCGCAGGTGCTGGGTCGCGATGGCTCCCTCATTGGCGTCATGGGCAAGGAGCGCCGCTTCAGCGTGCCCCTTCGCTCGCTGCCCAGGCATGTGGGGCAGGCGTTCGTGGCCGTCGAGGACAAGCGTTTCTACCAGCACGACGGTGTCGACCTGGTGGGCATTGCCGGCGCGCTCAAGGATGCGGTGACCACCGGGAATCTGCGCGGCGCCAGCACCATCACGCAGTTGCTGGTGGGCAACATGCATCCCGACC
>CAZPON010000197.1:0-1615 GCA_964588045.1 uncultured Gemmatimonas sp.
CGCACTTCGCGACTCACCGCCTGCGCCAGTTGCGCCGCGGTGATGCCGTAGCGCGCCATCGACGGCCGGTCGGGCTCCAGCGTGACCTGCGCGCCGCGGTCACCGCCGAAGTATCCGCCCGATGTGATGCGCACATCGCGCACGCGCGTGATGCCTTCCAGTCGCGTCTTGAGGTCGTCGGCAATGCGGCCGACGCCTTCGTACGAGTAGCCCAGCACGCGAATGCGAAACGTGGCGAAGCTGGAACTGCCGCCGCCCGACGAAAACCCCGGACCGTCACCGAACACGCTCACCGATGCGCCGCCAATGAGCACCGCGCGTTGCGTCAGCGCTTCCTGCATCTCCAACGGCACCGCGGTCATGCCGCCGGCGCGCGTGAACAGCACCTGCATCTGGGCTCGCGTGCTGCCGCCCGCCATCGTGCGCACCTGTTCCACCTCCGGACGCCGCACCACGATGGCCTCGAACTCGCGCATGGCGTGGTCGACGCTGGTCGGTTCGGAGCCACGCGGAAACGACAGGCTCACCGTCAGCGTCGTGCGACGCTCGCCGAATCCGTAGAACGACGAGCGCGGCACCTTCTTGATGAACCCCCACGTGAGCAGCCCCAGCACTCCGACGGTGACCATCAGCGACACCGCCCGCCAGCGCAGCATGCCGCCCAGCACCTTCACGTACACGTGCTCCGTGCGTGACCACCGCTCGCGGCCGTGCATCGAGCGCGCACCGAGCGCCGGCACCATCAGCAGCGCGGTGAACAGGCTCCAGCCGAGCGCGAACACAAACGCCGCAGCGAACGGCGTGAACGCACTGCGGGCGTTGCCCTGCAAGTAGAGGAAGGGGAACAACACCACCGCCGTGGTGAGCGTGCTGCCCACCACCGCCGGCGTGCTCTTCCGCGTCGCGACAGCGCGGCCATCGGCCGTATCGGCGGCGACCGTCCCGAGCCGGTTCACGACAATGAGCGCGTCCTGCACCAGGATGCCGACACCCATGCCGAGTCCCGCCAGCGTGAGCAGGTTGGCCGGCACATCGAGCACGTACAGTGTCAGCGCCGTCGCCGAAATCGCCACCGCCGTGCTGCCCATCACCAGTGCCACCGCGCGCCACCGGCGCAGCGTCACCGCCAGCACCAGCATCACCGAACCAAAGGCAATCGCGCCGCGCTTGGTGAGGTCGTTGAGTTCCTTCGCCAGATTCTCGCTGGCATCGTTGCCGATCTTGAGACGCACCCCCAACGGCAGACCGGGCTTCATCGCCTCGATCGCTTCACGCAGCGCGGCCGCCGTCTTGATGGCGTCCGCGCCCGCATGCCGCGAAATCTCGATCGCCACCGCCGGCTCCCCATCGATGCGAAAAAACGACCCGCGCGAATCCTCCTCGGCACGCACCGTCGCCAACTCGCCGAGGCGGAACACGCGACCGCCGGGACCGCGCACCGGAAGGCGCTCGAGGTCCTCGAGCGCGCCCGGCTGGTCGCGCAACACCACGTTGCGCACGAAGGTGCCTTCCTGCTTCACACCGAGCGCCTCGACAATGCGCGCACCACTGAGCGCCTGTGTCAGCAGCATCGGCGATATGCCCAGGCGCCGCAGCAGCACGGGATCGTGCGTCA
>CAZPON010000197.1:1625-6541 GCA_964588045.1 uncultured Gemmatimonas sp.
ACGCCAAGGGCCGTGCCACCGCGTACCGACACCCCCGCGACACCCGGCACCGCCGTGAGTCGCGGTTGCACACGCTCATTCAGCAGCTTCTGCAGCGTGCCCGGCGTGTATGGCCCGAACACGGTGACCGACATCAGCGGCGGATCTTCCAGCCCCTGGGGGACATAGTTGGAAACCGTGGGCGGCGAGACACCGGCCGGCAGTTCGCTGCGCAACAACTCCATCCGCTCGAGGATCGCCAGCCGCGTCATCTGCACATCGGCCCTGGCTTCGAGCTCGATGCGGAGACTCGCGAAGTCGTCACTGGACGTGCTGTTCACCCGGCGCACACCGCGCACACCCTGCACCGCCGCTTCGATGGGCGACGTGAGGTACGTCTCGATCACCTCCGGGGCGGAGCCCGGCCAACTGGCGACCACCATGAGCTGCGGCAATTCCACGGTCGTACGCGTGGCCAGCGGCAGGCGCGAGAAGGCAATCCCGCCGGCAATCAGCAGCGCGATGCAACTGGCCCACACCACGGCCGGACGATGCGCCGCAAACCGGATCATGCGGCTCCCTTCTTCCGTCGTTCCAGCACCGCATACGCCGTCGGCAACAGGAAGAACGTCACCAGCAATGCACTCACCGATCCGCCAATGATGCCCGCCGCCAGCGGCTGGTACAACGCGCCACCACTGCCCCACCCGAACACCAGCGGCAACACACCGGTGACCGTCGTGATGGACGTCATGGCGATGGCGCGCAACCGCTGCCGCCCGCCCAGCATGATCGCGTCGTCGATGGAATGCCCGTCCTCGCGAAACTTGCGAATGGCATCGAGCTTCACCACCGCTTCGTTGTCGGCCATGCCGATCATCACCACGATGCCGATGAGCGACACGGCATTGAGCGACTGGCCCGTGATCCACAGAAAGATCACCGCGCCCGCGCCGGCCAATGGCACCGTCAGCATCACCACCAACGGAATCGTGAAGCTGGCGAACTCGCCGGCCAGCACGAGGAACATGAGCAGCGCCGCCAGCACCAGCACCAGCGACAGTTCATTGCTCGTGCGCTGACGCTCGGCGTCGGCGCCGGCGACCTGCCACGTGACGCCACTCGGCAACTGCAGCGTCGAGACCCGCGCCAGCACATCGCTGGTGGCCTTCGACGTGCCACCGCTTTCCACCAGGCCTTCGATGATGGTGACCGGACGCTGCCCGATGCGAATCACTTCCAACGGCGCACGCGTTTCGCGCACTTGCACCAACTGGCCGAGTGGCACGCCGCGGATCGGCGTTTGCAGTGCCGTCTCCAGTTGCTCGTTGCGCACGCCGGCGTAGCGCACCGTGATGGGCGTGCGCTTGTCGGTCTCGCGCAGGTCGCTGGCCCCCACACCGCCCAATGCGCCCGCCAGAGCGCTCGACACCTGTTGCGGCGCGATGCCCCGCTCGGCCAGTCGCACGCGTTCCAGCGTGACCTCGACGATCGGCTGCGTCGCGGCGTAGGCATCGCGCACATCGCTGAGCGTCGGGATACCGCGCATGGTGCGACGCACCGTATCGGCCCAGCGTTGTGCCTCAGCGAGCGACCCGGCCGACAGTTCGACGCGCACCAGCCGGCCTTCGCGCCCGATCAGCGACCCGAATTCCGACTGACCGGCGAGATCGATGGCCAATGCACCGTTGGCAAGATCGGGCAGCGATGCACGCAGCTTCTGCGCCAGTTCGGCCGCATCGGCCGACTTCGGCACGGGCACGATGAGTTGCGCCGTTGCGCTCGAACCCGGATCGGAACCGCCGAGTATTTCTTCGTCGGTGGCCTTGCCGACGCGCGCGTAGATGCCCGACGCGCCCAGCGCGCGCGATGCCTGCTCCACACGCCCCACCTGCACGGCAGTGGCTTCGATGCTGGTGCCTTCCGGCAACTGCAACTGTGCGACCAGCACACCTTCGTCCACGCGCGGCAGGATCTCCTTGGGCAGTGTCCAGATGAGCCATCCGGTGACCGCCACCAGCGCGAGCGCCAGCGCGAACACGGTCTTCGTGTGTGACAACGACCATGCCATGCCGTGCTCGTACCACGTCGACAGCGTGACACCCCATCGATCGAGTGTGCGCCCGATGGCGCCCGGTGCCGCCTTGACCGGCGCCGCGTGCATGGTGCGCACACTGCGCCGGCGACCGACGATCATCACCGGCATGAGCGTCAACGCGAGCAGCAACGACGCCGCGACGGTCGTCACCACGCTCAGCGACAGGTCGCGGAACAGCGCCGCGGCCAGGCCGCGCACGAAAATGATCGGGCCGAACACGAGCACGGTGGTGAGCGTGCCGGCGAACAACGGTGCCGCCACTTCGTCGGTACCCGCAATGGCCGCTTCGATGAGCGGCATGCCTTCGTCCCGTCGTCGCCCCACCGACTCGGCGACGACAATGGCCGTGTCCACCAGCAGGCCGGTGCCCAGTGCCAGTCCGCCCAGCGACAGCACGTTGATGGACACGTCCATGGCCTGCAGGCCCACCAGCGCCACCAGCACCGACAGCGGCACCACCAGTCCGATGGCCATCGACACGCGCCAGTCGCGCAGGAACACCAGGATCACCAACAGCGAGAGCAGTCCGCCGGCAACGATTTCCTGGCCCAGGTTGGACAGTGCGTCAACGACGAAGTCCGCTTGCGCGGCGACGACATTGATGTTGATGCCCGCAAATTCCTTCTGCAGTTGGTCGATGGACTCGCGCATGCGGCTGGTGACGGCCACCGTGTTGGAACCGGCATCCTTGTAGACCACGAGACCGATGGCCGGCGCGCCATCCAGGCGTGTCATCGTTTCCGGATCGGCGAGGCCGAGCGTGACCGTGCCCACGTTGCGCAGCGTGATGCCCGAACCGGCCTGGCCAACCGGCGTGTCGAGGATCTCGGCCGGCGTGCGGAATTCGGTGAGTGCGCGCACACCGAAGCGGAACTGTCCCTTGCGAATGGTGCCGCCGGCGCCGGTTGCGTTCTGTGAACGAATGGCCGCAGCGACATCTTCCGGCGTGAGATCGAGTGCGCGCAATCGATCGGGATCGAGATCGACGCGGATCTGATCTTCCGGTGCGCCGACCACGGCCACGCTGGCCACGCCTTCGATTTGCTCGAGTCGACGCGCGTGCACGTCGGCGGCAGTGCGCGCGAGACTGCGCAAGTCGCCACCGCCTTTCGCCGCATCGGCTTTCATGGCCAGCACGGCGATGGGACGCTCACCCGGATCGCTGGTGAGCAGCGTGGGCCGTTCGGCGCGCTCGGGCAGTTGGCCGCGCGCCGCATCGAGCCGTTCGCGCACGGTGAGCACCGTGCCGCGCATGTCGGTGCCCCACGCAAAGCGCGCAGTGGTGGTGGCTTCACCATTGCGGCTCACCGAGCGCAATTCCACCAGCCCCGGCGTGGCGGCAATGGCTTCCTCGATGGGCTCGGCCACGAAGCGCGACACTTCGGGTGCGGCTGCGCCGGTGTACACCGTGCGAATGGTGAGCACGGGCAACGACACATCGGGAAGCAACGAGACCGGCAACCGGCTCAGCGACACCGATCCCATGAGGACGACGGCCAATACCGCCGCCACCGTCGCAACCGGGCGACGGACCGCAAATGCTGCGATGGACACCGGGCGCGTCCCTTACGCCTTGGGGCGCCTGCGAACCGACGGATCGGCCGGCGGCAACTCGCGCGGCGCCTGCACCCGCACCGGTGCGTCGTGCGTGAGCGTGAGATGGCCTTCCACGATCACGTCATCGCCCGGGTTCACCGGGATCTGTCCGGTGACCGAATCGGGCAGCACCTCGGTGTCGACGCCGTTGCTGCGTCCCGGCAGGATGTACGTCCACTGTGCGCGGCCGTCCTTCACCACGAACACCAGCGGACGCCCATCGCGTTCGATGACGGCGCGCGACGGCACGAGACGGCGATTGGTGAGGCGCGTGGCCTCGAGTTGCACATCGGCGTACATGCCGGGGCGCAGCGAACCGTCGCCTTCCACGCGCACGATGGCGCGCCCGGCGCGCGTGGTGGAGTCGACCAGCGGCAGCACCGCTTCGATGCGACCACGAATGGCGCGTCCCGGTGCACCGGCCGAGGTGATCACGGCTTCGCCACCGATGCGAATGAGCGGCAGGTCGTGCTCCAGCACCTGCGCCTCGATGCGCAGGTTGCGCGTGTCGACGGCGGTGAGCAGTTGCTGCCCGCTGGCAATGCGTTCGCCGGCAGAGACATCGATGACGTCGACCATGCCGTCGACCGGACTGGTGATGACGGCGCGTGACTGTTCGAACCTGGCGCGTTCGACCCGGAGTCGCGCGCCGATGAGACCCGTCTTGTTCATGAGGGCGCGACGCTGCTCCGGCGACGGGCTGCGCCCGGTGACGAGCGAATCGGGGAGGTAGAGTTCGTAGTAGCTCTGCTCGGACTGGTCGGCGGCGGCTTGCGCTTCGCGCACCGCGAGGTCGAACGGATACGGATCGAGGCGCATGAGCACCTGTCCCTTGGTGACGCGCGCGCCGGGTCGCACCGGCACCTCCAGCACGGTTCCGGCGACTTCGGCGCGCAGCTTCACGGCGGCGTCGGAGCGGATCTGGCCGGTGGTGTTGACGCGCAGGATCAGGTCGGCGTCGCGGGCGGGGTCGGCAGTGACCGGGAGCGCGAGTTGGGCGGGCGCCGATTCGTCCGCGGCCACCGTGGTGGCGGCGGCCGAATCGGCGCCGGATGCGTTGGCCGAATCTCCGGTGCCGGCCGCGCTCTTCTTGCAGGCCTGGGTCAGGCCGGACAACACAACTGCCACAAGCAGGACGCTACGAATTCTCATGGGTGGGACATCGCAGGGTTGGCGATCGTGGGAGGCGCGCGATGGAGCCGAAGCCGGCAATTAGGCGTCGGTGGGGGCCAAAGGGTTGCCG
>CAZPON010000198.1:0-548 GCA_964588045.1 uncultured Gemmatimonas sp.
GAAGATGACCTGCGAGCTGGCATCGACGGTCATCTTCCGCAACGTGCCGCAGTCGCGGTTCCGTGTGCAGGTGACGCCGCCCGCCGGCACCACCTGGAGTTCCGCGGAATTCACGTACGGCCCGCCGCTGGTCTCCACCTTTGGTCGCATCGTCACGCTGACGCGGCCGTAGCCGGCGCGTCGGGAAGGGGTGTGGCTGGCCAACGCGGCCGCGCGCTACATTGGGCAGACCCTCGCCCCTTCCCGATGATTCCTGCCCGCTGGCTGCGCGTAACCGCACTCGCCGTACTCCCACTGCTGCTGGCTTCCTGTCGGCCGTCGTCGGACGCACCGGCTGCCGCTCTCGCTTCGCATTTCGGCGATTGGCCCACCGGCACCGCACCCGGGCTGGTGGGCAAGCGCCTGGCGGACAACTGGGATCGGCGCGCATTCGGTTTCACCGTGAATGCGCCGGGCCGATACGACAGCTTCGTGCACTACGCCGAGGTGGCCACATGGTACGGCGCGCTCGAGTTCGCCGTCGTGCAACAACGCCGCGACATCGAGCG
>CAZPON010000198.1:558-6515 GCA_964588045.1 uncultured Gemmatimonas sp.
GTACGGCGCGCTCGATGTCGCGGCGTTGTTGCACGACGGCGAACTCGAGCAGCGTCTCATTCACAAGTTCGACGTCTTCGACACGCCCGAGGGGCAGAAGCGCATCTCGCCGGAGTCGCATGTCGACTTCAGCATTTTCGGTGCGATTCCGTTCGAGCTCTATCGGCACAGTCACGATCCGGCCCGCCTTGCGCTCGGCAAGCAGTTTGCCGACCGGCAGTGGGCCACGCCCTCGCCAGACGGCATGAGTTCCGAAGCCCGCTATTGGGCCGACGACCTGTACATGATGGCGCTGCTGCAGGTGCAGGCGTTTCGCGCGACAGGCGAGGGTGTCTATCTCGATCGCATTGCGCGCACGATGACGGTGTACCTCGACAGCCTGCAGAAACCCAACGGACTCTTCTACCACGGCCCCGGCTCACCGTTCTTCTGGGCCCGCGGCAATGGCTGGGTCGCGGCCGGCATGACGGAAGTGCTGCGCGTCCTCCCTGCCGATCATCCGCAGCGCGCGGCGATCCTGTCGTCGTACCGCACGATGATGGCGACGTTGCTGCACACGCAGGCGCCGAGCGGTCTGTGGCGCCAACTGGTGGACCGTCCCGAAGTGTGGGAAGAAAGCTCGGGCAGCGCCATGTTCGCGTTCGCGATGATCACCGGCGTGAAGCAGGGATGGCTGTCAGCGAACGACTATGGCCCTGCTGCCCGGCGCGCATGGATTGGCCTCGTGGCGCAACTCGACGACAACGCCAACCTGCAGCACGTATGCGTGGGCACCGGCAAGGCGGCGACTGAGCAGGGTGTTGGCGCGGATCTCGACGCGCAATATCGCTACTACGTGGCGCGGCCCACGCGTACGGGTGACCTGCATGGCCAGGCCCCGATGCTGTGGACCGCAGCGGCGCTGCTGCGCTGAGCAGCAGCGCGAACGGTGCGCCACCCTCCTGTGGTCACCGTGCCGATGCCCCTTCGCACAGCATCCGCACTTGCTGCTGTGCATACGCATCCAGCTTCTCCAGGAATTCCAGTTGCTGTCGGGCCGGTTCGGTATACATCTCCCGTCCCGCCTCCAGTCCCGTGCGCGAAACAGGAATGAGCTCCGTCCCTTCGCGCACCTGCGTGCACGCGACGCCCTTGTCCGGCGTCTGCGCCGCCGCCGTGATCACCGTCTGCGCGATCGCCAGCGCCGTTGCGCCGATCAGGAACCTCGCGGAGGTGGTGGAGCGTACCGAATCGGCGAATGCCAGGAACGCGAAGGCGTTGCGGTAGTCGGTCAGTGTCCTCGACGCGTTCGCGGCGCGAAACAGGGTGTTGCCTTCACCCAGTGCGAACTGTGCCACCAGCGTGGAGTCCTCACCGATCGCCAGCCCGCGATGCAAGGCCGTGAGCGCGCTGTCCGGCCGCGACATCAGCAGTTCGAGTTGCGCAATCTGGATGTGTCCCTGACGCATGGTGGAATCCAGCGAGAGCGCCAGCTTCGTGGACTCGAGCGACTCCTCCACCTTGCCACGTGCGCGCAGTTCCCTGGCGTTCATGGCCACGAGCTCGGCGCTCCTGGGAAACAGCGCCAGCCCGCGCGGGATGACCGTGTCGGCCTCGCTGCGGATATACTGGCTGTAGAGCGAATACAGGCGCGCGTCCTTCGGGAACATCGTGACGCCGCGCGCGAGTACTTCGACGGCCTTGACCGGCTGGCGATGCGACTGGTAGGCGATCCCCAGGCGCAGATAGAACGCCGAGTCGGCTCGCGTGATGGAGTCGCGTGACAGGAGCAGTTCGGCCGACTCGATGGCCGACGCCCAGTTCTTGTTCTCGTACGCGCTGCGAAACTTGAGCTGCTGCAACTGCAGGTCATCCGGATAGGACGCGGCCATGCGCGTGATGAACGGCTCGGCGCGCACGCTGCTGCCCCCGTCGAGCATGGAATAGGCGACACGCACCGCCAGCTCGATGTCGCTGGTATCCGACGCGGCAAGGCGCAACCAGTACGTGGCCGACTCGTCGCGACGACGCAGGCTGTCGAGTGCGATCGCGCCGGACTCCAGCGCGTGCACGCTGGTTGAATCGATGGCCAGTATCTCGCGCGCGGTGCGCAGGATGTCCGTTGCCGGCGCGCGCGTGGAACGCTGCGCCCACATCAGGCACGTCCGGGCAATGACCGACCGCGGGTATCCCCTCACGCCTTCGGTGGCGGCCGCGAGCGCTTTCGCACCGTCTCCGTCGCGCAATGCGTTCTCGCAACGCCGGGCCGGGACCAGTTGCAGGCGCGCGCTGGCGATCGATCGCGCGAACAGTGTGGCGGCCGAATCGAGCGTGCGGGCGCCGACCGGTGCGATGACCTGACGCAGCCGTTCATCGCGGGTCATCACGAGTTCACCGCCAAGCGTCGGCCCGGTCGGACCGTTGGTAACCCACCCCGAGAAATACTCGTCCGCACGCAGGAACTTGCTCATCGCACGCACGGTGCTCACGCTGAACGGCGCGTCGGGGTCGAACCCGGCACGGAGCAGGCGGTTGTCGATCGCGCCACCCTCGAAGATCTCGGAATCGCGACGGTTGCTGATCTTCTCGACGCGGGACCGAACGGCGCCGCCTGCGCGACGTCCCAGCCTGGCGTCCGCTCCGGCGCGAGCCTCGAAGTTGACGATCAACACCCCCTGGCGGGTGAACTCCGGACCCTTGGGTGGCGCCGGGGCTGGTGCTTTGACCGGCGGCTTGGCCGGCGGTTGTGCTCGCGCCACGCTGCCCACCGCGCTCGAAGCCAGCATGGCGGCGATCAGCAACGATGTTCGATCGGCGAAGCCAGTGAGCCGCTGCCAGTACATCCGATAATCGAGGGGTAGGTCAGGCAGGCCACACACGTGACCCTGCTTCGGATCTTATGGCTCGTCGGTGCCCGGCACAAGCGACCCCATCACCGGTCATTGCCCTGCGGCATACTTCTCCAGCCGAAGCACCAGGGTCCCGACTTTCAGCTTCGCCCTCAGCATCACCACCTCGCGACGGGGACCGTCCGAGATGTACACCTCCGCTTCTCCGCTCTCGGCAAACAGGCTGCTCGTGCGGACAATGGGACGCACGACCGTCGTCTGGTACTTGCCCGCTGGCACTTCCACCGTTTCGCGGCGCAGCACCTTCAGGACGATCGGATTGCTTGCCGGCCACCAGTAGTCATGAAGCGTGATGTCCTCGCCTACGGTGAGACGCAGCGCGCGCGCCACGAAGACCGCCGACAAATCATCGATCGGGCGCGCCGTCGGTAGCGCGCCAGAATCCGGCACCGAGTTGGTGTGACCGGTCCATCGGAGGTTGGCGGCATCGAAGGCGCGAACGCGATCGCGCGAAAAGCCCGGATAGCGCGTGTGCTGCAGGGATCGATAGGACGCGACTGTTGCCGGGTCCATCCATGATTCCAGGCGCTCGGTCACGCGCGCACCGGGAATACCGCCTCGCACCGACAGCACCGCGTGCAAGACGCTCCTGCCGTTGAGCGTGTCCCGCGTTACGCCGAGTGTGGCGCCACCAGCGCGACCAAAAATTCCCCAGCCAACGCGATAGGACGCCGTTTCGCCCGCCGCAAAGGGAATCGAGTCGGTCAGGACGTGTGGTTGGCCCCGACTCGCGCCACTTCTCCCCGCTGCGCCGTGCGGCGTGACCAGCATCAGCAGCAGGATGGCACACGCTCCCTTCGTCACCAGGGTGAGAAGGGTAGACCGTGTCGCCGCGAAATCATGAGGGCGATTCACTTCGGCAGGCGGCGGATGTTGGTCATGCAGGGAAGAGGTGGGGCGATCACCGCGAGATGCGGTGAACCTCCATGGTCCAGTAGTCCCGAAGCCACGTCGTGCCGCGATCGAAGGTGGCGTCCGCACGCCACAGGAACGTGTCGGGCTGTATGGCGAAATACTTGAAGCGAACGAGCATCGGGCCGTACCACTCGGTCAGCAGTCGGTCGGCACCGGCGCTCCACATCAGCCCAGGCTGCCAGGACCCGAGGTTGGTGTTGATGCCCTGCATCTCCCACAGCTTGCGCTCCGGGTTGTAGGCGCGATACGTCCACGTGCCGGCGTCCCACGTCGACGACGCATCGTCCGGCCGGAAGTGATCTTCGATCAGCACACCCTGGCCGCCGGTGTGCTTCTTGCTGAAGACCCAATGGCCGGTGAAGGGCGTTGTGAACGAGCCATCGCGATTCCGCGACTGGAACGTGAAACGCCACGTGCCAACGAGGAAGTCGTAGTCGGTGGGCTCGCTCTTGCCGGTGAGCGTGTCGGTGACGGGGAAGTTTGCGCCGAGCGTATCCGGCATCCAGGTCGCGCGCGTCGGGGGCGGTGCGTTCTGTGCGAGTGCGGACGTGGCCGCGAGGAACACCATCATCGTGGCAAGGCGCAATCGTCGCTTCATATGGCTCTCCCTGTGGTGAGGCCGATAAGATACGAGGTGTCCCGGCGCCTGTCGAAGCCGGCGTTGGGCTCAATTCCAGCACGACCTTTCACCAAATTGCAAGGAGTACACCATGAACGACAATCTCGCGGTGAAGGTCCTCGTCTTCAGCGCATCGCTGCGCGAGGGCTCACTCAACGACCGCCTCGCCACGCTTGCCGCGCGCAGCGTCGAAGCGCACGGTGCGTCGGTGGATCGCGCTGCCATGTCGGATTTCGATTGCCCCTCGTACGACGGCGACGAGGACAAGGCAGGACACATGCCCGAGGGTGCGGTGCACCTGCGGGACCGGCTGCTTGGCAGCGATGCGTTCCTGCTCGTTTCACCGGAATACAACGCGTCCATGCCGGGCATCCTCAAGAACGTGATCGACTGGACGTCGCGTTTCCGGCCGCAACCCTTCACACGGCGATACGGGATGCTGATGTCCGCGTCGCCCTCGATGGTTGGAGGCAATCGCGGACTCTGGTCGCTGCGCATCCCGCTCGAGCACCTCGGCGCGCGCGTCTATCCCGACATGTTCTCCCTCGCGCAGGCGCACGAGGCGTTCACGGACGACGGCAACCTCGCCAATGGGCAGCTGCAGACGCGCTTCGACGAAACCATTGCGTGCTGGCTGCAGTCGGTCGAGGCCGCGAAGCACTATCCGATGATGAAGACGCAATGGGTCGAGTTCCTCGGTGAGCGTCCGAACGAAGCAACCGAACGCGTCGAGCACGCGGACGTGCGCGCGGCCTGACCTATATGGGCCGGTTGATGAACTCGTGACACTCGTCGAGGATTGCGCGCATGACCTTCACGTCGGCCGCGATCGCAGCGGCCTTTTCGGAGTACGCTTCGTGCTCGAGCAGGCACGTACGAGCCACGGGATCATCACCGGCATGAACGGCCGCGATGGCGCGCGCTTCCGCTGCACGCATCCGTTCTTCGACTTCGGCCAGGTTTCGCTGCGACTCGGCCAGATCGGCTTCGAGCGCTTCCATGTCGGCACGAAGCTGATCGGCCGGGATCGGCGGAGAGTCCGCCTCGGACAGGCGAGACGACAGCGGTGACTTTCGGAAGAAGGGCATGGTCGTAATGTGGCGCGCGACGCGCCGTTACGCTGGCACGTCCCGCAGATAGGCCGACAGACGTGGCATACCGAGCGCACCAGCCCGTGCCAGCGGTGTGGCGCCGTTTTTCGCCCGGCGATGGGGATCGGCGCCGTGCATCACGAACAGCTTCGCTGTCTCGAGCGCGAGATCCTCGTCGTGCGGAGGCAGCCAAAGCAGCGGTGACCATTCACCCCAGTCCACACGCGCGCGCTCTGGCTTTTCAGCGAGCACGTCGCGCAGGCGATCCAGGTATCCGTTGTAGGTCAGGTTCCAGACATCGCGGCTGAGCGGCGCCAGGAGGTCCATCACTTCGTGCTGGAGGTAGTGCGCCGCGCCGCCGAGTGGCGTTCCGCCGTAGCGGTTTTCGACCGGATCGATTTCCGCGCTCGACGCGGCGAAGGCGCTCGTGGAACGCGGCGCGGA
>CAZPON010000199.1:0-6509 GCA_964588045.1 uncultured Gemmatimonas sp.
GTGGACGGGCTGAGCCCGCGGGCGTAGCGCCTACTTCGACGTGAGCTTGGCGAGCGCCGCGCGCACGACGACGCTCACGTCACCGCCGCTTCCCGCCTCGACTACCCATCGCACGGCGCGATCGGCGTCAGCCTGCGCATAGCCCAGCGCCACCAGCGCGCGCACGGCGTCGTCCGACACGGGGCTTGCCCCCGAGGCCCCGGTTGCACTCGGCGCATTCCCGACGGCGTCGATCTTGTCCGCAAGGTCGAGGATGATCTGCTCGGCCTTCTTGCGGCCCACGCGCGGCACGCGCATGAGCGTGAGCACGTCCTTCTCGCGCAAGGCGCGCACCACACGCTCGGCGGTGAGCGACGACAGGATGCCCAGTGCGAGTGCGGGCCCGACACCCTTGGCCACCAGCAATCGCTGGAACACGCTGCGTTCGTAGGCCGAGTCGAAGCCGTACAACTGCCAGGCATCCTCGCGGACGGACAGGTGTGTGAACAGCGTCACCGGCTGGCCTTCGTCGGGCAGCGACTCGAACACCGACAACGGGATGTGGCACTCATACGCCACGCCACTGGCGGTCATGATCTCGACGCGATCGAGTGCGCGATGAACGAGCGTTCCGGCGATTTGGGAGATCACTTGGCGGGACGGGAAGCGGGAAGCGGGAGGCGGAACGCGGGCAGCCTGGGCAACATCGGTGCGAGACAGGCGCACAGTGCGGCGGCGACGCCGTCGGCGGCATCGCTGGGCTGCGGCGCCGACTTGAGACGCAACAGCTTCGCCACCATGAACTGCATCTGCAACTTCGTGGCGGCGCCGGTGCCCGTGATCGCCTTCTTGATCTCGGCCGGCGGAAACTCGTGAATGGTGAGCCCGGCCTCCTGCGCCGCCAGCAGGATCACGCCGCGCGCGTGGCCGAGCACGATGGTCGTGCGCACGTTGCGCGCGTAGAACACGTCTTCAACCGCGACCGTATCGGGGCGGTGACGTTCGATGAGCTCCGTCACACCCGCATGGATGTCATGCAGCCGCAATGGCAGCGGCTCCTTCGCCAGCGTGCGGATCACGCCGCACTCGATGAGCGTCGGCGTACGGCCGTCGTAGGCGACGACACCGTACCCGGTGACGGCGGTTCCCGGATCGATGCCAAGCACGCGCATGGGACGCGCGGTGACCGCCGAGGTTCCCGGCCGCGTCGTCGCGCGCGCCACCGCCTACGCCTGCGCCATCGCGTCCGCGTCCATCTCGAAGTTGGCGTCCACCTTCTGCACGTCGTCCAGTTCCTCGAGGGCATCGAGCAACTTGAGCAACTGTTCGGCGGACGCGCCCTCGACCTTCACCGTCGTTCTGGGCACCCAGGCGAGTTCGGCGTCGGCGACCTTGTACTTCTTCGCTTCGAGGCCTTCCTTGGTGCCGTGCAGCGCGCCCGGCTCGGTCGTGATGACGAACACATCGTCCTCACGCACGACATCGTCGGCGCCGGCCTCGAGCGCGGCCTCGATGAGCGCGTCCTCGTTCACGCCCTCGGCATCGACCGTCATCTGGCCCTTGCGGTCGAAGAGGTACGCGACCGAGTTGGTCGAGCCCATGTTGCCGTTGTTGCGCGACAGCTTGTGGCGCACGTCGGCGACGGTGCGCGTCGGATTGTCGCTGACGGCCTGGATCATGAGGGCCACGCCGCCCGGTCCGTACGCCTCGTACAGCACGTCGACGTAATCGACGCCTTCGAGTTCGCCGGTGCCCTTCTTGATCGCGCGCTCGATGTTGTCCTTGGGCATCGACACCGCCTTGGCGTTGTCGATGGCGGTGCGCAGGCGCGGGTTCGCCGACGGATCGCCACCACCCAGCTTGGCGGCCATCGTGACTTCACGGATCAGGCGCGTGAAGAGGACACCGCGCTTCTTGTCGGTGGCGGCCTTCGCGTTCCTGATGTTCTTCCATTTGCTGTGACCAGCCATGCGTACCTCGTAACGGTTCTGCGCCGGGCGAAGCGTCGGCGTCGGGGCGAAATATGCCGAATCACGAGGGGCGAAGGGTAGGGCGTCCTACTGTTCCAGCACGTCCTCGAACCGCAGCCACGAGGAGTAGAAGAACAGGTCGACGTATCCGAGCGGGCCATCGCGGTGCTTGAGCAACTGCAACTCGGCGGCGCCGGCCACGCCCACGTCCCCATCGTACAGCTCTTCCCGATAGAGGCCGAGGACCAGGTCGGCATGGGTGCCAACGGCGCCGCGTGCGCCGAAGTCGGAAAGGCGCGGGCGAAGGTCGTGTCGCGTGCGGTCGAGCTCCGGCAGGTGCGCGAGGAGCAGGACGGCGGCGTTTCGCGCGAGCGCGAGGCGCTTGAGTCCCAGCACGGCGGCGGCGAGTGCCTCGTCGCGCGGCTGCGTCGCGGGGCGATCCTTCGGCAACAGCGCTTCGAGTCCGTCGATGATGATGACCGCGGGCGCGGGCTCCACATCGGTGGCGGCGTGCACGTCCACGAGACCGCCATCGCGCAGCGTATCAATGACCGGCGAGCGATCGCGCAGCGTCACGGCCGCCGCGGCGAGGCGGACGCGTTCTTCTTCGTTCACGACCCCAAGACGCAGCGACTCGACCGACACGCGCGCACTGAGCGCGAGGGCCCGTTCGAAGGCGCGCTCCGGCAGCATTTCACTGGTCAGCAGCAGCGTGAGGGGCTCGATGCGCAGGGCAATGGCCAGCGCCAGCGCCGAGCTCCCGACGCCATCGTCGCCGCCCATCACGACCAGGTCACCACGACGGAAGCCGCCACCGATCACCCGATCGAGTGACGTGAATCCGGTCGGAATGATCGAGGGGTCCACCTCGCCATCGCGCAACCGGTCCACGCGCGCCACGACGCGTGACAGGGGGGAGATATCGAGGCGCGTCACGTCGGTCGCTTCATGCGCCGCGCACTATGCGGCGAGCAGCCGGGTGAGTCTTTCGAGCTCCTGCACCGCGGGGCCATCGAGATGCTGCGCGGTGGCGGCGATCAGTCCACGCAGCGCGCCCGCCACCTGCAGCGGCGAGCCGGCGGTGGCCTCGACGCAGCGCGCGAACGGCACACGCGTCGCGGCCGGCAGCGCCAGCGACGCGAGCCACACCTTCGCCGACGCGGCTCGCGCGACGCGTTCGGTGACGTTGATGGTGTCCGGGCTGTGCAGCCCCTGCGCAAGGCGTGCAATGAGCATCGCGGCGAGTGCCACTTCACGTCCGCCACCCAGCGGCAGGCGGCCGGCAAGGGCCGCCAGCGCGGGAAACGGGAACGCCAGCGGTTCGAGGCTGAAGGGCAGTGGTTCGGAGATCACGGGGCGAATCTACGGCGGGGTGGAACGACAGTACAGAGTACCAGGACCAGGTAGTAGCTTCCGCTCCATGGCGCAGCCGGCAAAAACCATTCTCTGGGTCGACGACGAGGCCGAGCTGCTCGAGCCGCACCGGCTCCTGCTCGGCGACAAGGGGTATGCCGTCACACTGGCCACCAATGCCGACGACGCGCTCGAGTTGCTGCGGCGCACGCCATATGATCTCGTACTCCTCGACGAGCAGATGCCCGGCACGCGCGGCCTCGATGCCTACAAGGACATCCGCGAACTCGCGTCCTCGATGCCGGTGGTGATGGTCACCAAGAGCGAGGAAGACGCGACGCTCAAGGAAGCGATTGGCGCGAACCTGCGTGACTACATGGTGAAGCCGGTCACGCCGCGGCAGGTGCTGACGGTCGTCACGCGCATCCTCGAAGGTCCGCTGATCCGGTCGCAGGCGCTGGCCCGCGCGTTCGTGGAGCGGTTCCGCGCCATCGAGGCGGCGCGCTATCACGGACTCGACTGGCGCGGCTGGATCGAGCGCTTCGTGGAGCTCATGCAGTGGGACGTGAGCCTGGCCGACGCCGGCGAACTGGGACTGCACGAGTCGCTGCGCGGCCTCTATCCCGACATGCACCGGGAATTCGCCACGTTCATGCGCGCCGAGTATCCGCGCTGGCTGCGCGAGCTCGAAGGTGACCGGCCGCCGCTGTCGGTGGACGTGGTGACCGAGTTCGTGCTGCCCGTGCTGCAGCGCGACAAGAAGGCGATCTTCATCGTGGTCGATTGCCTGCGCGAGGACCAGTGGCGCGTGCTCGAGCCGCTGCTGGCGCCGTTGTTCGATGTCGAGACCACGCACTATTACTCGATCCTGCCCACCGCCACGCCGTACGCGCGCAATGCGCTGTTCAGCGGGCTGTTTCCCGGCGAGATCCAGGCGCGTTTCCCCGACTGGTGGAAGGAGCGCGACGACGAAACGCTCAACGCGCACGAAAAGGACCTGCTGCAGGCGCACATGGCCGAGATGCAGGTGGCGGCCAACGTGCGCTACCAGAAGATCACCACGGCGTCGGACAGCGACGACCTCGAGCGGCACCTGCCGGGCGCCATTGCCGGCGAGGGCATCCACGCCTTCGTCTTCAATTTCGTGGACCTGCTCACCCACGGCCGCAGCGAGTCCACGATCCTGTTCGAGGTTGCGCGTGACGAGATCGCCCTGCGTGCGCTCACCAAGCAGTGGTTCGAGCGCTCGTCGCTGCTGACGCTGCTCAAGGAAGCGTCGCGCCGGAAGATCTCGGTGGTGATCACCAGCGATCACGGCGCGCTGCATTGCAACACGCCCACGACGGTCTTTGCCAAGCGCGACGCCACGGCCAACCTGCGCTACAAGTTCGGTGACGACTTGCGTGCCGAGCGCGCCGAGCACGCCCTGCTGTTCACCAACTCGGACGACCTGCGGCTGCCGCATCGCGGTGCCGGCCAGAACACGCTGCTCGCCGCGGGCGACACCTTCTTCGTGTATCCCACCAAGCTGCGCGAGTATCAGAGCCGCTATCGCGGATCGTTCCTGCACGGCGGTGTCACCCCCGAGGAGTGCATCCTGCCGGTGGCACTGCTCACACCGAAGCCGTGAGCGAACACGCCGGCGTGATGCCGCAGGCGCGCGGCCTGTGGAGCCGCCTGTGGGCGATTGTGCGTCCGCATCGGCTCAAGCTGGTGGGCGTGGTCGTGCTCAACGCCGTGGCGGCCGTGGCCGACGTCTTTTCGTTCACGCTGCTGATTCCGTTTCTCGACGCGCTCTTCGGCAAGAGCCAGATCCTGCCGGCGAACGGCACGTTCATCGCCACGGCCCTGCAGGTCACCATTGGCGCGTTGATGGTGCCCGGCAACCAGATGGCGTCGCTGCGCAACGTGATCATGGTCATGATGGTGGCGGTCTTCGTGAAGAACGCGCTGGTGTGGATGAGCGGCCAGATCGGCGTGCAGTTGCAGGAGTATGTCGTGCGCGACCTGCGTGACCGCGTGTATGCCCACATGCTGCGCCTTCCGCTGCCGTGGTTCACGCGCAACAAGGTCGGGCAGGTCATTTCGCGCATCCTCAACGACACCACGAACGCGAAGGCCGTCGTCACCGAGCTGGTGACGCGATCCATGTGGTCGGCTGCGCAGGTGATCGCCACGATCGTGGGCATGCTCACGCTGTCGTGGGAGCTGACGCTGGCCGCGCTGGTCGTGGCGCCGCTCACCATCGGCGCGCTGCAGCCGGTGCTGCGCAAGCTGCGCAAGGGCTATCGCCGCCTGGGCAACGACCAGGGCGAAATCACGAGCCTCGTGCAGGAAGTCGTGAGCGGCGTCCGTCTCATCAAGTCGTACGGGGCCGAGCCGCGCGAGCAGCAGCGCTTCATGACGCGCAATGCGGCGTTTGCGCGCGGCTACGTGCGCATTGGCCGGCTGTCGTTGTTGTCGGGGCCGCTCACCGAAACACTGGGCGCGTTCACCGCCGTGGCCATCCTCTGGTTCGGCGCGCACCTGGTGCTGGTGGAACACACGCTGCGCGACTCGGAACTCATCCTGTTCCTGATCTGGGTGATGCGCCTGCTGCAGCCGCTCAAGCAGTTGTCGCAGGTGCAGCCGGCGGCGCAGCAGTCACTGGCCAGCGCCGAACGCATCTTCGAGATTCTCGATGCGCCGGCCGAAACGGCGTCCGATCGCGGCACGATCACCGCGCCAGGCTTCGAGCGGGACATCCGCTTCGAAGGCGTGACGTTCGCGTACGACGGCGGCGCCGAGGCGCTGCGCGATGTGTCGCTTGTGGCGCGCAAGGGTGAAGTCGTGGCGCTGGTGGGCGCGAGCGGCGCGGGCAAGTCGACGCTCGTCGACCTCATTCCGCGATTCATCGAGCCCACGCGTGGACGCATCACCATGGATGGCGTGGACCTGTCGGAGATTCGCCTCGATGCGCTGCGGGCGCTGACCGGCATCGTGAGCCAGGATACGGTGCTGTTCAACGACACGGTGCGTGCCAATGTCGCCTTCGGTCGCGTGGAAGCCACGCAGGCGCAGCTCGACGCCGCAGCGAGCGCCGCGAACGCGCTGGCGTTCATCCAGGCGCTGCCCGATGGGTGGGACACCAATCTCGGCGAGCGCGGCACGCGACTGTCGGGCGGGCAGCGCCAGCGGCTGGCGATCGCCCGGGCGATCCTCGCCGGG
>CAZPON010000200.1:0-6460 GCA_964588045.1 uncultured Gemmatimonas sp.
GATGCCGGCGACGGCGCCGTTCACGGCATCGTCGATGTTGGCATCGTCGAATACGATGTTGGCCGACTTGCCGCCCAGCTCCAGGCTCACGTGCTTGAAGTGCCTGGCCGCAAGCTGGTTGATGACGCGACCCGTGTGGTCCGAACCGGTGAATGCGACCTTTCGCACCAGCGGATGCTCAACCAGCGGCGCGCCCACATCACTGCCGAACCCGGTCACGACATTCATGACACCGGGCGGGAATCCTGCTTCCTCGAACAGCTTCACGAACTCCAGCGCCGAGGCCGACGTGAACTCGGAGGGCTTGAGCACGATGGTGCAGCCGGCGGCAAGCGCCGGCGCAATCTTCCAGGAGCTCAGCAACAGCGGCGAGTTCCACGGCGCAATGGCGGCCACCACACCCAGCGGCTCGTTGCGCGTGTAGTTGAAGTAACCCTTCTTGTCCAGCGGAATCACCGCGCCTTCGATCTTGTCGGCAAGACCACCGTAGTAGTAGTACCACTGCGGCAGGTAGTTCATCTGCGCCGCCATCTCGGCGATCAGCTTGCCGTTGTCGCGCACCTCGAACTCGGCCAGCTTGCGCGCGTCGCGTGCAATGAGGTCACCCACGCGACGCAGCAGCGCCCCGCGCTGACTGGCGGTGAACTGCGGCCACGGTCCACTGGAGAACGCCGTGTGCGCCGCATGCACCGCACGGTTCACATCGTCGGCGGTGCCGCGCGCAATCTGCCCCCAGACCTCGCCAGTGTACGGATTGTGACTGTCGAACCACTGGCCGGTGCCGGCGTCCGAAAACTGCCCGTCGATATACATCTGGTAGCGCTGCATCTTCTCGGCTCCTAGTCTTATCGCATGTCACGACGACCACTGGATGGCATCACTGCGCTGACGCTTGAACATGCAATGGGCGCACCGGTTTGCACACGCCACCCGGCTGATCAGGGCGCCCGCCTCTCCGCGTAATGCGAGCACTCGCGATGACCATTCGTACGCTGCTGTTCGTTCCGGGCGATCGGCCCGAGCGTTTCGTCAAGGCCGCTGCCAGCGGCGCCGATGCCATCGTGCTCGATCTCGAGGACGCCGTGCCCGCGGCCAACAAGCCGAGGGCCCGAGACGCCGTGCACACCTGGCTGGATCCCGCCCGCAACGCGGAAGGTCCGCTGCGCCTGGTGCGTGTCAATGCGCGCACAACGCCGTGGTACGCTGACGACGTGGCGATGGTGCACGATGTCAGCGTGCATGGGGTGATGCTGCCCAAGTGCGAACAGCCGGGCGACCTGGATGGACTGCCCGACGTCGGCCTGTGGCCAATGATCGAAACGGCGCGCGGGCTCGTCAACGCCGCGGACATCGGTGCCCGGCGCGGCGTGCAGCAACTGGTGTTCGGCAGCCTCGACGTGCAGATCGACCTGGGCATCGATGCCGACGCCGATGAAACGGAACTCGCGCCGTATCGCGCGCACGTCGTGCTGGCTTCGCGACTGGCAGGCCTGGCCGCGCCGGTGGACGGCGTGACGATTGCACTCAGCGACGATGTCGCGCTGACGAATGCCACGCGGCGCGCCGTACGCCAGGGCTTCGGCGGCAAGCTGTGCATTCATCCGCGTCAGGTGCCGGTGGTGCACGCCGCGATGCACCCGGGCGAGGCGGCGGTGGCGCTGGCGCGCCGGGTGCTGGCGGCAGCGAACGCGTCGGGGGGCGCAGCAGTGGCGATGGACGGGATGATGGTGGATCAACCGGTAATACTGCGGGCGAGGGCGGTGCTGGAAAGGGCGGAGACGGCCGAGGGGTGAGGGCACTGGACATCTGTTGTTGACGCTGCTAGCCTCCTCATATGGAGGTGCATATGGAGCTTTCGAAGAAGACCACTATCCTGCTGTCGCCGGACACGCATCGGCAACTGACCGACCTGGCAGCGCGGCGGGGTGTCAGCCTTGGCACACTGGTACGCGAGGCATGCGTCGCGCAGTACGGCGTGGCCGACCCCGTGGTACGCGAGGCCGCGGTGACCGCGCTGGGGCAGCTTTCGCTGCCGGTGGGGACGCCGCGCGAGATGAAGCGCGAATCGGTGCCTGATGCCGACGCGCTGATGCCATGAGCACCGCGAGGACGATGGCATGATTCTCGTGGACGCCAACATCATCATGTACGCGGCCGGGACCGAGCATGCTCACAAGCAGCCCAGTATCCGCTGGCTGGAGCGTGTCGCGCGTGGTGACGGGGCCGCCACCATCGACGCCGAGACCCTGCAGGAAATCCTGCATCGCTATCGGACTATCAAGCGATGGAAGGACGGACGGCAGGTCTACGACCTCGCGCGTCAACTGTTCCCGAGTGTCGTGCCGATCAGCGGCGACGTCCTCGACCAGGCGCGCCTGTTGCTCGACCGATACCCCACGCTGATGGCACGTGACGCACTGCACGCGGCGGTGGCGATGGACGAGCGGTGCGAAGCGATTTGCAGCTATGATCGGGACTTCGACAAGATTGCGGGGATCACGCGGATTGAGCCGGGCTCGTAGCGGAACCGCCGAATAGCCAGAGCCCAGCACCACAACGAAAGGCGCGCGTGGAGAACCCAGCACCTGCACAGAGCCGAGCCACCAGTCGAGCGGTCAGCTCGATTCTGTGCAGGTGCTGGGCTCTCCACGCGCGCCTTTCCTTGGTAGTGCTGGGCTCTGACTACCTCAGCCCTCGATCAGTCAGTTCGTCGCGCGCGCCGTTGGCAGAATCCGCGTCCGCTCCAGGTACCATCCTGTCGTGCCATCGCGGTACATCAGGTACACAACCCCGTTGCGTCCGAATCCGGCAATCGAGCGCTCGAGCGGCAGGCGCACACGCTGAAACAGTTCGCCCTTGCTGTTCACCACGTCGTACACCAGCTCGCCGTTCTTCGCCTGCGCCGACGTGGTCGGCAGGATCCACAGGTTGCCATCGAGATCGGCCTTCGCCGCGCCCGGACGAATCGCCGGGTAGTAGTCGGCGATTTCGTTCAACGGGACATACTCGATGACGGGCGCGCCCATCTGGAAACCACCCGGACCGCCCGGACCGCCGGGGCCACCGGGAGCTGCGGTGAACGTACCGCCGCCGCCGCCCATGGCTGCGCCGTCAACGCGCACCATCACCTGCATCCCGCCCCCGCCCCCAC
The DNA here is from genome assembly GCA_964588045.1 of uncultured Gemmatimonas sp. Lineage (GTDB taxonomy): Bacteria > Gemmatimonadota > Gemmatimonadetes > Gemmatimonadales > Gemmatimonadaceae > Gemmatimonas. The sequence continues at coordinate 3,152 of CAZPON010000200.1, forward strand.
CGGCGGCCACGGCGCCGCCCATGCCCATCGTCGCGGCCACGCGCTCCATCTCTGAACCTGCCGCGCCCGGCCTGCCAGCATTCGCCTTCGCATCCGCCGCCCGCTTGTCGGCGTCGGTGCGTGCGGAGTCGATCAGCTTCTGCTTGTCGTCGTCAGTGAGTCGCTTCCAGTCGAACGGCAGCTTGCCCGAGGCATACGTGGAGCCATCGGGGCGAATCCAGTCGATGTGGTAGTCGTGGCCGCGCACGAACGCAATCGAGCCATCGGACAGTACGGCCCAATCGTCGACCGTCATCAACGGATTGACGGTCATCTTCATCTGCATCTTGCCATCGGCGCCCGGTGTCACGCTCACGCGCGTGCCGCTCTGGATCTTCACCCGACCGATCGTATCCACCGTGCGCGTGTCGAAGTTGGCACGCAGGATCGGCGCCGAGTCGGGCGGCTGCACCGCGATCGGTGGCATGTTCCCGGCTGCGGGTGCTGGTCCAGCCCCACGCCCCGCTTGCACCACCATGGCGCCCCGATACACGAGATTGCCCGCACCATCAATACCACTGGCACCACCAGCGAGGAAGCGCAGGTCCTGGGGCTTTGGCGCCGACATCACGTGCGCCACCTTGCCGAACGGATCGATGACCAGCAGCGACAGCGACGTGCCGTCGACAAACAGCGTCGAGTCCGACAGATACGGAATCAGCGGCGCGGCGCGCGGGCCGTAGCTGTTGCCGCCCTCGGACACCGAGTCGATCACGACGCTCGGATTGGACAGCTTGTCGTCGAGCATCACCACCTGACGACGGACGGCGTCGTTGATCAGCACCTTCCCGTTCGGCAACTGCCGCAGGTTGAAGATGGCGCCGAAGTGCCCGGAGGACTTGGCATCCACCTCCGACAACTCCCGCACGGGAACGGCTTGCTGTGCCTGCGCCGGAACAGCGGTGACCAACGCGCCCAGTGTGCACAACGAGAAGAGTGTCTTGCGCATGCGCAGATCCGGGAAGAGAAAGTGGGAAGTGAACGAGTGTGCCACGGGTGTGCCCTCCTGCGTCAACGAATGATAAACGGGGTGGTCTCGACACCGGCGCTGGACGAACGCAGGAACTTGAGTACGCGCATGTCGAGGAAATTCAGGATCTGCAGCGGCAGTTTTCGCTTCTGCTCCTTGGTGAGCAGCTTGTTCACATGCGGGACCAGCGTCATCAGGTAGTCCACCGTCTGTTCACGCGCCGTCACGTACTGGTCGTACGCCTGCCCCCTGTTGTACTCGTTGGGCACGGCTTCAAGCGACTTGGCGACCGGCGACCAGAGCGCGTCGGCCTTCTGCGTGAACGCGCGGCTCAGCGCAGCCAAGCTGTCGGCCTGTTTGCGCGTGAGCTTGAGCGAGTCCTGCTGCTGCAGGATCAGCATCATCGGATTGGGGATGGTGCTGCTGCCCAGCGACTTGAGCACGGGCGCCGTGGTCCTCGTGCCCGGGCGGGTGCGCCCCATGTCCAGGCGCTGCGTCAACACCTGCCGTTCACGCGGCACCCCGATGTCCATCTGCACGCGCAGGCTGATCATGGGCAGCGCGCGCTGCGTGGACTCGGTGGGACGCGTGCTGCCGAAACGCTGGTTGGCCTCGTACTTGTAGCGCCTGGTGACCGGGTCGAAGCCGCGCACGAAAAACAGCGCCTGGTCGGGCATGATGTTCTGGCCCCAACCGCGAATGTCCTGGCCATGCAACATGAGATCGGCGAGGCCCATCGGGTTGGCCAGCGTGAACGTCACGCTCGTGCGTTTCGGCAAGCCGATCTTCTGCGGGTTGAAGCGGAAACTGAGGCTGGCGTTGGCGTTCCACGGCGCACGGCAACTGCCGCGCGACGCCAACTGGCCGAGCTGGTTGTTGAGACAGTTGCGTCCCGCCGCCGCACCGGTCGCGAGGTACGTGCGCAGTTCCTCGGCCAGCACCGGATTGTCGATTGTGGCCGGGTCGAATACGAACGCACGATCATTGAAGCCAACGCCGTCGCCGTTCACGTCGCCCTGAATGGTGGGCGTGAACGGCATGCCCGAGATGAACGCCAGGTTCCAGGTCACGTACACGACGTCGGCAATGGGAAAGTCGCTGAAGCCCAGGCCGATCTGGTGGCGACCCGGCTGCAGGGTCCGGCCCCACTGTGTGTCGTACGGATTACCGACGGTGCTCGTGAAACCGCGGAACTGATCGCGCAGCGCCATCAGTTGATACGACAGGTTCCAGCGCAGTCGCGGATTCGCCGTGATCGGGCGCAACGTGACGAGAAACTGCGTTGCCTGCGAGCGCAGGTCGGACCGATTCTCCGACACCCGCAGGAAGTCGGTGGCGACGCGTGTATCTTCGATGGCCACGGCACCCGAGCGCGGATCGATGGCCGCCACGTTCGCGTAAATCGGGCGCCCTCCTTCGTTGTCCAGCGAGAAACGCTGCGTCCCGTGGAAATTGCGATCGACCGTGTTCTGCTGGTTGAGATTGAGCGAGTAGACCGCCGACAGGCCGAGCGCGAAGCGATTGTCCATCACCGGCCCGCTCCAGTTCAGGTTGGAGCGCCACACCCGCGACTGGTGAAAGGCAGGATCGAACAGCGTGATGTTGGGATTGCTGGTGCCGAACACGGTGCCGTCCGAGCCGTCAGCGCAGGTGGTGGGAATCGTCGATGCATCCGCAGCGTAGTCGGACCACACCGGTACCGGCGCCGCGGGCCCGACACACAGGATCTGCTGCGTGGACCCAGGAAGACCGGTGTTGTTCACCGCGGTTGCGATCAGGTCGGAACCGCGCACATTCTGAAACGCGCCCACGCCGCCCTGAATGAGCGCGCGCGGTGGGCGTGCGGCCCCGGGAATGAACGCCACGGTCGGCGCGTCCCCGTAAATCCATGTGAAGCCAAGGCGCGGACTGAGATAGAACCGGTCGGGCACGACATTGTTCTCGAGGCCGAGCTTCTGCTTCAGCAGCGGATTGGCCAGGGGCGTCGTGAGGAAGTGATTGCCGTCGAGGCGCAGTCCGTACTGCACCTGGAAGTCCGACGACGGGCGCCAGAAATCACCCAGCGATATCGCGCCCGTGAGCTGGTCGCCCGTTTGCACCGGGGCGAACGTCGTGCGATTGAACGACGCGGGGCGCCCGTTGTCCAGGTCGTCGAGCGAGTTGAACACGAACGTCCCGAAAAGGTTCTGGCTCTGGTCCGCCTTGAACCCTTCCTTGCGCAGATTGGTGGTGAGCTTGATGGCGTGCCTGTTGTTGCCGGCGTACCAGCGCATTTCGTTGGAGATCTCCATCGTCAGCGC
>CAZPON010000201.1:0-6442 GCA_964588045.1 uncultured Gemmatimonas sp.
GCATTGTCTGGCGGAGGTCTATGCGGTGCTGACCGGCATGCCTGGAAAGGACCGGGTGAGTCCCGAAGAGGCGTTGTTGTTCCTGACGGATGTGCGCGAGCGTCTCGCGATCGTGTCGCTGTCCGTGGACGACCATCTGGCGGCGATCACGTCGGCGGCGGCGAGCGGTGTCGTGGGCGGTGGTATCTACGACGCGCTCCTGTCGCGATGCGCCGTGCAGGCGAGGGTCGATGCACTGTATACGTGGAACCTGAAGCACTTCACGCGCCACGGTGGTGACGTTGCCGCCCTCGTGAAACGGCCGTGACCGCGCAACGAACGGCGTAGGTGAGCTGTTGCCGTTTCAGGACGGGCTTGCCTCACTAACGGGCTGACGTCGTTCCCATCCGGTCGGCGATCGCCCACGCCAGCAGCGGCACCATGATCTCATGGTGTCCGGTGATCTCGTAGCCCTTTCCGCTGTCCTGCGTGGGGCGACGCACCACGTTCATGCGCGGCCGGTAGTGCCGCTGCATGTCCAGGTCGCAGGTGACGAACCCGGTGGGCCGTCCCTCGCCCAGGTTACGGGCAATCGTGAGCGCCTTCAGGAACACTTCGGGCATGATCACGGCGCTGCCCACATTGAGTACCACGCCGCCATCGTGCAGGGTGTCGATGGACGCGGCCAGCCGGCGAAAATCGCGGTGGCTGGTGTCGCCGATGGCTGCGCCATTCGCCGCCGGGTGCTGGTGCACGATTTCGGCGCCGAGGGCGGCGTGAATGGTGGCGGGCACGCCGTGCCGCCAGCACTGGTAGGTGAGGGAGAGCTCGGGGTGCAGCAGCGGTTCGTGCGCGGCCAGGTCACGGGCGACCGCTTCCCCCATGCCCCAGCCATTGGCCATGCCTGCGGTGAACGCAGCGTTGAGTCCGCGACCGGTTTCCTCGGCCATGCCGAACGTGCCATCGCGCAATCCAACCGCAACGTCCTCGGACGTGCCGCCGAAGCGCGCAATCTCGTAATCGTGAATCGCGGCGGAGCCGTTCATGGCGACGTGCGTGACCACGCCACGGGCGACGAGGTCGATGAGCACGCGGGCCAGCCCGGTCTTGACCACATGTCCGCCGAGCATGAGCAGGACGCCGCGATCGCGCTGGCGGGCGGCGACGATGGCGTCGACCACGGCCAGGAAGTCGCGCGCCACCAGGATATCGGGGAGTGACGCGAGGAAGGCGCCCATGGTGCGCGAGGCGCTGTCATCACCCGGCGGTGCGGCGAACTCCTCGGCGCGCACCTTGTTGGGTCGCGCCTGGATGGGAATGGTCCGAACGCCGGTGAGGTCGGCCTCGCGGTAGACCATCGGCGTGGAACCGTTCGGTCCCGACGGTTCGCTGCTCACGCGGCGTCGTCCGGCGCAGACGGCGGCGTCGGGGGACCTTCACCTTCGCCGCCAGGGGAGGGTGCGTCGGGTGCGGCACTGTTGCGCCCGCGCGAACGCCGGGATCCGCCGCGACGCCCCCGCCGTCCGCGGCGTCGGGCCCGTGCGGCGCGATCAAGGTTGTCGCCCATGCCGTCGTCGGCCTCCGCCGAACCTGGCTCCGCATCGTCGCTGTCGCGCTCGTCGTCGCCGTCGTTGTCGCCTGCGCTGTCGTCGGGCGCTGAGGTGTCGCTGCGGTATGGACTGCTGCCGTCGTCGGTCAAATCGTCACCGGCCGCGTTCTCCGGGGCGGTGTCATTGCCGTCGCCGCGCTGTTTCGACTTGCGCCGGCGCGACCGGCGATTGCGCCGCCGCCGACGCTCACGCGCCTCCGGCGAGCTGTCATCGCCCGCATCGCTTCCGATCGCGGCGTCATCAGCGGCGTCGGTTGCGTCGGCTGTGTCGTCGTCGGCTGCATGGTCGAGACCAGCGTTGTCACGGGCCGGTTCATCGATGCGTGGCTGGTCGTGCGGCACCTCGGCGCGTGCCGGTTCGTCCGGCGGCAACGCCGGCAGGAGCGGTGCGGCTGCGGCGCGTGGTGAGGGTGCGGCGAACGGGTCCTCGAGGACGATGTCCGCGTCGGCGCCAAGCGGCGCACTGCGTCCGCGGCGGGCCGGCCGCTCCTCACGCGGCGGACGGGGCGGACGCGGTGCGCGGGGCTCGGTGGCCCGCACCTCGCGCTTTTCCTCGCGTTTCTCGGGGCGTTTCTCCGTGCGTTTCTGCTCGCGTCGCTCGTCGCGTGCGGCGTCAGTTTGCGCCGCGCGGGCACTGTCACGACGGCCACGCTCGGGGCGGCCATCGCGCTTTGCCGGAGCGCCGTCGGTGTCACCGCGCAGCCGTTCACGGTCGCGCGAACGCTCGCGCAGCCGATCGGCCGTCACCTCCGTGTCATCGCGACGGCGTGGTGACCCGGCCGGTCGCGCCGTGCGTCCGGCGGGCTCGCTGCCTGTCTCCGGTGCCGACGTGGGCACCGCGCGTCGGCCGCGTGCGCGCCATCCCCAGCGCAACGCCGCGAGCGTATCGCGTACGGTGACGCGACGGGTGTCGCGCGTGCGCACCCCGTACGTCGGCTCGACGGGTACCGACTCGACCCGGCGCGCATGCGGTACGAGGCGCAACAGCAGGTCGGCATTCGCGGTCCACGAGTCACCCGTGCAGACCGCGTCGTCCCCCACGGTGCGCAGCAGGTCGCGCAGCGCGGAGATGCGCATCAGCCGCATCGAACCGGTGAGGTCACGCACGCCTTCCACCCGCACGAACGGACGCAGCGCCCATCCGGCGGCGGAGAACAGGCGACGCACCGGCGGCGGGGCGTCCACGACGGCGGTGCGCTCGCCCACGACCAGGTCGGCGCCGCCCTCGAACCGTCGCGCAAACTCAGGCACGATGCCGGGCGGATCGGTGAAGTCGCCCTGCAGCAGCAGCATGGCGTCGCGACGCGGATACCGCGTGTGCGCCGCGATATGCCGCACCAGGGCGTTGACCGCCCCGGCGTACCCCACGGGCGCGGCGCCGCGCAGCACGGTGACCGGCATGGCGTGGACGTATTGCTCGGCGACGGCCGCCGTTTCGTCGGTGCTGGCGTCGTCGTAGACCACCACCTCATACTCGCGCGGGAACTCGGCGAGGACCGTGCGAAGGCGCCAAAGCAGGACGCCGATGGTGGCGACCTCATTGTGCGCAGGGATGGCGAGGTAGAGCAACGGGGGCGGGCGAGGGTCTGTGTCCGGGACGAAAAAATCATCGACGCGAGTCGTGCGTCCGATAATAACAGGAAGGGGCCCCCTCAGGCGCCTTGTGGGGGTGATCGGTGTACGGGAGGAATCAAGGGAGACGCTCATGATTCTCGCGAACGTCAGGGCCCGCCTTGGCCGGGACGATGCACAGCTCGCAGTCAGGCTGGTGGGGCGTGGTTCCGGACGTGCCCTCGACGACGCCGAGGCACGTCTGGCCGACGCTGGCCTGGATCCGCTGCTGGATGACCCGCAACTGCTCGAGGGGTTGCTGGATTCCCGCCAGGGCGCGCATGCCTCCCTGCCGCTTTTCAGCTACGTCGTCGTGCGCCATGCGCTGCGCGCGGCGGGCGAGGACGAGCGGGTGATGGCCGACTATGTCGCCTCGATTCTCCTGCACTTCGGCGTGCGTCAACGCGCCTCCCGCATTGCCGACCATGACGACGAGAGCTACCAGACACTGGCCTCGCTTGGCGATGCGATCGAGGGCGACGACGCGTCCCGCAGCTTTCTCGCGCGCGCGCACCTGGGGAACTACGCCCTGTGGCTGAGCGGCCTGTTTCCCGATCACATCGAGCAACAGCACTGGCGGCGCGGTGGTCCGGACATGGACTACTTCGAGGCGATGGGTACGCGGGGATTCCGGCTTGCCGCCGACCACCGGATGGCGGGCGAGCACGGCCTCGCGCCGCTGTTCGATGCGGCGGCGGAGCGCTTTCCGCGCCTGCGTCGTGCGCTCAACCAGGTGAGTGACCGGCTGCTGTTCCCGCACGTGCACACACCCGAACGGCTGATGCGCCAGGTGCGCGACGAGGGCCGCTGGCGGCAGTGAGCCATCGGGCAGTTGCCCCTCGTCCTTCGCCCGGCGAGTTTTGCCTGATGTTCGAACAGATCCGCGACACCCTGAACGGGCTCACCGACCGACTGGCGCCGGACGAGCGGCGACGCGTCACGTCGGCGATGCGCGACGCGCTCGTGCACGCGAAGCTCGGCATCAGGGAGCTGAAGGAGGGCGTGCAGGCGACGGAGTCGCGACTGGCGACCGAACGCGCTGCGCTCGAAACGGTGCGTCGACGCCAGGGGCAGGCCGCCCAGATCGCCGACGCCGAGACGGTGGCCATCGCCGAGCGATTTGCGGCGCAGCACACCGAGCGCATCGCGGTGCTCGAGGCCAAGCTCATGGTGCAGCAGCAGGAAGTCGCGATGGTCGAGCGCGAATACGACGACATGTCGGCGCAGTTGCGCCTGGCGATGGCCGGTGTGGCGCCGGGCGGGACCACGGCCGATATGGACGCGCGGCGTGAAGTCGATGCGTTGCTGGCCGACGACCCCCTGCCCGATGCGCAGGGCGTGCCACCACAGCGGCGTACGCGCGCCGAAAAGGAAGCCGATGCGGAATCGCGACTGGCGGATCTGAAGCGTCGCATGGGCAAGTGATGCGGTGGTTCGCGGCCGCCATTGGAGCCGTCGCGATCCCGATCGGCACACTGTGCGCACAGGGGAATCGAACGGACGCCGCCAGGCAGCCGCCGGTGTCGAGCCGCGGTATCCGGCCGGTGACGGGATGTGCGGGCCAGAAGATCAGCAGCGTCGTGATCATCACGCAGCCTCCGTTCACGGAGCGGTTGCCACAGCGACTGGAGTTCATTCGCCAGTGGGCGCGTGCGCTGCATGCCAACACGAAAGACGACGTGATCCGCGGCTACCTCCTGCTGAAGGAGGGCGACGTCTGTAACCAGATCCGTCGGGCGGAGTCGGAGCGCATCCTGCGCGCGCAACCGTTCCTGGTGGACGCCCGCATCCGGGTGTACGACGACGAAGCCGGCGGCGTGCTGCTGGAAATCGAGACGCGCGACGAAGTCAGCCTGCTGATCGAGCCGACGGTGAGCATGGTGTCACCGATGTTTCGCGGCCTGCGCCTCGGTGAATCCAACCTGATGGGCCAGGCGCGGTTTGCGGCGGTCGACTGGCGGGACGGGCTCGCCTACAACGACGTGCTGGGCGTGGAGATCGAGGACTACCAGTTCGCCGGTCGCAACGAACTTCACCTCATGGCTCGTCGCCTTCAGCACGGCCAGGTGATGCGCGGGGAAGTCGTGCGTCCGTACTACACCGACCTGCAGCGCGGTGCGTTTATCGGATCGACGGACGGTGAGCGCAACTTCGTGAGCTTCACGCGTCCTGACGACCCGCCCAATGCGCTGAATGTCACCCGCCAGAGTGCCGTCGTGGGTGGCGTCGGCCGCATCGGCTCGATTCGCCATCTCCGGTTGCTCGGTTTCTCGCTGACGCAACTGCGCCAGGCGTTCGATTCGAACACGGTGGTGATCGGCCGCGACGGATTCGAGCCGGACACCGGGGATCCGCTCGGCGTCACCTACAGCGCGCAGAACGTGGTGCGCGCCAACGCGCTGCTGGGATACCGCTTGCTGCGGTTCGTGCGGGTGCAGGGCTTCGACGCGCTGACCGGCACGCAGGACGTTCGCGTCGGCCTGCAGGTGAGCGCGGCGTTCGGGACGTCGCTCGTCGTCGGCAACGCACGCGACAACGATCGGTTCATGGCGGGCGGCATCTATGCCGGTTTCGGCGGACCGACGTCCTTCCTGGCGACCCAGATCCAGAGTGAGGCGCGCAACGACCGTGCTGCGCGCTCATGGGACAATCACGTCGTGAGCGGCCGTCTCGCGTGGTACTTCCGTCCGGCCGTTCGACAGTTGACACTCCTGTCGGCGGAAGGGAGTTCCGGTCGCGACATGCAGCGCCCCTTCCAACTGTCGTTCACCGACATCGATGGCGGGCTGCTGTCGCATCGCAGCTCCACCGATGCCGGCGCCAGGCGCGTGGTGTTGCGCGCCGAGCAGCGGCTGGTGGTGCCATCGCGCGTGAACGTCGGCGACTTCGGCCTTGCCGGATTCGCGCAGGCGGGAAAGATGTGGGGAGAGCCGAGCGTGCCGTACTCGGTGACGACCCCGTGGCGCGGCGCCGTGGGCGTTTCGCTGCTGGGCGCGCTGCCGCCCCGATCACGACGGCTGTGGCGGCTGGACTTTGCGTTGCCGGTGGGTGGGGATCCGAACGGGCATTTCGAACTGCGGCTGACCAACGAGGATCGCACGCGCGGGTTCTGGAACGAGCCGCGGGATGTGACGAGGGGCCGGGAGCGGACGGTGCCGGGGAGCTTGTTCAGTTGGCCATGAGGGGGAACTGCCGGAGGGTTGAGCAACCGAACGGTTGAGGGAAGAGTGGCGGGCCAACGAG
>CAZPON010000202.1:0-6434 GCA_964588045.1 uncultured Gemmatimonas sp.
ATGGGCGAGGACGTCCTGTATTCCGGCACCGTGGCCGCCGCGATGGAGGGGCTGGCGCTTGGCATTCCGAGCGTGGCCGTGTCGTTCGCCGGCAGTGTGCTGCGCGCTGACGCGCTGCTGGAAACGCAGGTCGACCTGCTCACGGCACTGCTGCGCAAGCTGATTGCGTTGCCGGCCATGCCGCGTGACACGCTGCTCAACGTGAACCTGCCGCCGGTTGCCGGTAACGATGTGAAGGGCATTCGGCTCACCCGGCTTGGACGACGCGTCTTCAGCGATTCCATCACGCGCATGAAGGACCCGTGGGGGCGCGAAATCCTGTGGATCGGTGGCGGCTCGGTGGAGTGGAGCGGCCCCGACGACTCCGACTTCCGCGCCGTACGCGACGGGTACGTTTCGGTGTCGCCGCTGCACCTCGACCTGACGCACCGTGCTGTCCTCGACACCGCGACGGACTGGTGGCAAACCCCGTAGAGCCCGAGTTCCGCGGCGCGCGCCGGCGCCTCGTCGAGACGCTGCAGGACAAGGGGATCAAGGACCTTGCCGTGCTGCGTGCCATCGACCAAGTGCCGCGACACTTGTTCGTGCCGGCGAGCGTGCGACACCGCTCGTACGAGGACAGTGCGCTCCCGATCGGGAGCAGCCAGACGATTTCGCAGCCCTACGTGCATGCGCGCGCGCTCGAACAGCTCATGCTCACCGGTCGCGAGCGCGTGCTCGAGATCGGGACCGGGTCGGCGTACCAGACCGCGTTGCTGGCCGAGCTGGCCGCGCAGGTGTTTTCGATCGAGCGCTATCCGGCATTGCTGGACAAGGCCCGCGCGATGATCACGCAGGTGCCGATCCGCAACGTGTCGCTGCTGCTGGGCGACGGCACGCTGGGCTGGCGCGAGTACGCGCCCTACGACGCGATCGTGGTGAGTGCCGGCGCCCCGGCGGTCCCGCCAGCGCTCGAGGCACAACTGGCCGAGGGCGGGCGTCTGCTCATTCCGCTCGGCGATCGCGAGGAGCAGATGCTGACCCTGCTCGTCCGGCGTGGTGACACGTTCGAGCGCCGTGACATTTGCCCGGTTCGCTTCGTCCCTTTGATTGGGGCGGGCGGTTGGCCGTCCTAGCGACGTCGCATGATCGACACGTTTGCGCGTGATCGATACCCGGCGCATCTTCGCTGCGCATTGCCCGCCAACGCCATGAGCGCGCCATGACCACTCGCTACTCCGCTGAACCCGATCGCCACGAGCCCGCCGCCGGCGCCGATCACCCCGTGATGGCACGAGCGGCCGACGAAGGTCCCTATGCGCGGCCAGCAGTGCCACAGCGCCAGGCGGTCGATGCGGTCCTGATCGATGCGATTCGCGCGTCGGTGGGGCCGTTCGTGCCGGCGCCCTGGCGCTCGGCCTCGGGGGCGGGGGCGGGGGCCGTAGCCGCGGCGCCGACCCCGGTTCATGTGGAGGCTTTCGAGACGCCTGCGGGCCCGGCGGTGGCATTGCCGTGGATCGACGCTTTCCTGGATACGGCTCCGCCCGACGCGGCAGTCGTCGAGGACGTCGAGGCGTACGAACCGCCCGTGGTGAAGGAAGTCGAGGCCGTCGAAGCAGAGCAGGGGACCGTGGTGCAGGATGTCGTCGTACCGGACGACGTCGTGCCAACGGCCGAGGAGTGGCCGCTGGAGGAAGCGGGCGAAGCGATGCGCGCGATCGGCGACGACCTCGAGCGACACGATGCCGCGGTGTCCCATGTCGATCGGGAGATCGAACCGCCGGTGGCAATCACGCCGCCGCTGCCGATGTGGGGCGATGACGACATGAACATCATGCCGGTCAAGACGCCGCCAGCGTCGGATGAGCACGGAGCGCATTGGGCCGCCCGCGAGCAACGCGACACCGAACGGTCCAGCCACCCCGAGACGGCGGCGCAAGCGCTGGAGGCCCTGGCCCAGCGCGTGCGCAGCGGTGAGATCCAGTTGCCGGGCTTCTCGCCGGAGATGGGCGAAGCGGCAGCCCTCGCGGCCGCCCTTTCGGCGCTGCTCAGCGCGCGACGCTGACGGAACAGCGATCTACCGTCCGAATCCTTGCTTGGTCCAGATGAGAACAGCACACCGAAACTTGATGGACCCTGCGAGTTCAGCCGGGATCTTGGTGGCCCTCGAGTACACCTCGATGGCCGCGACGCTCTGTATGTCCAACGTCTCCAGCGCGTCAGTGGTTATCGGCATTCCGTCGAGTCGGAAATCGACTTGTTCATACTTTGCGGAGCACTGCGCGCCGGTCCCCGTGTTGAAGGCCAGATTTTCCAGCCGACCCTTCACTGAGGCACTGGGAAAGGTCAGCAACAGCGAGCGAATCGTTGGATGGGACTTGATGTCCGAAGAATCACGGTATGCGCCGAAGCCACTGCGCTTACGATCCTCATACCCGCGTACGCGCGTCGACACGAGCGTAGCTGTGACGTTGACTGCCTCCAGGACCCCGACCGGCGACAGCGAAACGAGCAGGCGGGTGGTGTCTCCCTCGCGCAGATGGACGAGTGAATCGAAGGGCAGTCGTCCAATGGCCCGCACCGATACCCACTTCGCTCCACCGGAGAGATTTCGCACGACAAACCGTCCATCGTCGCCGACCAGCAGGTCCGGGCGGCTGTCCACGGACACCACCGCGTTCGGCAGGGGCGCTCCCGCCTCGTTGACGATGAAGCCCATGACAACGGCCGATGCATTGGCGGTATCCGCATCGTGCGAAACCACGGCGGCTCCGACACTATCAGGCATCCCGCTCCGCCCGCTCGACGCAACGGCGCGCGCGATAAGCAGATCCCGCCGTTGAACGCGCGCGCGGCTTGCGGGAAGGTCGATGGCCGTCACATCGAGGGAGTCGCGCGTGGCGCTGAGTGACAGCGGCGTGGAAAGCGGCACACCACAAACGGCGAACTCGCCTCGGTCGTCGGTGAGCGAGGACCGATGCCACCGTCGCTGTGCGATTTCGGCAAGCGACGCGCCGCCGCCGATGAGGTCGATCCACGACGCATCAATGGCGATATGCGCGACGCCTTCCTGCGTGGCGGCATCGCGAACGGTGCCATAGACCAGGCCGCTGTCGGCGGCCATGGGGGCCTCGCCACAGGCGGCCCGCCACAGCCGCTCGAACGACGGCAGGGCCAGCACCACACGCTTGCCTTTGGCCTGCACAACCACGCGTTGCGTAGATCCCGACAAGCCGATGCTGTCGAAGGCGGGATGCTGCAGCATGAACGTCTGCGTGCCCACCGGCACACTGTCCATTCGGAAGCGCCCCTTGGCGTCGCTGGTGACGCTGCGCCCCATGCCGGCCACGCTGATCAGCGCGCCCGCAAGCGGCCGCCTGGCCAGGCTGTCGTACGCAAGCCCATCGACGCTGGTGCTGGTCGCGGCCATCTGCGCCTGCGCGCCGTTTGAGACCGCGAGCGCGCCGACCGCCAGCACCAGCCCGACCATGATCCCATACGGTGCCATGCAACCCCCGTGCAGTGCATCGGCGCTCACGAACGTCAACTGGTAGCCTTCAACAGTTCGCGCGCGCTGTCAAGCCGTTGGCGACCTGCGCTGTCGCTCGCCCATTGGCTAACGGGGCCGCAAGACGCTATGGTGGCGAGTCATGACCGCCGCGGAGGGAGGATGGGAATGGCGTTGGACATCCGACAATACCGGGTGGTCGGGCGTGTGCAGGGCGTCGGGTTCCGGTGGTTCGTGCGTGAGACGGCCCGCGCCCTCGGCCTCGCCGGATGGGTGCGCAATGAGAGTGACGGATCGGTGGCGGTGATGGCTGCGGGCGCCCCCGACACCCTAGCGGCGCTGGAAGCCGCGCTCGAGGCAGGCCCCGTGGGCGCGCTGGTCGAACACGTCGGCGTGCAGGTCCTCGACGAACGCGCAATCGATGTCGCGGAGCTGACGCGCCCGTTCCGGGTGGATCGCACGATGCGCGACGCGTAAGTTCGCACGATGAGCCCAACCGTCGCCGACCGCGTGCGCGCGGCCATCCGTGATGTCCCCAACTTTCCGTCGCCCGGCATCGTGTTCAAGGACATCACGCCGGTGCTTGCCGATCCCGCGCTCATGACAGATGTGCTGCACGAAATGGCGGCACCATTTCTCGATGCGCGCATCACGCATGTGGTGGGCATCGAGAGTCGCGGCTTCCTGTTCGGCATGCCGATCGCGCTGGCGATGCGCGCGTCGTTCGCCCCCGCGCGGAAGCCGGGCAAGCTGCCGGGGAAGACGGCGCGCGAAGCGTATGTGCTGGAGTACCGCGACGATGTGCTGGAGATGCACGTCGATGCGATGCACACCGGTGCGCGCGTGCTGATCGTGGATGATGTGCTCGCCACGGGCGGCACTGCCGCCGCTGTTGCGCGACTGGTGGAGCGACTCGGCGGGGAAGTGTGCGGGATTACCGTGCTCACCGAGCTGACCTTCCTCGACGGGCGCGAGCGGTTGCCCGGGTATCCGTTCGCGACGGTGGTGCAGTACTGATCCGGTGCAGGGCGACCAACGCCGGCAGAAACACCGGTGTCGAGGACGATCCGCAGCGCGCCGTGTCTTCTGACGGCTCATGGCCGACGTCACGAGGGCCCGCGCTGCGGGCGGCCTGCGCGAGTCTAACGGCGTCGGCCGGCCTTGGGTGCTTTGCTCGTCGCGGCGTCCGCCGCCTGCCGGATGTGCGATGCGAGGAATACTCCGAGCGGCTCGACCTCGCCGTCTACCTGCGCGCGCTCGAGCGCTTGAAAGTAGGGGTGCTTTTCGTCCGACCGGATGGTCACCCACGGGTAGCCCGCCTCGAGCAGGGCATAGTTCATTAGCAGGCGCCCGAGGCGGCCGTTCCCGTCCAGGAATGGGTGGATGGTGACGAACTCCAGGTGCGTGAGCACGGCTCGTGTCAGCGGCCGGATGTCAGATCGAGCCGCGAATTCGCACAGTCCGCGAATGAGGCTCGACACCTTTCCGTGAGCTGGCGGCGCGTGGCGCCAGCCGCCGGCGAGGCCGACCGGAATGGTTCGCCAGCTGCGCAGGTCGGCTTCGCTCACGGTCCCCGCGTCCACCGACGGACGGAACAGCTCGACGTAGAGGTCGAGGATCAGCCTCTCGTCGATCGCCGGGACGGGCGATGTTCGAACGAGGTCGATGACCATGTCGAAAGCACGGCTGTAGCCCTGGACGGCCATGATCGCGCGAAGTTCTGCCTCGCTCAAGATTTCTGGTAGCGGCGTCCCGTTCACGACCGCATCGGACACCTCCTGTGTGATGCGGTATCCCTCCATGGTCGTGTTGTGGTACGCGTCATACTGCTTCGCCTGACGAGCGTTGCCGACGAGTCGTGCGAGTGACAGTCCCGGCGGAGGGCCGACTCGCTTCGTGAGGAGGTCATCGAGCACCGCGTTGAAGCGCTCGAACGTCATGATCTGACGGTCGAGCCAAGGCTGTCCCGTGCCGCGGGGGAGTGCCGTGAGCGACGGTGGCACGATGAGCCGGGTACCGACGCCGGTAGCGGCGAGGGACGGCGGAAACTCGGCAACGGCGCCGACCGCCGCATCGATCTGTTTGGCGAGACCGGTGTTTCCGAGCTGCCGGGCGAGTTCCCCCATGCGCGCGAGAACGAGGGGTCGAGGGCGCGCCGTGACGGCTTCGTCGAGCTCTGGTGTTCGCAAGACGAGATGCCGGAGCCAGGCGCTGACGGGCTCGATGCCGAGCTCGAGTTCCGGTAGGTCGAGGGTGGCGAGGAGGTTGGCAGGGCTCAGCACGTTGACCTCGGCCCCCTGTGCCGGCACGCGGACGATTCTTGCCTCGTCAATTGACCCGGGTCGGAACTGGAGACGGAACTCGTCACACAACTCGATCGCGTAGCGGCTCTCGTTGGCGGCTTGGATGACTGGGAGCACCGCCGGGGGTGCGGTCTCGCCAAGATGCAGTTGGACGGCCGGGATGCCGACGACGGCGGCCGGGGCCCACCCGCGAAGGACCTCGGCGACGACCAGCCAATAGTTCCGGAGGAAGATGCCACGGTCGTCTGTTCGGCCGGGCTCAGTCAGGAGCCAGACGCGCCGGTTCGCCACCTCGAGAATGAGACGTTCAGCGCGGAGCACGCGCGCGACGGCGGTTGAAGGCGACTCGCTGCTGGAAACGACATAGCGGTGCGCGTCGACGCGTTCCTTCCACCACGCCAAGGCACGCTCACGCGGGGTCGTGCGGGGGCGGGGGGGCATGGTTGGAGGGGCGTGGGATGGTGGAAGTGAATCGCGCTACGAAACCTAGGTGAAATACGCTAATTTTGTCAAGTGAATGGCGCTAGAATCTGGAAGTTATATGCGCTAAACACTATTATTCGGGGTTTCCCCTCTGAAACGCGGGGGTTATTGTGCGCATCAGACGCAATGCCCCCGTAGCTCAGTTGGATAGAGCAGCGGTT
>CAZPON010000203.1:0-5831 GCA_964588045.1 uncultured Gemmatimonas sp.
GCACCGGCAAAGCCGCCCAACGACACCGGTGCAATTCCCGATGCGGGAATCATGCCGACCCCCCACGCGAGCACGCCAAGCACCATGGCTCCCACGGCGGCAGCAAGGGTGCCGTTCAGTGTCACGGCGCCCGACGTTCCCGCCGGCACACGCGTGCGGGTGCGCAGCGACCATGGCTCGCCGCCCCAGAGTGTTCCGACCTCGGTGGCCCACGTGTCGGCGCCCGCCGCGGCCAACGCGGCCGCTGCGGTGATGGCAAGGATCACTGCAAACGACGCATCCGCATGTGGCCGGCCTGCAACAACGAGCAGCGCACAGATGGCAAACACACCACCGTTGGCCGCCACCTGCATCGCATCCCGCCGGTCGCCTTTCGGCACGATGTCGCGTGTGCGCGCCGCCTTGCGCGTGCGTCCCATGCGGGACAAGGCGCTCGCCAGGGCGAACCAGACGATGAGACAGGTGCCCCAGCTCCAGCCGACCCGCAGGGCAAGAACCCCGGTCAGCAGTGCAACGAGGGCGCCGTCGCTGCGGAGGCTGCCGGCGCGCCACGCGGCCAGGGCGACGGATCCCGTGAGGAGAATGGCCAGCCACCATGAGGCCGGATCGTGCAAGGTCAGTCCGGGCTGAGTTCGGAGTATTGAGTTCTAAGTTCTGAGTACTGAGTTCGGAGTCTAACTCCGAGTTGGGAGTACGGAGTCATGAGTCCGGGGTCGGGAGTACGCCAGACTCCCGACTCACGACTCCCCACTCCAAACTCGGAGTTAAACCCCGCACTCAGAACTCAGAACTCCGCACTCAGAGCGCTGTACCCGCCCGCTGCCACACGTTAGCTTCGCCTCACGTGTCTCATATGATCGACGATTCCCAGCTGCGAGCGACGCCGCTCGCCGCCCCCGCGCTCCCATTGGCCGGTGGGCCCCTCGACGCGCGATTGCCTCTGGCCCTGCTCGAAGCGGTGCGGGCCATCGACACGCCGGAAGCAGAACTCGATGCCGAGCTCGTGCATGAGCTCCGCAACAAGCGGCTGGGCTTGAGCGAAACCGTCTTGCACCAGATTCGCCGGTATCAGGACGCCGTGCGCCGGCAGCAGCGGGTTCCGTTCGATGAGGTGCTGGCACTGGCGCGGCTGATCGGCCGGCGTCCCGATGCTGACCTCACCTTTCGCGAAGCCGGACGGCGGCTGGCGCGCACGGCGGTGGCCACCATCGGCGCGACCAGCCGCAGCGCGGCGACCACCTTGCCTGCGCTGTTCGGGCGACCAATCGCGCTGCGCCAACTGCGCCGCGTTGCCGGCCGCTTCCTGGATGCGGAACTGGTGCGCCAGGGCAGCGCACTGCTCCTCAACGTGACGGCGCCGGTCTCGGCCGATGCCGCGCCACGTGGTGCAGGATGCGGACTGTACGAAGCGGCCTTTCGCGAATCGCTGCACCTGCTGGCCGACGTCGACGGCGCGGTGGATCACGTGCTCTGTCGCTCGCGCGGCGACACCCGGTGCCAGTGGCGCGCCGAGTGGCGGCGGCGCTGAGTCGGCTGTCCCTTCACCTGCGCTTCTCATGTTGACGGTCGAACTGCTTCCGCGCCTCCAGCGCATGATTGCCGACGCTGGTCTCGACGGCTGGCTGCTGTACGATTTTCGCGGGACCAATGCCATCGCGCATGGCCTGCTGGGATTCGAGGGGCTCGCATCGCGACGCGTGTTCGCGTACATCCCGCGTGAGGGAACGCCGGTCGGGATCCAGCATGCCATCGAGCCGGGCCCGTGGGCGAAGTGGCCCAGGAGCTGGCCGCTGCGCGTCTACGTTGGCTGGCGCGAACTCGAGTCGCAGTTGGCGTTGCTCGTCGCCGGAAAGAAAGTCGCGATGGAGTACTCGCCGGGCGATGCCATTCCGTATCTCGATCGCGTGCCAGCCGGCGTGCTGGAAATGGTGCGCGCGACGGGCGCGACGGTGACCTGTTCGGCCGACCTGGTGTCGCAGGTCTACGCCACTTGGACACCGTCCCAGCGCGCATCGCACGAACGCGCCGCCGAACAGATTCGCGCCATCGCGCTCGAGGCCATCGCCCACGCGGGCGCGATGGTCGCGGCCGGGACGCCGGTCGCCGAACACGAACTGCAGCAACGCATTCTCGATGCGTTTGCGCGCGCCGGACTGGAAACGGAGCACGGCCCCGATGTGGCGGCGTCGGAGAACGCGGCCAATCCGCACTATGTCCCGTCGGCGAGCGCGCCGCGCATCATTCGCAGCGGCGACACGCTGCTCATCGATCTCTGGGCGCGTGAAGCGTCAGGCGGTGTGTACGCCGACCAGACGTGGATGGCGTCGCTGGGTGCGCCCTCGGCGCGCGCGATGACGATCTGGGAGGCCGTGCGCGATGCGCGCGACGCCGCACTGACGCTGCTGACCACGCGCATTGCCGCCGGTACACCGGTGCGTGGCGGGGAGGCCGACGACGCGGCGCGCGCGGTGATCACCGCGCGTGGTTTCGCGGCGCAGTTCTGGCATCGCACGGGACACAGCATCGATTCGCGTGAACTGCACGGTTCCGGTCCGCAGATCGACAATCTCGAGTCGCGCGATGATCGGCTGCTCATTCCGGGCGTCGGGTTCTCCATCGAGCCCGGCATTTACGTGCCCGGCGAAATCGGCATGCGCAGCGAAGTGAACTGTTTCGTGGGAGAGGACGCGCTGCTCGTCACTCCCGGTGCGGTGCAGCAGGACCTGATCGTCGTCTGAGCGGGTGCGGACGCACACACCCGGGCGGACGGCCCGCCACGCGGCCATGGTGGCGGTGATAGCGGGACTGTTCTCCGCCGCGGCCTGCGGGGATTCGCGTCCGGCGCCGGGTTCATCGCCGCTGGTCGATGTGCCCGCGCACGTCGAAAGCGCGGACGACGCCAGCGTCGGCGCCGACGAACGCGCGCTGCGGTCACTCGGCCGCGTGGCCTATCGCGTCACCGGGGACACGGCGGCCGTGCACGGCGGCGTGCTCGTGGGACGCATCACCACGCCGCGCGACGTGGCGGGCGATTCGGCCATCACGCCAACGCACGACCTGGAGGTGTGCAAGCCGTTCACCGCCTCGCGCTTGCCCTCGAAGGATCGCGGCGTGGGGAACGCCGTGGTGTGGCTGCAGGGCGTGACGTCGGGACCGCCGCCGGATGGTCCGCGCCGCGCCACCCTCACCCTCGAACGCTGTCAGCTCGAGCCGCGCGTGCAGCGCATGACCACCGGCGGCACGGTGCAGGTCACGTCGGGCGACGCGATGATGTCGAGCCTGCGTTTCGTGAATGTCGTGGACGCTGCCGTCCGCACCACCGTGACGCTCAACGATGCGGGACAGGTCGTGCCCACCAGCGACGTGGCCGCCGCGCCCGGACTGGTGGAAGTGCGCGACGACCGCCATCCGTGGGTGCGCGCATACATCGCGGTCGCATCGCATCCGTTCGTCGCGGTCACTGCGGCCGACGGCGTCTTCCGTTTCGGCACCGTCCCGCCGGGTGCCTACACCCTCGTGGTGTGGCAGGAACAGCTGGGAGTCCGCACGCGCGCGGTGCGGGTGACGGCGGGGGTGGAGACCCGGGTGAGTCTGGAATACTGACTGCTGAGTCTGGAGTTCTTCACTCCGAGTATGGAGTAAGGAGTCATGAGTACGGAGTGCGGAGTACTCCATACTCACGACTCCATACTCCCTACTCGGAGTTGAGAACTCCAGACTCCCAACTCACGCGTTCGCGTTGAGCCGGGCGTACCGCCCCCCTTCTCGCGTGAGCAGCTCGTCATGCCGCCCCGCTTCCACGATCGCGCCGTCGTCCAGCACCACGACGCGATCGGCGCGACGCACGGTGCTCATGCGGTGGGCAATCAGCAGCGTGGTGCGCCCCTGCAGCAGTTCTTCCAGGGCGGCTTCGACGAAACGCTCGCTCTCCGTATCCAGGCTCGATGTCGCTTCGTCGAGGATCACGATGGCCGGATCCTTGAGGAACACGCGGGCGATGGCAACACGCTGGCGCTGGCCGCCGGACAACTTCACGCCACGCTCGCCCACGCGCGTGTCCCAGCCGTTGGGCAACCGCTCGATGAACTCCAGCGCGTGTGCCGCGCGGGCCGCCTGCGTGATCTCCCGGTCGGTGGCGCCGGGACGCGCGTACGCGACGTTCTCACGGATCGTCCCGCTGAACAGCACCGGTTCCTGCGGCACGATGCCGATGGCGCCGCGCAGGGTTTCGAGGGACAGGTCGCGCACGTCGACACCGTCGAGCGTGATGCGTCCCTCGCTGACGTCCCAGAATCGCGGCAGCAGGCTGGCAATGGTGGTCTTGCCGCCACCCGACCGCCCGACCAGGGCCAGCACTTCGCCGGGCGCGATGGTGAGCGAGAGTTCGGTGATGACGGCCGGCAGGTCGTCGGCATACCGGAACGACACCGACTCGTACGCAACCGCGCCGCGCACGGGCATGCGCAACGCCACAGGACGCGCGGGCTCGCGCACCGTGGCCGGCGTGTCCAGCAGTTCGAACACACGCGTCGCGGCGCCGACGGCTTCCTGGAAATGTCCGAACAGTGTGGCCAGCGATCCGACGGCCGCAGCCACCGTGAGTGCGTAGAACAGGAAGGACACCAGCGCGCCGGCCGTGAGTTGTCCCTCGAGCACCTGCGCGCCGCCCTGCCACATGACCGCCACGACGGCGGCAAACGCCACGAACCCGACCACGCCGAAGAATGCGGCGCGCAAGCGCGCACGTTGCACGGCGGCGATCACGACATCGCCCAGCAGGGCGCCGAACCGTGCGATCTCCTGCGATTCGCGCGTGAAGCTCTGCACGGTGCGAATCGCGCCGAAGGCTTCGTCGGCCGTACCCATCGCCTGCGCCACGCGATCCTGCACGCCGGCGCTGGCCTTGCGCAGCGCGCGGCCGAACACGAGCACCGCGCCAACCACCAGCGGCACGACGGCGAGCGTCGTGAGCGTGAGATGCGGGTTAGTGATGGTGAGCATCAGCACGCCGCCCACCAGGAACAGCGACTGACGCGACAACTCCGACACCCACGTGCCCAGCAGTGACTGCAACAATCCGAGGTCGCTGGATAGGCGGCTGGTCAGCTCGCCGGTGCGTTGTTCGGTGAAGAAGGCCGGCGAGAGCCGGATGAGGTGCGCAAAGGTGTGTTCACGCAACGTCGCGATGACGCGTTCGGTGGTGCTGCTGAGCAGGAAGACCTGCACGAAGTTCATCGCGGCCTGCACGGCGAACACGCCCAGCAGCATGAGCGCCACGCGGTCGAGCGACGAACGGTCCTTGAGTTCGAAGGCCGCGTCGAGCAGGAAGCGCAGTACGAGCGGGAAAACCAGTCCGGCCGCCGCGGCAATGACCAGGCACACGAAGGCGAGCGCCAGGCGGGCACGAAACGGACGGAGGAGTGGCAGCAGCCGCGCCAGTGGGCGCGGCGAGGGGAATCTGCGGCGGGACGCCGAGGCCCGTGCGCTCAAGCGCGCACCATCGGGCAGGAGATCCGCGCGGACTCAGCCAATGGCGCGATCCACCGCCATCGAGACGAACAGCAGCGCCAGGTACAGCAGCGTGTACTTGTAGACCCACCATGCCGGCCCGCTCCACGGCGCGCCGGCGACAGCGGCGCTGCGCATGCGCAGCACGCCGCGCAGCAGCAAGCCGTTCAGCACGATCGCCGACAGCAGGTACACCAGTCCGAACGCCGAGAAGAGGACCGGCAGCAGCGTGAGCGCCATGAGGATGACGGTGTACCAGACCATCTGGTTCATGGTCTGGCGCTCGCCCCACACCAGCGGCGCCATGGGCACGCGCGCGCGGC
>CAZPON010000203.1:5841-6376 GCA_964588045.1 uncultured Gemmatimonas sp.
AACCCACCAGCGGTGGAAACGCGCCCGCCGCACCGCCGATGACGATGTTTTGCGGCGACGTGCGCTTGAGCCAGCGCGTGTAGATGAACACGTAGAAGTAGAACCCGGCCAGGGCGAGGCCGGCCGTGAGCACGTTCACGAAGTGCGCGAGCATCCACGTGGCGCCGGTCGCGCAGGCCACGCCGAACGCCAGCACCTGCGTGCGCGTCATGCGCCCGCTCGGGATCGGGCGCAGCCGCGTGCGGGCCATCACGTCGTCGATGTCGTAGTCGATGTACATGTTCACGGCGTTCGCACCGCCGGCCATCAGGTAGCCGCCGATTGTGACGATCAGCACCGTCAGCCACGACGGCGAACCGGCGGCGTACATCGGCGCGATCGTCGTCACCAGCAGCAGCGAAATGATGCGCGGCTTGGTGAGCGCCAGCAGGTCGCGTGAAAGCGTGGGCTCTGCGCGCGGCGTGGAGGGCACCGGCGCCAGGGGCGGTGTCTCGTTGCTCGAGTCCACCGGCACGCTCGTCATCAGCCGGCACCC
>CAZPON010000204.1:0-3575 GCA_964588045.1 uncultured Gemmatimonas sp.
GGCACGCCGGTGTACATGGCGCCGGAGCAGGCGTCCGGGCAGGAACACATCGATCATCGCGCCGACCTCTACGCGGTGGGTGCGATGCTCTACGAGATGTGCACCGGCACGGCCCTGTTCAGCGGTGCACTGCAGCAGGTGCTGGCCGACAAGCTCACGAAGGATGCGCCATCGTTGGCCACGCGGTGCCCGACGGCGCCGATCGCATTGCAGCAACTCGTGGCGCGCTGTCTTTCGCGTGATCCTGAGAAGCGGCCGGCTTCCGCACAGGCCCTGTTGACGGAACTGCACGCCATCGGTGCCGCGCTGTCGTCGCCGGACGCGCCCGCAAGGATCCGATCGCGCAATCGTCTCCTCATGGTTGGTGGTGCGGTGTCGATCGCCGTGATTGGCGTGCTCGCGTTCGCCTACGCGCGGGATCGCCGCGCGCGCTGGGTGCACGAGACCGTGATTCCCACCATCGCGCGACTCATCGAGGCCGACCAGCTGGATTCCGCGTTTGCGCTCGCGTCACTGGCAACCGAACGCGCACCGGACGATTCGCTACCGCAAGCGCTCTGGGACGAAGTCTCTCTGGTGCAGGAGTTCCTGAGCGAGCCGAGTGGTGCGGAGGTGATGCGCGCACCGGTGAACGACACGACACGCTGGATACGCGTCGGGACCACACCGACAGCGCCGATCCGTATCCCGAACAACGCCTGGTTCTATCGCTACACCAAGCCCGGCTATCGCACCGTCACCGTCATGGGCGCACAGTTGGGCGGCAGCTACGTGCCGATTCCGGTGCCGGTGCCGCTGCGTCGTGTCACCGATCCCGATTCGGACATGGTGCAACTGCGTGGCGGTCGGCTCGAGGGCACCCTGTACGGGCTGTCAGGCGCGCACGAGCTCGCAGACTTCCTCATGGACACGCGCGAGATCACGAACCGACAGTACAAGGCGTTCGTCAACGCCGGTGGCTACACCAATCGCACGTTCTGGGATTCGACGATCGTGCGCGACGGGCGGCCCATCACATGGGACGCGGCGATGACGTCGTTCGTCGACAAGACCGGCCGCCCCGGACCATCGTCGTGGGAGGGCGGTTCGCCGCCTCCGGACGCGGATGATCTGCCGGTGGGCGGCGTGAGTTGGTACGAGGCGCGGGCCTACGCACGGTGGGCCGGCAAGGAGCTGCCCACGGTTTACGAGTGGAATGCCGCGGCCATGCCGGAGGCCGCGCGCTGGGTGGTGCCGAGTGGCCGCTACGAGGCGAGCGGCCCGGTGCGTGGTGGCGATGCGCGCGGTGTGAGCGCGCGCGGCGTGTACGACATGGCCGGCAATGTCCGCGAGTGGACGGTGAACGCGCGCGAGCCGGGCAGCCGCTACATCCTGGGCGGCGGATGGACCGATCCCGTGTACCAGTTCTCCGAGATCTATACGCAGCCCGAGTTCGATCGCTCGGTGATCAACGGCATCCGGCTGGTGAAGCGACTCGGCGAAGGGAAGGACCTCCAGGCTGCCAGTGCGCCGATCCCGGGACTCACGCGCGACTACAACAAGGTCCGCCCGGTCGACGATGCAACGTTCCGCGGACTGCTCGCGATGTACGACTACGATCACACGCCACTCAACGCGAGCGTGGACGCGCGCGACACCACGCACGCCGACTGGATTCGCGAGGATGTGTCGTTCGATGCGCCGTATGGTGGCGGTCGCATGCTGGCCGTGCTGTTCCTTCCCAAGCGGGTGCAGGCGCCGTACCAGACCATCGTGCTGTGGCCGGCGTCGGATGCCTTCCTGCTCAAGGATCGAAGCGCACTGTCGATGTGGTTCGTGGACTACCTCGTGCATGGCGGTCGCGCGGTGCTGTATCCGATCTATGAGCACACGTACGGACGTGGCGAGGCGATGCCAGGTGATGTCCCCAGCGGCTCGATCGCGCATCGCGACCAGATGCTGCGGTGGGCGAAGGAGATGCGACGGTCCATCGACTACGCCGTGACACGCCCTGACATTGACAGCGCGCGACTGGCCTACGTCGGCTCCAGTTGGGGCGGTCGATTGGGCGGCGTGATGATGGCCATCGAGCCGCGCTTCAAGACGGGCATCCTGAACGTCGCCGGGCTGCGCATGGTTGAAGTGCGCCCGGAGGAAGACGCCGTCAACTTCCTGCCGCGCATCAAGATTCCGGTGCTCATGCTGAGCGGCAAGTACGACAGCGTGTTTCCGTACGAACTGTCGCAGAAGCCGTTCTACCAACTGCTCGGCTCAGCACCGGCCGACAAGAAGATGGTGGTGTTCGAGGGCGGACATTTCCTTCCGCGCACGGAGCTGGTGGCGCAGTCGCTCACGTGGCTCGACAAGTACCTCGGCCCGGTGCAGGGCCGGTGAGCTCCGTCGTGTGAGCTCGATTGTGCCGTTTCAGTACAGACGCCAGTCGGTCCAAATCTATACGTATCAACAGCTTACGCATTGTCTGCATAATTCGGCAATTCAATTGACAAATTGTTGAAGGGACCGTACATCCGTCACGCAGTCGCTGGCCGGGCGCACCGGATTGCTCGAGCTGTTTCCCCCAAGCTGGGCGGAGCTGAAACGATTCCCGTCGGTCCCCAGCGGGTTGTTCGAAGTGCTGTGGACCGGTGCCTACCCACGCATCTTCGACCGACAGATTCCTCCACAGCAGTGTGCCGGGGTGGCATCTGAGCTTTCGCAAGCAGGTGGGGAAGTCGCCCAAGTTGCATTTCGTGGACACCGGGGTGGCGTCGTACCTGCTTGGCATCCGCGAGCCAGACCAGCTGCGCACGCATCCGTTGCGTGGTGCGCTGTTCGAGAGCTGGGTGGCGTCCGAGTTGCTGGCGCACGGTGTTCGACAGCGATCACCCGACCTGGCCGTCGAGACACGCGTGATCTACGGTGGAACGACGCGGCAGGCGCGCGGGACGACGCCGGTGCTCCCCTGGCAGGAGATCGATCAACTCACCATGCCCCGCGGCCCGGCGTCGACATGAGCGACGCATCTACACGCCTGACCATGGCGTTCGCCGACCGCTCGCGCGTCGAGCGCGAGCTCGGGGCGGCATGACCACCTTGGTGCACTACAGCGCGATCGGCTGCCGCGTGCGGCATGTGGCGCGATCGCGTGCCGACAGGGCTCCGGCTCGGCGCAGCACCAGCGACGTATCGAGCGTAAACAGCTTCCAACGCACGATCGATGGCACCGGGAGGCCGGCGGCGGCGAGGTCGCGAATTACCGCGTCACCGGGCCACTTCCGGTGCGAGGCCGTGGTGATCATGGCCAGTACCAGGTGGTGCGCACTGTCGTTGAATGCCGCAGCGGAGCACACGAGTGCGGGCCGCCGTTTGGACGAGGCGCGGTCGGAGAAGGGAAACGGCACCACCACCACATCGCCCGGGCTATAAGTCGGCATACGCCGCGTCGTCGCGCGCCGAATCCCACTCGGGGGCCAGTGTCGCCTCGAGCTCCTGCAATTCGGCGACGGCCGGCAAGGCGCGTCGCACATGCACGCCCTCACGCCCGATGATGAACTCGATGCGATCCCCCGCGCCGAGCATGAGGGCGTCGCGCACGG
>CAZPON010000204.1:3585-6335 GCA_964588045.1 uncultured Gemmatimonas sp.
TGGACGTCAAGGTGGACACGGGCACTGGGCTCCTCCGCAATACGCCGGGGTGGTAATACGTATTACGGTAATGGTTGATCGCATGGCGGGCAAGCCAGCCGCCCCGCACGATGTATCGCGCCGCCCCTGCCGTGTGTCATCGATCGCGCGCACACCGGATCGAAAGGCCGCACGGGTCCGGTCGGTCGCGCCCTCCTCACTTCGGCTGCATGTTCCGCGCATGAACTCCGTCGCCGTTCGGCACGGCGGTGAATGCGCGGCAGCCGGCAGCCAATGACGCTGCGGGCCCGTTGCGCGACTCGTCCTACTTCGGCAGTTCGCAGTTGAACATCCAGTGCACGCCGAACGTGTCGGTCAGCATGCCGAACCGCGCGCCCCAGAAGGCATCCTGCAACGGCTGCGCGACCTGGCCTCCCGCACTGAGCGCCGCGAAGATCCGCTCCTCCTCGGCCACGTTGTCGCAGTCGACGCAGATGTACTGGTTGTTCCCCTTGTTCAGCGTCATGCCGGGCATGGTGTCCGACGCTGAATGGCTTTCATTGAACGTGTCTCTGGAGTGGGGTGAATCAAGCGGGAACGGCGGTTCATTGCGCCGGCGTTGGAATATGAACGCAGAATCAAGGTCTGGCGGAGCGGCGTCGGCCATACCTTGAACGCGAGAGTTGACTGTGGAGCCGAGTAGACTCGGCTGTTCGCATCGGGTATCGTTCTGTTTCGTCCGAATGACACGTCGCTGACGGCCAGGCGTATGGTGCAGGGATGACGAAGATCAGTTACGCCTCGAGGGCCGGCGCCGTGACCAGCACCTCTCCCCTGATGACAGCCGACGAATTGCTCGGCTACGAGATTCCCGGCAAGCGCGTGGAGCTCGTTCGTGGACGACTGCTCGTGCATGAGCCGCCAGGATTCGAACATGGCGATGTGACGCTGCGCATCGGCGTGGCCGTCAGGCAGTATGTCCGCGCGACGACTCCACCGCTCGGAACAGTGGTGGTCGGTGATCCGGGATTCCGGCTGCAGCATGATCCCGATACGGTCCGCGCACCCGACGTGGCGTTCGTTCGGCGCGACCGTTTGCCGCCCGGTCCCATTCGCGGCTTTGCCGAATTCGCTCCGGACCTTGCCGTCGAAGTGCGCTCGCCCTCTGATCGCACCGGCGAAATCCTCGCCAAGGTCGCGGACTGGCTGAACGCGGGCACTGCGCTCGTGTGGATCGTCGATCCCGTGCGTCGCGCGGCACAGGTCTATCGTCCCGACGGCACGGTGACGCTGCGTGGCGAGACCGATGCGCTGGACGGCGAGGCCCTGCTCCCGGGGTTCGAACTGCCGCTGGTCGGCTTGTTCGCGGAGTAGCCTGATGCGCGAGCCATGCACCGATCAGGAGCGAAGCGGCACCGGGCGCCCTCGCCGATACGCCTGCACGCCGGCGTTGGTGTCATTGAGCAGCAGGATGGCGTCGGGACTGCCGTATTGCCGCATGAGGTCCAGCATCATCGGCGCCTCACCACCCCACGGGTAGCCGAACACGACGTCGAAGTCGTCCAGTGCAAGGCCCAGTTGGAGGTACCCTGACGGACCATCGCCCGTCTTGTCGGCATTGCGCGGCCTGGCCGCTCCGGGCCGGCGATACCCGGTGGGCAGGTAGCTGCCGGCGACGAATGTGGCCTGCGACTGATGCCGCGCGGCGAACTCCCGCGCCGTTCGCACCAGTGAGGCGTCGAGCTCGATGCCATACGCGTCGAATCCCAGGACGTCGGCCATCACGGTGATCACGCCCGACGCCGATCCCCATTCGAGGAAGCGGCGTCCCTGCGCGGGCAGTTGCTGCAGCACGGCACGCACGACGTCGTAATCGGCGGCAATGAAGGGGTGAAAGCCGCGTTCGCGGACGGTGGTGTCGAAGTGCTCCCAGACGGCCCATCCGTCGGCGCACACCGCATCGAGGCGGGTGCGCTGTACCTCATGGTCGGGAACGGGATTGCGCATCACCTGGGTCTCGCGGCTGGATGTCCTCGGCGCGCTGCAAGCTACGGGAGCCTGCAACAATGCCGAAAGGGCGTAGATTCCGCCAATGCCACGTCCCCCGGTATCCCTGCAACCATGACCGACGCGCTCCGCGAAACCCTCCAGCAGGCCCTTGGCACCTCGTATCGCGTCGAGCGTGAGCTCGGTGGCGGTGGGATGTCGCGGGTGTTCGTCGCGCACGACCTGTCGCTCGATCGCGAGGTCGTGGTGAAGGTGCTGACCGCCGAATCCACCAGTGGTGTGAGCGGCGACCGGTTCCGGCGCGAGATCCAGGTGATCGCGAAGCTCCAGCATCCGCACGTCGTCTCGATCCTGTCGGCGGGCGCGGCGGATGGCGCGCTGTACTACGTGATGCCCTATGTGAAGGGCGAGACACTGCGCGCGCGCATGAGCCGTGAAGGAGCGCTCGGTGTCGCCGACGCGGTGAAGGTCCTGCGCGAGGTGCTGGATGCGCTGGCGTTCGCGCACGAGCACGGCGTCGTGCATCGTGACATCAAGCCGGAGAACATCCTCATCGAGGCCGGGCACGCGCTCGTGGCCGACTTCGGGATCGCCAAGGCGCTGCGTGAATCGGGCACCATGACGTCGGCCGGTATCGCGCTGGGCACGCCGACCTACATGGCGCCCGAGCAGGCGACCGCCGATCCCACCACCGATCATCGTGCCGACCTGTACGCTGTGGGTGTGCTGGCGTACGAACTGCTGGCCGGCACGCCGCCGTTCAG
>CAZPON010000205.1:0-6322 GCA_964588045.1 uncultured Gemmatimonas sp.
CAAGGACTACAAGCCAACGGAGTGGTAGCGCGGGGGTTATGCTTCCCGGGCCATGACTGACATCCGGCCTGCGAACGCCACCGACAAGGACCTCCCGCTGCGCGAGGACATTCGTCTCCTCGGGCGACTGCTCGGCGACACCATTCGCGAGCAGGATGGCGAGCCGACCTTCGTGCTGGTGGAGACGATCCGCCAGACCGCGGTGCGTTTCGCACGCGAGGCACGACCGGGAGATCGTGAGACGCTGCAGCAGTTGCTGACCGACCTGCCCATCGACACGATGGCACCGGTCGTGCGTGCGTTTGCGTACTTCCTGCAGTTGGCGAACATCGCCGAAGACACGCATGTGATTCGCCGACGGCGCGCGCACGAGATCGCCGCGTCGCCCGCGCGCGAGGGCAGCCTGTCGTACTCACTCGATGCGGTCATGCGCCGCATGTCAGCCGGCGAGGAGGATGGGTCGCAGCGCGCCGCCGAGTGGCTCAGCGAATTCTTCGGGCACGCCCTGGTGTCCCCGGTGCTGACGGCGCACCCGACCGAGGTCCAGCGCCAGAGCATCCAGTTCGCCATGCACGCCATCGCCGAGCTGCTCGAGCGCCGCGATCGCCTCACGCTGTCGCCGGAGGAGCAGGCCGATATCAGCCAGACGCTCGTGCGGCTCGTGCTGACGTTGTGGAACACGCGCATGGTCCGGCCCACCCGGCTGCGCGTGATCGACGAAGTCAAGAACGGCATCAACTATTTCAACAGCACGTTCTTCAGCGAGTTGCCCCGGCTGTACGCACAGGCCGAGGACCTGCTGCAACAGCAATTCCCGGAGCGCGCGTGGGACCTGCCGGACTGCTTTCGCATCGGCAGCTGGATCGGCGGCGATCGCGATGGCAACCCATTCGTCACTGCCGAGACGCTGCGCGAGGCGGTGCGCCTGCAATCGGCGGCGGCACTCGCCTTCTATTTCGACGAACTGCAGGCGCTCGGGAAGGATCTGCCGCTGTCGCAGACGCTGTCGCCGGTCACGCCGGCCTTGCAGGCGCTGGCCGATCGCTCGCCCGACGCATCGGTACAGCGCACCGACGAGCCGTATCGGCGTGCCCTGATCGGCATGTTTGCGCGATTGACCGCCACGTCGAAGGTGCTCGACAGCGCCGCTCCCGAACGGCCGGGAATCGCCAGTGCCGAACCATACGCCTCGGCCGCAGAACTCAGCCGCGACCTCACCGCCATCCGCGAGTCGTTGCGCGCCGCCCGGCTCACCCGGTTGGCCGACGCGCGGCTGCGTCGTCTCATTCGCGCCGTCGACACCTTCGGGTTTCATCTCGCACCGCTGGACTTGCGGCAGAACAGCGATGTGCATGCGCGCGTGGTGGCCGAATTGCTGGATCGTGCCGGCGTGTCCGCGGACTACGCGAGGATGAGCGAAGCCGAGCGCGTTGCGCTGCTCACGCGCGAACTCGGCAGCCCGCGGCCGTTGTACGCCGACTACCTGTCGTACTCGGACGAGACCCGTGGTGAACTCGCCATCGTATTCGCGGCGCATGCGCTGCGCCGGCTGTATGGCGAGGGCGTGCTGCCGCACTACATCATCTCGAAGTGCGACGGCGTCTCCGACCTGCTCGAGGTCGCGCTGTTGCTCAAGGAAGCGGCGCTGCTGCGCACGGGCGAACAGCCGTCGTCCTCGGTGCAGATCATTCCGCTGTTCGAGACGATCGACGACTTGCGGCGCGCCGGCACCACGATGCAAGCGGCGCTGTCCCTGCCGCTGTTTCGCAGCCTGGTCGCTTCGCTGGGGGACACGCAGGAGGTCATGCTCGGCTACTCCGACAGCAACAAGGATGGCGGCTTCCTCACGTCGGGATGGGAACTGTACAAGGCCGAGGTCGAACTGCTCGGTGTGTTTCGCGCGCACGGGGTGCGACTGCGGCTGTTCCACGGCCGCGGCGGATCGGTGGGACGCGGCGGAGGCCCCAGCTATCAGGCCATCCTCGCGCAACCGACCGGTGCCGTGAACGGCCAGATCCGCGTGACGGAGCAGGGCGAGGTCATCGCGTCCAAGTACTCGTCACCCGAAGTGGGCCGGCGCAATCTCGAGATCCTGCTCGCCGCTGCCATGGAGGCATCACTGCCCGCCGGGCAACAGGGCGCGGCCGACAGTGACGAATTCCATCCGGTCATGGAGCGCTTGTCGGCGCTGGCCTTTCGCGCCTACCGCGAACTCGTGTACGAAACGCCCGGCTTTGCGCAGTACTTCCGCGAATCGACACCGTTGTCGGAGATCGCGACGCTCAACATCGGCAGTCGTCCATCGGCGCGCAGCGCCACGAATCGCATCGAGGACCTGCGCGCTATCCCATGGGTCTTTTCGTGGGCGCAGAGTCGCGTGTTACTGCCGGGCTGGTACGGCTTCGGGGCCGCCGTCACGGCGTTCCTGCGCGAGACGCCCGATGGCCTGGCCACGCTGCAGCGCATGAATCGCACGTGGCTCTTCTTCCGCTCCATGATCTCGAACATGGACATGGTGCTGGCCAAGTCCGACCTGGCGGTCGCCTCCCGCTACTCGGAACTCGTGCGCGACACGACCATGCGCGAAATGATCTTCGGCCGCATCGAAGCGGAATGGCACCGGACGCGCAAGGCCGTGCTGTCGATCAGCGAACAAACGCGCCTGCTGGCCGACAACCCGCTGCTCGAACGGTCGATTGCCAACCGGTTTCCGTACATGGATCCGCTCAATCACCTGCAGATCGCGATGTTGAAACGTCACCGCGAGCAGTTGGCGACCGATGGCGTGATCGACGCCCAGCTCGAAAGCGGCATCCACCTGACGATCAACGGCATCTCGGCGGGCCTGCGCAACAGCGGCTGATTCCGCCAGCGGCGTCAGCCTACCAGGTCAGCGCCTTCAGGTACTCGAAGTTCGCCTTCGCGCTCGCCAGTTCGTCGGTCGCCCCTTCCTGCTCGACATAGCACGGTTTCTTCGAAAGATCCGGGATCGCCGCCAGGAATGCCTTGAGATCGAAGGTCCCCTTGGACAGCTCCGTGTCGGCCGACCGATCCGCGACGACGTTCTTGAGATGAAAGCTGCTGATGACGGCGCGATGACGTGACAGGAAGTCCATCGGGTCGCCACCGCCCATCAGCATGTTGCCGCAATCCAGTTGCAGACGGACGTACTTGGGATCGAGCGCCTTCGCAAAGACGTCGATGGGCACTTCACCTTGAAGCTTTCTCTGGTGATTGGGCTCGTTGTGAAACGCCAGCCAGATCCCTTCGCGACGGGCATCCTCACCCGCAGCATTGAAGCGATTGGCCCACAGCTTCCACGCGTCGATGGACCGATTCGTCTCCGACGGCAGGCTCGGGACGATCAGGTACTGATGTCCCAGCATCTTGGCGCGCGCGAGACTGCTGCCCCAATCCGTCAGGATGGTCTCGGGCGCCATGTGCGCCGACGGAGCCTTGAGGCCGACACGCTTGAGGGTGTCGCGCACCTCCTTGTCGCTCTGCCCGAAGTTCTCGAAGCTCCACAGCAATTCCACGTCGGTGTAGCCAATGGCGCGGATCGCCTCCAGCGTCTTCTCGGGACTGGCCTTCATGGCCTTTCGCACGGCATACAGCTCGAGGCCAATGCGCTCGAGCCGCGCAGGGGCAGCCGCGCGCGCGGTGCGGCCGGAGGCAAGCAGGGCGGCAGCGGTGCCACCCAGGGCAGTCAGGAAATCGCGTCGTTGCATGAACCAACTCTACCGCCGGGCGCCTGATCGGCAAGCAGATCCTGTCCCGCGGCGACGGCGACCGGTCACCGTCCAGAACGTCCTGAGGCACCGGCGCGTATTTTTCTCGTGTTGCGCCGGCGCAAGGCCGGTCCCTTCCGTACCGCCCCATTCGGAGTTGGGCATGACCGCGTTCCCCTCCCCACGTTTTCCCCGCCTCGGCCTGGCTGGCATCGCGACGCTCGTCCTTGGCGCGTCGCTGGCCTCCGCGCAGTCCAACAACGCCTCCTGGAATCCGCAGGAGATCCTGCGTGCCGAGCGCTTCGTCAAGCCGCCCGCGAACATCGAGCGGATCATCATGACGCCCCGCGTCGACATCTCCTTCACCAATCCCAGCCCCGATCGCACCTGGTTCCTGCGCACGACGGGCGCCGATCGCGGTGACATCAAGGCCTACGGCAAGCCACACATCTGGCTGGGCGGCCTGCAGATCGATACGCGCGCCAACCGCGCCCGGTCGGTCACCACCAGCACACAGACCGGCATCACGCTGGTGAATCCGCGCACCGGCGCCAGCAAGGTGCTGGACGTACCCAGGGGCGCGAGTCTCACCTCGCCCATCTGGTCGCCAGCCGGTACGCAGGTGGCCTACATCGCCAGCTTCGACGATGCGTCGTACGTGTACGTCGCCGATGTCGCGAGCGGAAAGTCGGTGCAGCTCAGCAAGACAGCGCTCAACGCCACGCTGGTGACGAGCATTGCCTTCGCGAACGACGGCAAGGAGATCATCGCCGTCCTCGTGCCCGACGGACGTGGCGCCGCGCCCACGCATGGCGAGGGCGACATCGAGGACGGCCCGCAGGTGCGGCTCACCGACTCCAAGGCCGTACCGCAGCCGTTTCATTTCAGCCTGCTGCAGGACCCGCACGACAAGGCGCAGGTCAAGTACTACACGACCTCGCAACTGGCCTCCATCGACGTCAAGTCGAAAGCCGTTCGCAAGATCGGCGCGCCGCGCATGATCCGTGCTGTCGATGCGTCGCCCGATGGCGCGTACTTCCGCGTGACCGTGATGACGGAGCCGTTCTCGTACCTCGTACCGGTCAACAACTTCGGTTCGGTGCAGGAGCTGTGGGACGCGAAGGGCACCGTGGTGTCGACGCTGGCCACGACACCGTTGCGTGAAGGGACCGGCGGTGATGCACCGTTCGGCGGTCGCGGCGGTGGTGGTGCGGCGCCAACCGATACCGGCAAGCGCAACATCCAGTGGAATCCGGTGGGACCGGGGCTCGTGTACCTGCAATCGGTGTTCGCGGCCGGCAACGCGCAGACGCCGGCCCGCGGTGGCGCTGGCAGTGCCGGTGCAGCCGGTCGTGGGGCCGCGCCGGGTCGCGGCGCCGCACCGGGCGCGGCGGCGGCACGTCCGCAGCCCACCAGTGTGCGCTACGTGAACTGGCTGCCGCCTTATGGCGCGAACGACACCAAGGTGCTGTACGAGGGCGGCCCGCAACTTGGCACCATCGCCTACAGCGCCGATGCGAAGACGATGTTCGTGAGTGACAGTGGCGTCGTCATTGCCGTGCGCGACGGGAAGCGCTTCAACCTCGGGCGCACGGTCACGCTGGCGGCTGGTGGCGGCGGCTTCGGGGGCGGCGGCGGTCGCGGCGGCGCGGCGGCGGGCAACGACACCGCGTCGATCGGTGCGCTGCTCACGAAGCGCGGCGCGAACGGGCAGACCATCGTGCTGCTCGGCAAGGATGGCAAGAGCGTCGCCGTGTCGGGTACGAAGACGCCCGGTGCCCGCTGGAACGCCGAGGCGCCGCGCCCGTGGGTCGACCGGGTCGACATCGAGACCGGTGCGCGAACCCGCATCTTTGAAAGCCCGACCGATGGCTACGACGAGTTCGTGACCGCACTCGACGACGACATCACGCAGTTCATCTACACGCACCAGTCGCCGACCGTGGTCCCTGACGCGTACCTGCGTGACGTCGCGGCGAACAGCAGCAAGAAGCTCACGAGCAACGTCGATGTGGGACCGGAAGTCACCGGGGCCAAGCTCACGCGATTCCAGGTCACCCGCCCGCGCGACGGCTACAAGTTCTGGGTGGAAGTCACCACGCCACGCGACTGGACGCCCGGCACCAAGCTCCCCGGCATCATCTGGTTCTACCCGCGCGAATACACGGGTCAGGCCGAGTACGATCGTTCGCGCTTCGCGACCAACATCAACCGGTTCCCCGAGGTGCCGTCCGCACGACCGGCGACGGCCACCAAGATCTGGGTGTCGCAGGGATACGCGTTCATCGAGCCCGACCTGCCGATCTTCGGCGACTCGGGGAGAATGAACGACAATTACACGCGCGACCTCAAGGAAAACCTGGATGCGGTCGTCGATGCGGTGGTCGACATGGGCTTCGTCGATCGCAACAAGATGGGCCTCGGCGGCCACAGCTACGGCGCGTTCAGCACCGTGAACGCCCTCACGCTCGTGCCGTATTTCAAAGCCGGCATTGCGGGCGACGGCATGTACAACCGCACGCTCACCCCGTTCGGATTCCAGAGCGAGCGCCGCAACTTCTACCAGGCGCAGGACACGTATCTCGACATGTCAC
>CAZPON010000206.1:0-6278 GCA_964588045.1 uncultured Gemmatimonas sp.
GATAGCCAGAGCCCAGCACCTGCGCCAGAACACAGAACCCAGTCTGGGTTCTCGGTTCTGGCGCTGTTGCTGGGCTCTGGCTATCTGCCGTTACCTCACCCCTCGTCGTTGTGTTCGCAGCCGACCCGCAGTTCCCGCTACTTGAATACTGCCGTGAACACCCGCAGGAATCCGATTCCACGGTAGGTGCACACCGGCACCGGCGTACTGCCCGTCAGCTCAGCGCAGGATCCGAGGAACCCCTCGAAGGTGAAGCCGGGACCCGGCGTGCCGCGGAAGACGCCCATCGCGCCGGGGCCCGTGGGCAGTGCGAAGCGGCAGGTCGCGGTCCCATTGGGCACGGTCGTCACGCACGGCGCCTGGCTGGGCGCACCGGCCGGCTGGAACGACACGCTGCCGAAACCGGCACCGCTGATTCGCATTTCGACGTCGATGGCCGGCACGAAGTTGGCATTCACGCCGAGCGACGCGTTGAGCGTGATCGTGCACTCGTGGGTGGCCTGGCTGGAGCACACTCCGCTCCACGCCGAGAGCGCACTGCCGGCCGAACCCACCGCTCGCAGCGTGATCTGCGTACCGATCGTGACGCTCGCCGTGCACTGGCCCGACGGCGCGCCATTCGTGATCGTGCAGTTGATGAGGGGCACGGCTTCGGTGCTCCGCACCACACCCGTACCGCTCCCGCCGCCGGCCACGGTCAGCGTCACCGGCGGAACGCCCGAGAAATGGGCACCCACCGAGCGCGATTGCGACAGCGTGACCGTGCAGGTGAGCGCCATGCCGCTGCAGGCCCCACTCCACCCTTCGTAGATCGCGCGCATCCCGGCCATCGCTTCGAGTGTCACTACGGTCCCGACGGGGAACTGGCGGACGCAGGTGATGCTGCCCGTCTGGCCAAACCGTCGCAAGCACATTTCACCACCGTTCAGCGTCACCTCGCCTTCGCCAACCCCGATCATGTCCACGGACAGGGTCACAGTGGCCGCGGAGAAGCTGGCCCGCGCCGTGCGTGCCGATGTCATGGCCACGACGCAGGTCGTCGACGCACCGCTGCACGCGCCGCTCCAGCCAACGAATGTCGACGCCGGCGCGGCCTCCGCGGTGAGTGTCACGTTCGTGCCATGCGCGAGCGACTGCGAGCAGGTGCCCGCGTTGACGCCGCTGGTGCGCGAGCACGCAATGCCACCGCCTGACACGGTGCCGCCGCCAACGCCATCGAGCGTGACGCTGAGGGACTTGGGGCCCGTGAACGCCGCGCTGGCGATCTGGTCGCCGCCGGACGCGGTGATCGTGCACGTGGGCGTACGCTCTTCGAGACACACGCCGCCCCATCCCACGAACTGCTGCGGCGGCGCATCGCCTTCGGGCTCGTCGGGCGTGCTGGTCACCGTCACCGGCGTGCCATCGGCGACCAGCGCTTCACAGGTGCCTGTTGCCACGTCGGCCTCGATACGGCAATCGATGCCGAAGCTGCCCGTGACGCGTCCCAGTCCGTCGCTGGCGGCGGCGTTGATCCGCACACGACGCATCGCCACGAACTGCGCCGATGCCGCGCGCGGCTGCGCCATGGTGAGCGTGCACGTGGTGCCGACTGCGTTGCCGACGCAGGCCTCGCCCCACGCAGCGAACTGCTGGCCGGCATCGGGCACCGACGTCAGCACGACCTGTGCATCGGCCGCGAACTCGAACAGGCAGGTGCCGGAGACCGCACCGTTGCTCACCTGGCAATCGATGCCCGCTGGTGTCGAACGCACCACGCCGGTTCCACTGCCCGCAGCCGGATCGATGCGCAACGCCAGCGGTGCACGCGACACGAGCACGCGCAGGCTGGCCGACGCGGACTCCACCGAGGCGGTGATACGCGCCTCGCCCGGACCGACCGCGGTGACCCTGCCGTTGTCATCGACGGTCGCGACCGTCGGCGCATCGCTGGCCCACGTCACCGTGCGTCCGCTGATCTCGCTGCCGCGGATGTCCCGGATGGTCGAACGAATCGTGGACGTCCCGCCGATGATCAGCGACAACTCCCCCGCCGGGGCGATGTCGAGCGCGGTGATCTCGAACAACGAGATGGGCTGGTCGACCTGTGATGTGGCGCCCGGTGCCAGACGGAGCGGTCCAACGGTTTGCCGGTCGACCACCACATCGTTGACCATGAGCGCCAGCACGAGCACCACCTGACAACCGCCAGCCGACGCCGCTTCCCGATTCAGATCGGCCAGACAGCCTGCGAGATCCACCGGGATCGGTACGGCCTGCGAAGCCGCCGATGTCAGTTGGAGCGTCTGCACGCCGATCACCGCCCGGGTGCCGCCAACCTGCAGGTAGGACGCCGTCACGCGCAGCGTCACGACCTCGTTGCCAACGCGATTGTGCGCGGCCATGACCGATGTCGTGAACGCCACATGAGCGGGCTGCGTCGATGCCTTCCCCGCAGGCGACACGACGCGCGCCAGATCTCCGCACCCCGCTACGAACAGCGAGGCAACCACGGTCATCAACGTTGCGAGAGACCGATTCATGAGCGCTCGAGGGCAATGGGACACAATCGGCGATTCGCCGCCGACCACAGCGTTACTAAGATATGCACGAACGGCCATACCGCTATACTCAGAAACGGGTTACCGCCACCAGACCGATCGCCAGGCCACCGAAAGACTGCGAGGGAGGTGCCGGGTTGAGACCACGCTGCTGAAGCACCCCGCCCTGCCCCCGGACGTACGGCTGGACCGACATGAGGCCGCGCCGCCACTCCACACCGACAGAAGCACCGCCACTGGCCACGCCCGACGTGGGGAGCCCCTCGTCGACGCCCAGCCCTGTATGCAAACGCGAGTCCAGACCCAGAATCAGATCACGCTGCGGGCCAAGCCCGATCGCCGCCCGCAGGCCGCTGTCCAGATATTGGCCATTGGAGTTCGTCACCACGGCGCCGTCACGGGAGTACTCGGCGCGGTAGCGATACGCACTGTACGCGAGCAACTGGCGAAAACGCGGCGCGGCAAACTGCATCTGGAAATCCGCGCTGAACACCGGCCCCAGCTGTACGATGGCACTGGAAGCCGCCGTCGACGACGTGGTGCCCGGAGCCGATGGCGACCGCAACTCGTCTTCCGAAAAGACATCGGCCGACAGCGCGGCGCTGAGCCGATGCGGACCGATTGTGCGATCGGCGGTCACCGAACCGCGCAGCACACCGCCTGGCTGGAAGTTCGCCGATGGAGCTCCCGCCACCAGCGCGGCCACCGGCTGGTAGCTCCCGCGATACTCGTACGACCCCCCGAGGGCCACCGACCATGGGCCGAGCTTTCGCGCCACCACCACACCCATCGTGCCACTCGCTCCCGCGCCAACCGGTGTGCTGCCCAGCCCGAGACCCGGTGCGGCCACGATGCGCAGCACGGCGAATTCACCCTCCGACAGCGACGTGAGTCCGGTGGGAATGTTGATCCCCATCGTCAGCACGAGCTTGCTGTCGATGAACACGCTGGTCGCGCGCACACGGATATCGCTGATGCCTTCGAGCGTGGCACTGCGCGCGCCGGAGCTGATGGCCGCATCGCGATAGTTCACCGTCGACGACGAGTACAAGGCCGTCAGGTCGAAACGCGTCGTGCCGAAGGCCAGGCCGGTCGTGACCGGGAGCGTGTGCTGACGCACGGACGAGATACGCACCGAGTCGAGGCCGGCGTAATTGCCTTGCATGAGCCCACTGCCACCGAACTGCACGGTCTCGTACGACATGCCGAATCCGGCCGATTGGCGGGCGACGAGTCGTTCCTGCGACGACAGCGCCACCGCAGTTACCGGTACGAGCACGCCCGTCACCAGCATCCGGCGCGCGACGCCACGGCACAGTCGCAGCACCATGCAGCGTCCCACGCCGGATACCACAACCCTCACGGACGATTCACCGTGATGACGACAGTGACAATCGTGCTGGGAAACGAGGGGTCACCGGGACCACCGAGCGGCCGCGACAGCGACGTGATGATGTCCATCGGGCGATTGAGCCGGTCGACGGTGCCCGTGACGGGCGCATTGATGGTGCGAACGCCCGGCATCACCGACGGGGCTTCCGACGTGCGCACGGTGTTGGAGCGAATTTCGACGGCACGTGCACGCGCCTGGCTGAACGCCGGATCCACGACGGACGCGCGCTCGAACTCGTCGATGGCGCGTCGTCGGTCGCCAAGCAGTTCCGCCTGCACGCCGCGTCCGTACGCCGACAAGGCCTCGAGCGATGTTGTCGGATAGGCCGCAACCGCCACGCGTTCGGCTGGCGTGAGCGTCACCCCCAACACATCGAACAACCGAAACGCCAGCGCCTTCTCGGCGGCCAGGATGTCGTTCAATGGAGCCCGCACGTCGAGCGGCGTATTCAGCGCACCGCTTTCCACGTCGGCAACTCGCAGGGACAGTCGCAGCTCGCCGTTGCTCATGGTGTCCACCGAGCCGAGCACGAGACGACTGGCGCGCATCAGCTTTCCCGCGCGTGGCGCGGTGGCTGAGTCGATGCGGCCGGTGCGCGCCAGGTCAAGCTCGCGCATCACTTCGGAGAGTCGCGAACGCTCCACCAGCTTCACTTGCGAGCTGCGCGACAGGTCCGTGGTGAGCAGGTCCGCAATGGCGAACCCCAGCGTCGCGTTGACGTCGCTTCGGGCCAGCAGTTGGAACGGCGGAATTCCGATGGCCGATGAGGTGGTCGTTCCGCCGGCCTGTTCGCGCGCGAGGGCGGCAGCCGTCGACGAGTCGGCATGGCCTCCATTGGCCACGCGCGTCGACGTACCAGCCGATGCGCAGCCGGTCAACGCAGTGATCGCGATCACCGCCAGCACGACCCGCACGCAACGAGTGTGTGTCGCGGTACTGACGCGGACCGCAACGCCTGAACGACTGAGGCCGGGATTCACGGAATGGGGCATGGGTGAACCAATGGCGAGGACGGATTGGCCCATCGCCGCGAATCAAACTTGCCGATTTCCGAGGGAAGCGTCAAGAAAATTCGCGGGCAGCCAATGAGGCACGCAACCCACACATTGCGGAGAACACGCCACACGCCCTGCGCCCGTTTACCGTTGCGCCAAGCGACCTGTACAATAACGGGCAGGATAGCAGGCTCTGCCTCTCGGAATCAGGCGGTTCTTTCGACATGGTTTTTCGGAACGAAACCTGCCTTACACTTTACGAATGCCCCGGTCCCGACTGGTTCACAGCCTGTTGTCGGGTAGACTTGTAGACACGCGTTGGTTCCCCCCAATCCTGCTTCCGTGCTCCGTCGCCTCGCCCTCACCCTTCCCCTGATTGCTGCCCTCGCCTCGCCAGGCGACGCGCAGACGATCATCAGGGGCACGAGCGGGTTGGCCGGGTTGTTCACGTCCTTCGACTTCAACGGGCTGCCAATCGAATCCGGCAATTCGGTCGACCATCTCGAAGGAGGTCTCGTTGCCTTCGAGGGGGCGTACTACGGCTCGCCCGCGGGTCCCTTGGGCGGATCGTACCTGTTCGGCACGGATGCGATCTACAACTACACGGTCAGCCAGTTGTCCGACGAAGTGTTCACGGTGCGATTCACCATGCGCGCGTCGGGCGTGGCGTTCAACTTCGGCTCGGGGCTGGCGCGCACGACGTTCCGGGCGTACCTCGGCGACCAGTTGATCGGCACGATCGACACGGAGCAGACCGGATACCCGATCGGCACGACCGGTCCCAATCGGCTCGACGGCAGCCTGTTCGCGTGGTGGGGATTCGATTTCGTCGATGGCGTCACGACGTTCGACCGCATCACGATCACCAGCACGCCGCATCCGGGCGGTGGCCCGGGCAACGTGCCTGCGCAGCCTTCGGGATTCGGCTTGGACAACCTGCAGGTGCGTGTGGCGGAGACGGTGACGCCGGAGCCGGGCACGGTGGCGCTGGCAGCACTGGGGCTCATGGCGCTGGGCACGGCACTGCGACTGCGAACGCGACGAGATCAGCAGGGCTGAGCGTGGTGAGCAATACACAGCGGGGCGACCAGTGCATTGGTCGCCCCGCTTTCGTTACACACTGCACACACTGCGTTCCGGGCTCTTCAGCCCCGCAGCATCACGGGGGCGTTGGGGTGAGCGCCGCCATGACCGTCGTGTTGGCGAAGGTGGACCAGGCGTACACCTCCACAACCCACACGCCACTGACCGGGGCGGCCATCGTACAGGTTTCCGAAATCGCGCCGCCAGTTTCGCCGGCGCATGCGGCCGCCGAGGTGAGGGACTGCCCCGGCCGATACACGTAGAGAT
>CAZPON010000207.1:0-6271 GCA_964588045.1 uncultured Gemmatimonas sp.
GTGCAGCGCGCGCATCGCGAATGGGCCAACGCGTGGCTGTTCAAGCATCCGTCGCCGTGGGACTACATGTTCTTCATGAACAAGGCGCTCGGGAGCGACCTCGGCTGGTTCTGGTACTACTGGTTGTTCACCACCGAGAGTGTGGATGGTCGCCTCGCCAGCGTGAAGACGGCGGGGATACGCACCACGGTGACGGTTGCGCAGGACGGACAGATGCCGTCGCCGGTGGTGCTGGAAGTGAAGTTCGCGGCGAGCGGACCGGCCATCCGGCCCATGAAGAATGCGGTCATGACCGACTCCACGACCGCGATGCTCACATGGCCGGTGGATATCTGGTTCTCCGGCAAGCGCACCTTCACCGCCGACCTGGTGTTCGGTGGCCGCAAGATCGAGAAGATCACGCTCGATCCGGGCGGACGGTTCCCTGACCGGGATCCGGCGGACAACGTCTGGAGCGCGCCGCCGTGACGGTGCGCGACCGGCTGTGTCTTGCATCGCTGCTGCTGCTGGGCGGCAGCGCGTCGCTTGCGGCGCAACCGGCGCGCTTTCGTGTCGAGGAGACGACCATTGCGGCTGTGCACGCGGCGTTTCGCGCGAAATCGCTGACGTGCCACGCACTCGTGCAGCAGTACCTCGATCGCATTGCCGCGTATGACAAGCGCGGGCCAGCGATCAATGCACTGGTCGTTGTCAATCCGGCGGCGCTGACGGTTGCCGATTCGCTCGACGCACGATTCGCGCGCAACGGACTGGTCGGACCGCTGCATTGCATCCCCGTCATCGTGAAGGACAACTTCGAGACCACCGACCTGCAAACCACCGCGGGCTCGCTGGCACTCGAAGGCTGGCGTCCGCCGCAGGATGCAACGATGGTGCGCAAGATTCGCGAGGCAGGCGCCATCGTGCTGGCCAAGTCGAACCTGGCCGAGTGGGCGTTCACGCCGTACGAGACGGTGAGCTCGATCCTGCCGGGCTACACGAAGAATCCGTATGCGCCCGACCGCGTGACCGCCGGATCGAGCGGCGGCACAGCGGCGGCTGTTGCCGCCAATCTCGGCGAAGTGGGATTGGGCAGCGACACCGGCAACTCCATTCGCGGTCCGTCGGCGCATCAGGCGCTGGTGGGCATCCGGTCCACGATGGGGCTCACGTCGCGTGCCGGTGTGGTGCCACTGAATGCCGTGGCCGATATCGCCGGACCAATGGCGCGCACGGTGGCCGATGCGGTCGCGGTGTTCAACGTGGTCGTTGGCAGTGACCCGGCCGACACCGTGACCGCGCCGGCGGATGCGAAACGCGACGCGGACTATTCGACGTACCTTCGTCGTGGTTCGCTGAAGGGCGCGCGCATCGGCATTTTGCGCCAGGCGTATGAACGGGCGACGCTGGATCCCGAGGTCACTGCTGTATTCGAGCGTGCGGTTGCCGCGCTGCGTGCGGCGGGCGCCACGATCGTCGATACGGCGCGTGTCGACTCGCTCGAGGCCATCCAGCGGCGGCAGCAAGGTGGCTGCAATCGCTTTCGCGCCGATCTCGAACGGTACTTCGCAGCGCGCGGCCCCAACGCGCCGGTCAAGACCATCGACGAGATCCTGCGCAGCCGTCGCTATCACCCGACGGTGGAACAGCGGTTGCGCGATGCGTCGCAGGTCACCGAGCTGCCCGAAGCCAGCGCCGGCTGCCAGAGTCGCGAGCGCGTGCGTACCGCGCTGCGCACCGCCGTGCTGCAGCTCATGGACTCCCTGCAGCTCGATGCACTGGTCTATCCTACGTGGAGCAATCCGCCGCGGCTCATCGGCGACCTGAACACGCCGCACGGCGACAACAGCCAGCTCTTTTCTCCTGCCACCGGTTTTCCGGCCATCACGGTACCAATGGGCTACACGCGCGAGCAGCAACTGCCGGCCGGCATGACGTTCTTCGGCCGACCGTGGAGCGAGGGCAAACTCATCGCGCTGGCCTTCGACTACGAACAAAGCACACGACACCGCCGCGCCCCGGCCACCACCCCCCCACTCGCCACCGTTCGCTGAGCAGCCTGCCGTCTCGATTCCCGGTCTTGCACGTCTTCCGTCTTCCGTCTCCAGTCTCCCGTCTCAATGCAGAATGTCGCCGTACTCGGTACCGGTCTTCTCGGAACCGCCTTTGCCGAAGGGCTGCTCGCCCGGGGTGGCACCACGGTCACCGTCTGGAATCGCACCAGGGCGCGGGCCGAGCCATTGGCGGCGCTGGGCGCGCGTGTTGCCGACACGCCGGCGGAGGCGGTGCGTGAGGCCGATCGCGTGCACCTCGTGTTGCTCGATGACGCGACGGTGGATGCGGTCATTGCGGCGCTGCGACCGGGACTCAGGCCCGGCACGGTGATCGTCGATCACACCACGACGCAGCCAGCCCACACCGCGGCGCGTGCAGCGGCGCTCGATGCGGCGGGGGTGGAGTACCTGCATGCGCCCGTCATGATGGGGCCGTCGGCGGCGCGGGATGCCAAGGGCATGATGCTGGTGGCCGGTCCCGATGCGCGCGTGGCCCGCGTGCGCGACGCGCTGACGGCGATGACCGGTGACCTCTGGCACGTGGGCGAACGA
Organism: uncultured Gemmatimonas sp.; assembly: GCA_964588045.1. Lineage (GTDB taxonomy): Bacteria > Gemmatimonadota > Gemmatimonadetes > Gemmatimonadales > Gemmatimonadaceae > Gemmatimonas. The sequence goes on from CAZPON010000207.1 coordinate 2,586, forward strand.
CCTGATCTCGCGGCGGTCTACAAGCTGATCGGCAACGCCATGGGTCTCAGTGTCGTGGGCGCGCTGGGAGACATCATGCGGATGGTCGACAGTGCCGGCGTGCCGCGCAGCGGTGCGCTCGAGATGCTGGCTCGCACCAATCCCGGTGGCGCCATTGCGTATCGCGGACCCATGATGCGCGACAACCGGTTCGACACCAATTTCGCGCTCGATGTCGCGCGCAAGGACGTGCGCCTGATGCTCGAGACGGCCGGCAACCAGCCGGTGCCGATGCTGCGTGCGCTGGCCGCGCGCATGGACGTCCTGATCGGCGACGGCGAGGGCGCGCGGGACTTCGCGGTACTCGGCCGGGCCGAGGCGCCGGTGGGGAACGCGTGATGGCGTTGTCCGAAACGGAGGCCATGCTGCGCGAGGCGCTGCGCCTGAGCGAAGAGCGCGTCGAGCTCGCACTCGATGCCGCCGATGCGGGCGTTTTCGATTGCGACCTCATCACGGGTTTCGTGTACGGATCGGCGCGCTATCGCGCGATTCTCGGGCTTCCCGATGGGCCCATCGATGGCGCGGAGACCGCCGCCATGACTCATCCGGACGACCTGGTGTATGCGCTCACGCCGTGGACGGTGCTGCCGGAGGTGAACGGCCGGATGGTCTGGACCGCGCGCGTGCGTCCGCGCGGATCGTCGGAATGGCGGTTGATCGAGACGCGTGCGCGCGTCGTGCGCGATGCGAGTGGGCGACCGATCCGGCTGATCGGTGTCATGCAGGACGTCACGTCGGCGTCGTCGCAGATCGAGGCGCTGCGCGAATCGCAGCGTCGGCTGGCGGAAGCGCAACGCGTGGCCGGCATTGGCAGTTGGTCGTGGGATCCGGTGACGAACGAGATCATCTGGACCGACGAACTGTACCGCATCTTCGACATGGAGCGGGACGGCCAGCGCGGCCCGTCGTTCGAGGAATACCTGGGCAAGCTGCGGCCGGACGAACGACAGACGGTGCTCTCGTTCATCCAGCAGGCGCTGAGCGAGGGCACCACCTACTACTTCGAGCACTCGGTCGTGCTCCGCGACGGCAGCCTTCGGCGCGTGCGCAGTCACGGTGGTGTGCTGCGCGACGAGCACGGCGCCATTGTCCGCCTCGTCGGCACCGGGCAGGACATGACCGAGCAGTGGGCGCTGATGGAACGCCTGCAGCGCAGCGAGGCGCGCTACGCGCTGGCGGTGCAGGGAACCAGCGACGGCATCTGGCAATTCGACATGCGCACGCGCGTGTCGGAGGTGTCGCCGCGCCTGCTGGAGTTGCTGGGTCGTCCGCACGACGATCAGTGGGTTTCCACCGAGTGGGTCAGCACGGTCGTTCCCGAGGCCGACCTGGAGTTGCTCAAGGAAGCAGCGCGCCGCCATCTCGCGCATGACGCCCCGCTCGACATCGAACTGCAGTTGCGCGCCGGGGCCCGCGGGATGCGCTGGTTCCGGCTGCGCGGCCGCGCCGTGCGCGATGCCGACGGCGTGCCGATCCTGCTGGCCGGTGCGCTGTCCGACGTGACCGAACAACGTGCGTTGCAGGCGCGACTGCAGCACGATTCCAAGATGAACGCGCTGGGCACGCTGGCCGGTGGCATCGCCCACGACTTCAACAACCTCGTGGCCGCGATGCTTGGCTACGCGCAACTCGCGTCCGACGAGGTGCCGGCCAACTCCACCGCCGCGTCGCACCTGGCCCAGGTCATCGACGCCGCGCGCCGGGCGCGCGAGATCGTGCGCGAAATCCTCGCATTCAGCCGGCCCGACGAGCCGCGGCGGAGTGCGGTCGACCTCTCGCAGCTGGTTGACGAAACGGTGCGGTTGCTGCGACCCACGCTGCCGTCCGGTGTGCGCGTGGCCGTCGTTGGCACGTCGACGCCCCACCTGGTGCTGGGTGATGCCGTCCAGTTGCAGCGCGTGCTCATCAACCTGTGCGCCAACAGCCTTGACGCCGTGCGCGGTCGCGAAGGTGACGTCACGCTGCAGGTGAGCAGCGAGGTCTTCGACGAACTCACCGCACCGGCGCATGGCATCGTGCCCGGTCCCTATGTGCGACTGCAGGTCATGGACAGCGGCGTCGGGATCGCGCCCGACCTGCTGGCGCGCGTCTTCGATCCGTTCTTCACCACGAAGCCGGTGGGCGAGGGCACCGGGCTCGGCTTGTCGGTGGTGCACGGCATCGTGATGGCGGCCGGCGGCACGGTCACCGTGGAAAGCGTCGAACAACTCGGCACGACCGTGAACGTGTGGCTGCCGCAAATCGAGGCCCGCCCGCCGATGTCAGGACCGCAGACGGGTGGCGCCGGCGCGCGGCGGGTGGTGGTCATCGACGACGACCCCGCGGTTGGCCGGCTGCTCCAGATGGCGTTGCAGCGCGCCCGCTACGATGCCCACTTGTTCACCTCGTCGCCGGATGCCGTCGAGGCGCTTGTCGGTCGCAGCGTGGAGTGCGATTGCATCGTGACGGACTTCGCGATGCCGGAACTCAACGGCATCGACCTGCTGCTGCGCGTGCGGGAGGCCGGTATCGGCGTGCCGGCGATCATGGTCACCGGCTTCGCCGACGGGGCGTCGCAGGAGATGCGCGCGCGTGCGCAGGTGCACGCGATGATGGAGAAGCCGATCGAGTTGCGCGCGTTCGTGGAGATGGTGGGCGTGGTGCTCGCCGCGCACTGAGGCGGATCAACTGCTGTAGTACGCCGCGTTCTCGTCGATGTAGCCCTTGGTCAGGTCGCACCCGTAGGCACGCGCGAATCCGTCACCGACGCCGAGTGCCACCTCGAGGTCCACCTCGTCGCGGGAGAGTGTTTCGCGCACCACGGCGTCGTCGAATTCCAGGCGCGTGCCGCCCGCCACGACGGGAAATCCGTTGATCGACGCCGACGTCGACGCCGGGCGGATCGTGCAATCGAAGCACTTGCCGATGGCCATCAGCAGCCGTCCGACGTTCGGATCGGCGCCGTGCACCATCGTCTTGATGAGCGGCGAGTTGACGATGGACTTGGCGATCACGTGCGCCTCGGCGTCGTTGCGCGCTTCGCGCACGGTGACGCGAATCAGGCGCGTGGCACCCTCACCATCGCGCGCGAGGATTTCGGTCATGCGCACGCAGCCGGCGCGCAGCACCTCGGCGAACGCGGCTTCGTCCACCGCGCCGGCCAGGCCGTTGGCCATGATCACGCAGGTGTCGGATGTGCTCGTGTCGGTGTCCACCGACAGGGCATTGAACGACGGCGCGACGGCGGCACGCAACAGGCGATCGAGTGTCGGCGCATCGAGCGCCGCATCGGTGAAAATGTAGGCCAGCATCGTGGCCATGTTGGGCTCGATCATGCCCGACCCCTTGGCCACCCAGGTGATGGTCGCCGCGCCGACGCGCGCCGACAGCGCCTTGGGATGCGTGTCGGTCGTCATGATGCCTTCGGCGCCGATCATCGGGTCGCCCTGCAGGTCGGCCGACATCCCCACCACGCCGCGCTCGATCTTTTCGATCGGCAGCGTGACGCCGATCACGCCGGTCGAACTCACGAGGACGCGGTCGGCCGTCGTGCCCAGCTCGGCGGCAGCGGCAGCGGCCATGCGGCGGGCGTTCTCTACCCCGGCCGCACCGGTCGCCACGTTGCTCACCTTGCTGTTGGCAATGATCGCGCGCAGCCGGCCGCCCCG
>CAZPON010000208.1:0-6267 GCA_964588045.1 uncultured Gemmatimonas sp.
CCACGCCAGCGAATCCAGCGAGCCGCTCGCCACGAGCCGGCCGGCCAGCGTGCTGTACACGCCGATCGTGGTATCGATGCGGGCCAGCGCGGCCATCGCAATCGGGTCCAGCACCAGCGCCACGTTCAGCGTGGGCACCTTCAATCCGAAGCCCACGTGCGCCTCGCCGGTGACGGATGACACATGGCCGGCGGAGTCGGTCCAGGTGAGCGCCAGGTCGCGCACATCGGCCGTGCGCAAGTCGGCGGACACGATGCGTCCACGACCATCCACCACCCCATCGACGGCCGGCATCGTCGGTGCCAGCGCACGCACGCTGCGCAGGTCGGCATGCAGCGCGTCGATCACGACCTGGCGCGCCGTCGGCGCAGCGCCCAGTCCGACCTGCCCCGAGGCCCGCAGCGTCGACACCGCACCGGGAACACGCGCGTCCGCGAACCGCGCATCGAGCCGGTCGATCATGAAACGCGTGAGCGGTCCGCCATTCGCCGCGATCACGCGTCCGGTGATCGCGCCCCGCACCGACTCCGGCACGGCGCCATAGCTCAGGCGACGCAGCAGGTCGATGCTGAGCGGCGCAAACGTCAGGTCCACACGCTGCAGCGACAACTCCGCCGGGCGCACGGTGACGTTGATGCCGCCGGTGATGTGCGACGACATCGCCGTGACATCGAGGTTCGACAGTGCGTACTCCGCGTCGTCGGCGCTTTCCAGCGTGCGCATGCGCACCGTCGCCGACCCGCCACCGGTCGCCGGCAGCACGTCCCAGATCCATGTCAGGTCGGAGAGGCCCGCCTGCACCTGCAGCAGCATATCGTATCGCACCGCGCCGGGCTGGTTCCACCACACGCGGCCGGACACGCGGCCGAGTGATGCAGGCAGCGCGACACGCGGCAACTCCAGCCGCAACGAGTCGGGCGTCCAGTGCACGCGTCCCGACGCCGCCACAATGGGCACCGGCGGATCGGAGATGCTGCCGCGCAGCGAGTCGAGCTCGAGACTCGAGGGCAGGTGCGGTTGCGTGATGATGCCGTCGTGGGCGACCAGGCGTTCGATCGTGATGTCCCGCCGCTCCAGCAGCCCGTTCGGGGTGCGCGTGATGTCGTGCAGGCTGTCGCGCACGGCGATGACACTGTCTCGCGCCGCACCGGTGAACACGGCGTTGGGCTCCCAGGGCGCGATTGTCGTGATCGAACCCCTGGACAGCCGGAGTTCATCGATGCGGATGTTGTCACCGTAACCCGGTGGGCCCGGCGCACGCTCCTGCCCCGGATCACCCGAGATGATGTACGCGAGGTTCCACGGCCCGGTGAAGTCCTTGCGCATGCGCAGGTGCACACCGGACACATCGAGCAAGCGCAGGTGCACGCGCTTGGCAAGCAGCCCCGGGATATCCAGTGTGCCATCGAAGTGCTCGATGATCACCACCGGCACACCGGCGGTATCGACGATGGCGACGCTGTCGGCCTGCACGCGCCCGCGCCATCCGATGGAGTGCAGCGTCCCCACGCGCAGGTGTCCGCGGCCGGCGAAGGCACCGTCGATCGTACTCACGATGGTGGTGAGCAGCCAGCGCCGGCCGGACGCCGATTCGGTCACCCACAGGTACACGATCGACAATCCGCCGACGACGGCGCCGAGAATGCCGGCCGCCCACCAGAAGCGTCGCTGCCGGGCCGACATCAGAACGCCTGACCCAGGCCGAAATGAAACGCCAGTCTCCCCAGCACCCCGTGTCCGCCCGGCGGGCGAAACGTGGCGGGGCAGTCGAAGATGCTGCCGGGGTTCTCGGGATCGATGGACACGGTATTGCCGGGGCTCGCGCAAAGAATCGTTCCGGGCGAACCCAATGTGCCCCTGTTGACGTACAGGGCGCGACCGGCGGGAGGTTGATACGGCAGGTACCCGACGTCCACGCGAAACGGTCCGAGCGGTGTCAGGATGCGCAGGCCCACACCGGGCGTCGCGCGCACGTCGCCGAAACGGAACGAGCCCGGACCACCATCCCACACGCTGCCCATGTCCACGAACCCGGCCACCTGCAACTGCTCGGAGAACACACGGAATCCGCGACGAAACTCGATGTTGGCCACCAGCAGCGCCGTGCCGCCGCGCGGTACCGCGCGATCGTACGTCGCGCCGTCCACCGACTCGACCACCGGCACGCCGTCATTGGTCGTCGTGTCGATGCGCGAAACCACGTACAGGAGCGGGCCGAGCAGGTTCTGCTGATAGCCGCGCACGGAGTTCTGTCCGCCCGCATACAGCCGCTCCTGCTGCGGAATCAGCGGCGTGCCGTCCACGAACTGCGCGCCCGGCGCGAAGGCGCGTGACACCTGCAGCCGCGTCGCCACGACACCGCGCAACACCCTCCGGAACACCGCGCCCTCCCCTGACAGGCGAAAGAACACCACCGACGAATCGATCTCGGTCGTGGTCACGCCCGCGCGCGCCTCGCCGCGCACCCGGTATCCCCGCGACGGATCGAACACGTTGTTGCTGCGATCGAAGGTCAGCGTGGTGTTCACCACCCCGAGGCCACGCGCCACCAGCGACTGCGCGTATTCCTCGGGGCTGCACTGCCCGAAGCGCGTGCACGCTTCGGCCGGATCCACCTTGGTGCTGCCGTCTTCGTATTGCAGCCCGTAGGTGGACGTGAGTTGCGTCGTGTGCGGACGGGTCAGCTCGAACAGGCCGCCGATGCGTGTGGTGCGCACATAGGCGTAGGGCTCGCTGCGCCGCTCCGTATACAGTGTGGCAACCGGGTAGAGCGACCAGGTGTACAGGTGCGCGCTGGAGAACGTCGCCCCGAGATAGTGGTTGAGCACCGTGAACAGCGAATCGGCCTTGAGGGCGCTCGAACAGAGCTGCGGCGCGAAGTCGGCCGGCGGGCCCACGCCGATGCGTGACGCGCGCGCCGTCAGTTCCAGGCGTCGTCCCACGCCCAGGAAGCGACGATCGGTGAGCCGGCCCTGCACACGAATGCATTCCAGCGTCGCCCAGCCGGCGCCCACGCGCGCACTCTTGGTGCGCGCTTCGGCCACCGCGATGCGCAGGTCGAGCAGCGTATCGCCGGCAGCCTCCGCCACCGGTGGTGTCACCGTGTCGATGAGCACCAGGCGAAAGACATCGGTGCGATACAGCTCCCGCTGCGCCTTCACGATATCCGACGCGCGAAAGCGCGTGCCGGGTTGCAGGTTGGTGAGCTTGCGCACCGTGGCCGAGTCGATCGTAGGACGGAGGTCGCCAATCCCCTGCACGTCCACCGTGACCGCACGCAATGTCATCAGCGGCCCGGGCACGAACGTCAGGCCGAGCCGCACGCGCGATGTCACACTGTCGATTCGCATGGTCAGTGTCGGCCGGGCCGCGCGCGCGTAGCCATCGTCGCGCAAGCGTGACACCACGGCGGTGACCACCGTATCCAGTCGCACGCGATCGAATCGTTCGCCCAGCAGCGCGAGCAGGCGCGTGTCGTATCGCGCGTCGCCCGGCGGTGCCGGCGGCAACCCGTCGATGCGCAGCGTGTCGAGAAGCGCCACCGGTCCGGGTGTGATGGAAAACACAATCCGCGCGCCGTGGAGCGACCGCTTCGCGCTCACCGCGACGTGCGCCTGCGGCCAGCCGGCCTGCCGATGGAGGACCGCGATGCGCAGCGCATCGAGCGCCAGCGTGGTTGAATCGCTGCACGGGAGCGGGCTGAGCGAAAACATCCGCGCCGCCACGGTCGGCGTCGGCGTGGCAATCGCGGCCGCAAGGGCCACATCGTCGAACAACGGGCTCCCATCGAACTCCACCGCCCGCACCCGCTGGCTTTCATCACAACGCGCCGACGGTTGGGCCTGCACCCGGCGAGCGAGCGCGCCGAGCGTCAGCAGCATTGCCAGCGTGGCCGTCAGCCAGCGCAGGGATACCCAAGGCCAAACGCGTTCAGTCATCGGCTGGCTAATCTCGTCGGAAGACAGTCCCATCGCCAACCCGTTCAACACGCGGCCATGCCTTTTGTCCCCGGTCAACGAACCTTCACGCATCTCAGGCTGTCCGATGGGTGCCCGCCTGCAGCTCCCCTTGGCCACGCCCCATGCGCTTCCCCGTTGTCCTCTTCGCCGTGATCGTTGCGGCACTGCTCCCGTCCGTTGCCCGAGGCGACGATCCCCCGGTCCGGATCGCGTCCACCGCGGCCCGCGCGCGGACCTCGATCGAGCTGGACGGCCGGGATGACGAGCCGGCATGGAAGGACGCCGCGGTGATCGACGCCTTCCGGATGACCGACCCCACCGAGGGCGGCGAGGCCCGCCTGCGCACCGTGGCGCGCATCCTCTACGACAACAGCAACCTGTACGTGCATGTGCGGGCGTTCGATCCGCATCCGGACAGCATCGTGGGGCTGCTCAGCCGGCGCGATGTGCGCACCCAGTCGGACCACATCCGCCTGATGATCGATTCCTATCGCGATCGCCGCACCGGCTACTCGTTCGTGGTCAACCCGGCCGGCGTCCAGCGCGACATCTACATGTTCAACGACGGCAACGAGGACCTGTCGTGGGACGGTGTCTGGGACGTGAAGACGGTCATCGACTCCCTCGGCTGGATGGCGGAGTTCCGCATTCCCCTCGGACAACTGCGGTTCGCGTCGGCGCCCGAACACACCTTCGGCGTCATGATCATGCGCGAAGTGGCCCGCTATGGTGAGCGCTACACCTGGCCCTTGCTGCGCCGGTCGCAAGTTGGCCTTGTGTCGCAGTTCGGCGACGTGAGCGGCTTCCAGTCGCTGCCTACCCCCAAGCGCGTGGAGGCGCGACCGTATGCGGTGGCGCGCAACGTGCCGAATCCCAAGGGGACGTCGGGTGATCGCGCCCAGCAGCAGTCGGCCGGCCTCGATCTCAAGATCGGCATCGGCAGCAACCTCACGGTCGACGCGACCGTGAACCCGGACTTCGGCCAGGTCGAAGCCGATCCCGCCGTCCTCAACCTCTCGGCGTTCGAGCAGGCGTTCTCCGAGCGGCGTCCGTTCTTCCTCGAAGGCGCCGGCATCTTTCGCTTCGACATCGACTGCAACGACGGCGCGTGCACCGGACTGTTCTATCCGCGGCGCATCGGACGCACGCCGCAACTGCGCGCCAACTTCGGCGATGTGGCCACACCCATTGCCACCACGATCGTGGGCGCGGCCAAGCTCACCGGACGGCTGCCCGGCGGACTGTCGGTGGGCTTCCTCGATGCCGTCACCGATCGCGAAGTGGGCACGTTCGGCCGGACGGTCGAGCCGCAAACCAACTATGCGGTGGGGCGCGTCGTGCAGGAGTTCGATCGCGGCAACAGCGTGCTGGGCGCGATGGTGACCGCGGTGAATCGCAACCTCGAGGCGTCCACCGATCCGTTCCTGCGCAACTCCGCCTATGTCATGGGCATCGACGGACGCAAGCGCTTTGCGCAGCAGCGCTATGAAGTCACGGGCTTCCTGTCCGCCAGCCGCGTGCACGGCACCGCCGACGCCATCGAGCGCACACAGTTGAACAGCGTGCAGCAGTACCAGCGGCCCGACGACGCCCTGGACCTCGACACGACACGCACGTCACTCGGCGGCTGGAGCGGTGAGGTGCGTCTCAACAAGAATGGCGGTGGCCAGACGCGCTTCTCCAGCGGGTATCGTCGCATTACGCCCGGCTACGAGATCAATGACCTCGGCTTCCTGCGCCGCGCCGACCTGCAGACCTGGAACAACTGGTTCCAGATCCAGAAGCTCAAGCCGACGAAGTACTACCGGCGATTCAACACGAACTTCAACCAGTGGAACAGTTGGTCGAACGAAGGGCTGCCGCTGTCGGTTGGCGGTAACATCAACGCCAACAGCGAACTGGCGAACTTCTGGAGCGCCTACACCGGGATCGGCGTCGAGAACGCCATAGCCACGTACGACGACCGGCTCACCCGCGGTGGGCCGGCCGTGCGCCGGCAGCCAGGGGTGTTCGGATGGGCCGGCGTCGACATGGACCCTCGTCAGGCCATCGTACCGGGCATTGGTGCAGACTGGAGCCGGCGCACCGACGGCAACGGCTGGGGCGTCTACATCGGCCCGCGCCTTTCGTTCCGCGGCTCGAGCCGCATGCAGGGCTCGCTGAGCGCCGGGTATTCGCGCGGGGTCATCGCCGATCAATTCGTCAACAACTTCGGGGCAATCGGCTCGGACACGACGCACTACACCGTCGCGCGTCTCGACCAGACGACGGCGTCGCTCACGGCACGATTGGATGTGACGGCCAGCCC
>CAZPON010000209.1:0-2776 GCA_964588045.1 uncultured Gemmatimonas sp.
GTAATCCGGAAGTTCGCAAGCAGTTGTTCGCGCACGTGCCGTCCACCTGAACCCGACCCACTCGTTCACTCCACTGTTCCGCATGAGGGGATCCCGCCATGCTTCGCGTACGATTCGCTGTTGCCGTGCTGATGCTCGTCCCAACCGTCGCCACTGCGCAAAGGAAGGGCTCCATGGGCGGTGGCAAGGAAGCCGACTGGAACGAAGTCGCCTCCAGGAAAGCGCCTCCCGGGCCGACCATCTCCGCGAAGGATTTCGAGAAGGTGAGTCCCTACCGCCTGATGCTCGACAAGAAGAAGGACCTCAAGCTCACCGATGCGCAGCAACTGGCGGCCAGGGAAGCGGATGCGAAACTCCTCGCCGACAATGCCGATCGCTTCAAGCTGCTCGACTCCCTCAAGAAGGACGCCAAGCCGAAGACCTCGGGTACGCCGAGCACCGAGGACGAGCTGAAGATGGTGCTGGCCAAGGATGCGCTCAACGGTGTCGTGCGCGACATTCGCACCAGCTTCGATGCCGCAGCCAAGGAAGGCGTGCCGGGGCTCGACGAGGGGCAGCAGAAGGCCTCGTCGGAGCTGATGAAGAAGTACAACGAGGAGATGCAGGCGATGCTGCGGGAGAAGATGGGGGGAGGGGGAGGACGCGGCCCCCGCTGAACTACGAGTATGGAGTATGGAGTTTTTCACTCCGAGTATGGAGTAGGGAGTCATGAGTACGGAGTAAGGAGTGCTGATCGAGCGACTCCCTACTCCGTACTCATGACTCCCTACTCCATACTCGGAGCGAAAAACTCCCTACTCCAAACTCGGCTAACGGAACATTTGCTTCGTCCATACCGCCACCATCCCGCACGGCCCCACCGTTGCCGCCAGGTCGGCCGGCACGTTGGTCCGCCGCGAATACACCTCGACCGCCGCGATCTCGGTGGGATGCATCAGGCTCAGGATGTCGTGATCGTACTGCTGGATGCCGTCGACCTTGAGCTCGGCCAGGCACGGTCCCGTGCCGGTGGACGGCAGGTAGATGTTGAATCGCCGGCCGTTGGCCGATATGGCCTGCACGGTGACACCGGCAAAGTTCTGGAACACCGCTGACAGCGTGGCGCGCTGGCCGATCGTGCTGGAATCGGCATAGTACCCGAGACCCTGCTTGCGGCGTTCGTCGAACAGCATCGCCGAACGCCGACGGGTCGTGGAGGCCGTGATATTCACCGCCTCGAGGTTCGTCACCGTGCGCAGGGTCGCGGTGGCGTGCACGGTGTCGCGCGCGGGCACATCGACCGCCTGCGAGATGGGCGTCATGCCGATGGCCGCGAAGTCGATCTGACGCGTGCCGGCGCGCACCGCGCGCAGGGTGAAGCGTCCTTCGGCATCGGTGCGTACCTCGGTGGTGTCGTCGACGATCACGCGCACGCCGGCAATGCCCCGGCCGTCGGGATCGGTTGTCACGCCACTCACCGTGCCGCGCAGCGCCGAGTCGGCCGGAGACGTGCCCGCGATCATCAGGTCGCGACGGCGCACGCGTTCGTCGCTGGGCGGAAGGTCGATGAGGCCGGTCGCGTTGCGCAGGTAGTTTGCGCGAATCTGCAGCGGGGTCTTCACGGGCACGCCGCACACGGCATACTCACCCTGCGCATCGGCCTGCGACTCGTTCTTCCAGCGCCGCTGCGCGATGTTCCGCGCCTCCTTCGTGCCCAGGTTCACGAGGTCCAGCCACGACACCTCCACCGAGGCCTGCGGCATCGCCGCCTGCTGCTTCGCGTCGCGAATGCTGCCGTACACCAGGCCGCTGTCGTTCGGAGGCACGGGAATCGCGCCGCACACGGCGCGCCACAGCGTCGCGAACGACGGCACGGCCACGGTGACGAGCGCCTTGCCGTCGGTGACGACGGCGCGCGTCGTGGAGCCCGACAGCCCCAGGTTGTCGAACACCGCATGCTGCATGGCCACAGTGTACGTGCCCGGTGGCAGGGTGTCGAACGTGAACTTGCCCTTGGCATCGCTGGTGGTGGCGCGCGAGCGTTCGGCGATGGTGATGAACGCGCCGGCAAGCGGAACGCCGTGCAGGCTGTCGAAGGCGAGTCCGGTGACCGTGACGCGGGTGGCCGCGCCCTGTGCGTGTACGGTGCCCGCCGCGCCAAGTGCCCCGGCCAGCAAGGCCGTGGCCAGTACGGTGCGTCGCATCAACGCGCCAGCCTCGCCTTGACGAGTTCGGCGATCCGGCTCTCGATGCCGCCCCTGGACGAACACCGGGAGTACGCCTGGTTGTACGTGACCGGCTTCGCCTGCGCATCCACGGTGGTGGACACCTTGGTGCCTGATGCGCCCTCTGGCGTGACGACCGACAGCACGCTCAGGATGACATCGTAGGAATCGGCACTGGGGCCGATCTGCGAATTGCCGCAGTCGAGATAGCGACTGAGCGGCGCCTTGCCGAGCCGCTGGCGGATCTTGAGCGCCGAATTGCCGATGGTTTTGCTTGCCTGGTCGATGGTGGTCAGCGTGATGCCCAGCGAGTCGTAGACAGACGGCATGATGCGCCACACCGCATCCGGTGCGTACGCCAGGTGGATCACGTCGTTGGAGCTGCTGTTCGCCACCGTCAGCGAGCCGGCAGCGCCGCCGTGAATGGTCTGCGTGGACGGTCCCTGCGCCTTGGTCGACGACGACGTCGAGGACGATGCGCAGGCCGGGAGGAGGGCGAGTGTGAACAGCAGAAGGCGCATTTGGAGTAGGGAGTTGGGAGTATGGGGTACGGAGTCGGGTTCGGAGTCGGG
>CAZPON010000209.1:2876-6260 GCA_964588045.1 uncultured Gemmatimonas sp.
CTCCGTACTCATTCAACGTCGTCGTGTCCACACCAGCAACACCCCGCACACCGCGTTCGGGTTGCTGTACCGCCCTGGTGTCGACGCGGCTGTCGCGTAGAACTCGACCCCCGCAATCTCGGTGACGTCCAGCGTGTTGGCGTCGAACGGCTCGGTGGGGCGCGACGAGTTCATGAGGTGGTCGTCGACGTACACCTGCGCGAAGCAGGCGCAGGATGTGACGCCATAGTAGCGCTCCGCGGCGGACGTCGGACAGTAGTACCCCTGATTGCGCAGGTCGTCCATGTTGAACGTACACGGGCCCTGTCCGGCCCCGCCGCAGCCCATGGACTTCTCGCCGGGCGCCGGGGCCGACGACATGTTGGGCAGCAGGTGCGAGGGCGCCCGCTTGCCAACCACATAGGCGTGGCCCGCGCCGCCGAAGAACGATCCGAATCCGCCCACCTGCTGGATCACGTCGCCCAGGCGGCGACCGCCCGCCTTGTCCAGCTCGGCCCGGCCCATGAATCGCCCGATCCCCGTCTTCCGCCGTTCCTCGAATACAGTCGGGACACCCTCGGCATTCACCTCGACGGTGGCCAGGGTGTTCGACGCGGGATTGAGCAGCACACGCTGGTCGACCGAACGATTGACGCCGAAGTCGATGCTGGCCATCATCGGCGCGAAGCCGACGCGCTTGACCGTCACCAGGTGTACGCCCACGGGAATGCCGCTCACGCGAAACGCGCCGCGCTGGTTGGTGAGCACCGAGCGGCCGATGTCGGGAATCGCCACTTCGGCGTTCTCGATGGGCACGCCGCTGGTGTCCGCGATGACGGTGCCGCTGAAGGTGGCGACGGCCACGATCGCCGTGTCGACCACCAGGTCGGCGCGCACGAACCGGCGGACGTCATGCACCTGCAGCGTGAGTGGCGCCGAGCCCAGCGCCGTGCCGCTGTCGGATTCGGTGCGCAAGGCGACTTGTGTGCCGGGAGGAACGCCGCACAGGCGATAGGCGCCGTGCTCGCTGACCGGCGACTCCACCCACGCCACGCGACTGACCTGCGGTGCATTGCCGCTGGTGGCGCTGTCACGCGAATGGTCCGCCCATTCGGCCACGACGCGCAGCCCCTCGGGAACGGTGGCGGCCGTTCCGGCGCGCACGCGACCGGTTACGAAGCCCGCCACGTTCGCGGAGCCGCACGCGGCCGACAGCACGTCGGCAAGCGACGGAATGTGCAGCGACAACGGCGGCGACTTGTCGGTGAGTGACACCGCGCTGCGCGCCACGGCCCCGATGGAGTCCAGCCACGGGGTGCTGACTTCCACCGTGTAATCGCCGCGCGTGAGGCCGCCCACGGTGAACGTGCCCGACGAATCCGTGGCGCCCTCAAAGGGTGTGCCCAGGAACGTCACGCGCGCATCGGGAACCACGGCACCGGTTGTCGAGTCGGTGACGCTGCCGGACACGACGAACGCGGGCCCCGACGCCGTCGGCTGGCGGCCCGCCGTCGAGGCGACCGTGGCGGACGTTGGCAGCGGCACGCGCACCACGAGCAGCGGTTCCTCGACGATGCGCTGCACACGCACCGCGTCCCGGGTATCACGCCACGCCGCCACTTCGACCGACGTCAGGCGCTCGATGCTGCGGCACAGCGCAATGACGCCGTTGGACCCGGTGACGCCGTTGTCGGAGACCACACGCCAGCGCGCGCCGTCGGCGACGCTGAGACGCCACCTGGCGCCGGTCGCGGGCCGGCCGTTGCTGTCGATCACGCGCGCGAGCAGCCAGGACTCCTTGGGCGCGGGTGCGCCGGGCTTGTCGCAGATGCGGCCGACGTGCTCGATCGCGGTGGGCACCTCCACGCGCACCAGCGACGACGACGACCGTCGCGCCGTGAGGGTGCGCGTCGTGGGAATCTGGAGTCCGATGGGCGCCAGTGCCGGATCGTCCACCACGAACGCATAGGGCCCCGGCAGCACGTGCTGGATGGTGGCCCGGCCATTGGTATCGGTCGTGACGCGATAGTCGGTGCCGACGAGGTTGAGCACCGCACCGCGCGCGGGCTCACCGGCGCGATTCACGGCGGTGACGCTGATGGTGCCTTGCGGGCCGTTCCACACTTGGCTGTCGGGCCATGTGGCGCGGGCCAGTTCACCGCCGACCTCGCGCACCGCGTACACCTGTGAGGAGCGGCCCGCGTCGGTGATCATCGTGTCGGGCGCACCGACCAGGCGCATCGACCACTGGTCGATGAAGGGCACGCCGTTGGTGAGTGTCCTGAAGCCGATGCGTCCGCCGGCATTGAAGGCCTCGGCGAGGGCTTCGACCCCGATGTAACGGAACACGATTTCATTGAGTGACCGGCCGGTCGTGTCGATCCACAGGGTGCCGTCGATATCGATGCGCCCATCGCGCCGGCTGGCCGGTGTGAACCGCAGGCCGACCTGCGCCTGACGCGCCGTGTCGGCTGCGGCGAGCGTGAAGCAGTAGCCACGCTGGAAACGTTCATCGAGAAGCACGTCCGCGTCGGGACCGTAGAACGTGTAGCTGCCCGGCACGCCGGCGCGGAACCCGCGGTCCACGAAATCGATGGCGCTCTGCACCGCGTTGAAGGACGTCCTCGCATTGCGCGTCGAGTCCAGGCGGACGACCTGCTTCTCGATCTCGATACCATCGAGGTCGAGATAGCGTTCGTATCGAACGACGAGCAGCCGCGGCGGCTGCCGTTCACGCGCCACCACGGTAGCGAGCAGTCCGGCACGGGCCTGGTCCAGCAGGGCATAGGCTTCGGCGCGATCCGTTCGCGCCGGGCATCCCTGCGCCGCGTTCACCTCGACGGCCTGCAGGGTGCGTGGCAGCGTGGCGAGCGTGAGGTCGACGGTCATCACGTCGGCGTTCAGCAGGGGCAATCGCTCGGTCGTCTGGCGAAAGCCCAGTCGCACGGCGCGCACGAGCAGCGTGCCCGGTGGACGGTTCAGCCGGTACTGGCCCCGTTCGCTGGTGATGGTGCGGGCGAGCGTCGTTCCCACGGCGTCGAGCGCCATGACCACGGCACCGCCAACGGGCTGGCCGGTCGCACTGTCGCGCACGACGCCGCGGACCTCGGCGTTCTGTGCGGAGAGGGTGTGGGCGGGAAGAGCGAGTGCCAACGCCGCGATGGCGACGAGGCCTCGGGAGATGCGTCGGAGGAAGGTCATGGCCGCTCGCCGCCGAGCAGGGGGGAAGGGCGTTCTTCCCTGAAAAGTACAAGGGGCGGGAACGGCGAGCCAGAGAGAGGGAGGAGGGAGGGGTGAGCAACAGGGAAGGGGTGAGCAACAGGGAAGGGGTGAGCCAACCGAAGGGGTGAGCCAACCGAAGGGGTGAGGGGTGAGGAGCCAGCCAGCGAGGGCAGACTGTACGTC
>CAZPON010000210.1:0-6206 GCA_964588045.1 uncultured Gemmatimonas sp.
CGTCACACGATCGACGCGGCGTATGTCCCGTCGCCATCGAAAGTACCGTTGCTGGCGTTGGGCGTGCTCACGCTCCTGCTCGCGGTGGTGTTTCGCGAGCGACTGGATGCGCCGGCGCGATGGATCGCGGGGGCTCCGGGTCCCGCCGGTAAATCGTGACCGCCGTGTCTTCGAAGATGCGCTTGTCGAACACGAACGCATCGGCGGCGGCCGGCAGCGCGTGACCCGTGGCGTATTCCGCCACGAGCACGCGCGAGAAGCGGTTGGTGATCCAGCTTTCGATCACCCGGTCGAGCATGCGTGACCCATACGGCGGGTCGAGGAACGTGATGTCGTAGCGATCCGGCTCGAGCGCCGCTGCGAACGGCAATGCGTCCTTCTTGAACACCCGCGTCTTCTCACGCACACGCAGCGCGGCAATGTTGGCCTTGAGGGCGTGCAGGCTCGGCGGCCCGGTCTCCACGAAGTCCGCGTACCGCGCGCCACGCGAGATGGCTTCCAGTCCCAGGGCGCCGGTGCCCGCGAACAGGTCCAGCACGCGCGCCTTTTCCAGGTCGGCCCTGATCATGCCCATGGTGCCGACACGCACCTGCTCGGCCGTCGGACGCACACGGTGGTCGTTCGGCGACGTGAGTGTGCGTCCGGCAAATTTTCCCCCCACGATTCTCATGAAAGGAAGCTAACCGGCGGCGTGACAGTCCTGCGCCGGAGACACCCGCCCAAGCCACCGGCCTGTTTCCCGGCGGGGGGATCCGGCGTCTATCAGAGACAGCCCTGCGCACGACGACGTGCTCGCCGACATACCCGTTGAACGTGACCATGGCCTCGAATCGCCGGAACTACTACCGCCTCCTGCACGTTCAGTCCGACGCACCGTCCGAAGTCATCCGGGCGGCGTACCGCGCGCTCATGGCCCTGCATCACCCCGATGTTGGCGGTGACCATGCCACCGCGGCCCTCCTCAACGAAGCCTACAGCCTCTTGTCCGACCCGTCGCGTCGCAGCGCCTACGACGCGCACCGTGCTGCCAGGGCCAGCCGTCAGTCGGCTCGCGCACAACAAGGCCCCCCGTTCGATGCACGATCACGCGATGCCTCGCACCGCGCGTGTCCGGTGTGCCAGCTCGGCATGCCTGCCGCGGTTCGCGCCGAAACGCGCTGCGCCCGCTGCCGCGCACCGCTCGCCGTCGTGGTGAGGCCGCAGGACCACAACAGGCCCATCGAGCGACGCGGCATGCCGCGCGTGTCGAAGTCGACGTGGGCGCTGTTGCACATGAACTGGCCGTCGGAAGTGCTCGACGTGCGCATGCGCGACCTTTCGCTCGACGGCATCAGCGTGTACTGCGGCGTCGCCCTGCCTGTGCACCGCACGGTGCGTGTCGTCGGCGAAGCGTTCGATGTCGTGGCCGATATCGTGTCGTGCCGTCGCGTGGGCAAGGTGTACACGCTGCACGGACGCCTGATCACCGCGCTCTTCGGATCACCGGCCGGCGGCTTCGTTTCCACCACCGCCTGACGTTCGCCCGGCGCCGGTCCGCGCAGTGCGGACGCTGCTACGTGCCGCCCTGCGCAGTGCGTGTTGCCCGCTCGATGTCCGTCGCGTGCGCCTGGTACTCGGGCAGCGACTTCGCGAGTTCCGCGTCCTTCGCCGCCAGGAAGGCCTTCCATGACCTGGCCGCCGCGGTCGCGTCGCCTTTCGCCATGGCCGTGCGCGCCGCCAGCGCCAGGCCGAGCAGGTGATTGGGCGACTGCCTGAGGATCGTATCGGCCTGCGCCGCAGCGATCCCGAGATTGCCGGTTTCTGACGCGACGCGTCCGTAGTCGTATCGCGCATCGAGGTCGAGATCACCCCCGAGCAGCTCGAAGCTCGAGAGCGCCATCGGTGCGAAGAACTGTGCGCTGTCCTGCTTGCCTTCCTCGACATAGCGCATGATGCGGTCGTACAGGCGCCCGGCACGCTCGCGCGGCGACATGTTGCTGATATCCGGCGCGGGACCGCCACCGCCCGAGGCAAACGGCGCACCCATACTGGCGCCATCGGATACCGTGATGTCCGAACCGCTACCCAACCCGCGGCCGGCAAAGTACCCGACCACCGAGAACAGCAGCACGGTGGCGACGACCCACGGCGCGTACGTGGACACGTTGCTCGCCGGACGAACGGGCGCACCGCCCACCGACGCCGCGACGCCCGCACCGACACTGGCCCCGCACTCGTTGCAGAAGCGCGCACCGGCAGGGAGCGACGCACCGCAACTGGTGCAGGCTGCCACGGCCAGCGAGGCGCCACACTGGTTGCAGAACTTGCCCGAGGCGGGCGAACCACAGGATGGACACGACGGCGAAGGCGGAGTGCGATTGGTCACGCGTCCAAGTTCACCGGGATCGCAGTGGTTGTACATCCCGCCATGCGCATCATGCACCGAAACGCACGACTTTCGGCGTTTATTCGTCAGGCATCCCACGTGCGGAAGGCGTCGACGGACGGCAATGCGGTCTCTGCATGGTCACCACACTTCTACACGATCGGGCCGGATGTAGCTTTCGCTGCTCACCCCCTTTTCATTCGACCGGCTCCTCGTTGTCCGACTCGCCCGCCATCGTACTGACCGACATCGCGCACCGATTTGGGCGCCGGTGGGCCCTCCGTGGGGTGTCACTCACGGTGGCCCGCGGCGAGGTCGTCGGCGTCATCGGACACAACGGCAGCGGCAAGAGCACCCTGCTGCGGGTGGCCGCCACGGCGGTGAGGCCCACCCGAGGTGCAGGATCCATCCTCGGCGCCGACCTGGTCCACGACGCGTCAGTCGTTCGCGCGATGGTGGCGCTGCTGTCCACTGATGCTGGCGTCTACGGCGACCTCACCGCACTGGAGAACCTGCGGTTCGCCGCCCGGATGCTGGGCACGTCGGCCGACGCACTGCGGCTGCAGCGGGCCCTCGACCGGGTCGGACTGGGTCGCGAAGGGCATGAGCGTGCGCGCAACATGTCGTCCGGCATGCAGCGACGCCTGTCCATCGCGCGGCTCCTGTTGCGCGAACCGCGCGTGCTGCTGCTCGACGAGCCGTACAATTCGCTCGACCCGCAGGGCGCCGGCGTCGTCAACGACGTAATCCGGGAGACGCGCGATCGCGGCGGCAGCGTGGTGCTCGTGGCGCACGACCTGTCGCGCAGCGAAGGATTGCCCGACCGGACGATCGAGATGCGCGACGGCATACTCGTCGATCCCATGGACGTTATGGCGATGCCGGTGGATGACGAACGCGACGCGCTGTCCCGCGAGCGGTTCGCGACGCCCAGCCTGCGCGTGGAACGTGGAGGCGCGCGATGACCACCGAGTCGACGCTGTCGGGTTCCTTGCGCGCCGACTGGAATCGCGTCACCGCCGTAGCCTGGAAGGATCTCACCGCCGAACGTCGCGCGAAATCGAACTTCAACGCGGTCGTCGCCATGGCCGGGTTGATCCTGTTGTTCTTCGGATTTGCGCTGGGGCCCGACGCGGAAGGACTGCGCAACGCGGCTGCGGGCGTGCTCTGGCTCACGATTCTCTTCAGCGGCGTGCTCGCGTTCAACCGGTCGTACCAGCTCGAGCTCGAGGCCGGCGCGCTCGAGCAGTTGTTGCTGTATCCGGGAGAACGGTGGGCGATTTACGTGGGGAAGCTGCTCGCCAATCTCGCGTTCGTGTTCATGGTGGAGGCGGTCACGCTGCCTCTCACCGGGGTGCTGTATCACGTGGCGTTTCCCGAACGCTGGCCCGAGGTCGCGCTGGTGCTGGTACTCGGCACGACGGGCTTCGTGGCGCTGGGCACCTTGTATGCGGCCATGGCCAGTCGCAGCCGCTCGCGCGAGGTGCTGCTGCCGTTGCTGCTGTTTCCGATGCTGGTGCCCGTGCTCATCGCGGCCAGCGGTGCCACCGCGTCGTTGCTGGTGGGCGATGTCATGGGCGACAGCCGCGCCTGGATCCGCCTGCTCGCTGCCTTCGATGCCATATTCCTTGTGGCCGCAACGTGGGCCTTTCAATTCGTCATCGAAGGTTGAGAAACCGATTTCATGGCTGAGAACACCCTGCGAAGCGCTGGCGCGGTCGGGACGAGGGGACACGCCTCGTCCGGTCTGACGCCGCCCGCACCGTGGCTGGTTGCCCTGACGTGGCTGACGCCCCTCGTCCTCGTGGCCTCGCAGGCATGGTTCATTGCGGCGTCTGCGCCCGATCGCGACATGGGACATCTGCAGAAGATCATGTACGTGCACGTGCCGGCCGCGTGGAATGCGTTCCTGGCCTTTCTCTGGGTCTTCATCCAGAGCGTGCGGTACCTGTGGACGCGTGAGGAGCGCGCCGATCTTCAGGCAGCGGCCGGCGCCGAAGTGGGCGCTGTGCTCACCGGCCTGACGCTCATGCTCGGATCGATCTGGGGGCGTCCCACATGGGGCGTCTGGTGGACGTGGGATGCGCGGCTCACCTCGACCGCCGTGCTGTTTCTGGTGTATGTCGGATACCTGGCACTCCGCGGGCTCACCGATGACCCCGAGCGGCGCGCGCGCTGGAGTGCCGCCGTCGGAATCCTTGGCGCGCTCAACGTGCCCATCGTGTACATGTCGGTGAAGTGGTGGCGCACGCTGCACCAGATGCAGTCGACGCCGAGTACTGTAGACCCCACGTATGCGTGGGGACTGCGGAGCAACTCCATCGCCTTCCTGCTCGTGCTCATCGTGTTCATCGCCTGGCGCTACCGGGGCCTGCTGGCCCAGCAGTTGGCGGAACGCGCGCAGGACGAAGCGGCCCTGTCGCGGAGTGCGCGCGCATGAACGGCATGGTCTCCAACTCCTGGCCGTACGTCATTGCCGCCTACGGTGTCACGTGGGCGGTCCTCCTGGGATACAGCGTCCGGCTCGTGCTCATGTCGCGACGCCTCGGTTCATCCCGCTCCAATCCGGATCCGCAACCATGAATTCACCCGATGAAGCCGCGCCCGCGCGCGCATCGCGGAACCCTTCGCGCAAGCCGCTGGCGATTGCCGCGTTGATCGTGCTGGTCGGCGCATTCGGATACCTCGCGTACGGCGGTGTGGAAGAGAACCTCGTGTACTTCCTCACGCCGTCGGAGTTGGTGGCCAAGGGCGAGAAGGCCATCGACCGGCCCGTGCGACTGGGCGGCCAGGTCGTCCCCGGCTCGGTGCAGTGGAACGCCGACGCGCTCGACCTGCGCTTTCGCGTGACCGATGGCGAGCAGGAAGTGCTGGTGCATTCCACCGGCGCGCCGCCGCAGATGTTCCGCGCCGGCATTGGCGTGGTGGTCGAGGGCAAGCAGGGACGCGGCGGTGTCTTCGAGTCGCACAGCCTGATGGTCAAGCACTCCAACGAGTATCGCGCGCCGACGCCCGGTGATTCCGCGCATCCGGCGCGCCTCGACAAGACGCTGATCCGGAGCTCCGGTCCGTGACACGCATTCTCGGTGTCGCATCGATCTGGATCGCACTGGCGATGTCGGCAAGCGGCATCGCCGCTGCTGTCTTCGGGCTCATGCGAAAGCGCCCGGCGTTCGTGGAAGGCGCGATGCAGGCGATCTACGTCAACTTCGCGCTGCTTACGGTTTCGACTGGTGCCATGGTGTACGCGCTGGTCGTGCACGACTTCAGCGTCATGTATGTGGCGCAGCAGGGCAGCCGGTCGACGCCCACGTTCTACACGGTCATCTCCCTCTGGGGGGCGCTCGAGGGCTCCATCCTGTTCTGGGGTTGGGTGCTGGCGATGTACAGCGCGGTCGTCGTGTGGCTGAACCGCAAGCGCGTGGGCGACCTCGTGCCGTGGTCCGGCGTCGCACTGCTCGTCATTGGCCTGTTCTTCTACATCCTGCTCGTCGGCCCGGCCAATCCGTGGCATCTGGTGTCACCGGTGCCGCTCGACGGGCCGGGTCCGAATCCGCTGCTGCAGAATCACATCCTCATGGCGGTCCATCCGCCGCTGCTCTACCTCGGCTACGTCGGCATGGCCGTGCCGTTCGCGTTTGCCGTGGGCGCGCTGCTGTCGGGTGAGATCCACTCCGACGAGTGGATCAAGCTCACGCGGCGCTGGACGCTGAGCGCGTGGGCGCTGTTGTCGATGGCGATCATCGCAGGCATGTGGTGGTCATACGAAGTGCTGGGGTGGGGCGGTTACTGGGCCTGGGATCCCGTGGAGAACGCGTCGTTCATGCCATGGCTCACCGCG
>CAZPON010000211.1:0-6188 GCA_964588045.1 uncultured Gemmatimonas sp.
GCCCGTGCGCGATGCCGACGGGCGCCCGCTGATCCGTCTGCAAACCCTTGGTGCGGCGACGATCCTCGTCGGCGAGATCCGCCTGACGGCTGCGGCGGGCACGTTGTTCTCGCTGCTGCTGCGACTCACCTTCACGCCCGGCATGCAGTTGGCGCGCGATGTGTTGCGGCGGTCACTCTGGCCCGACCAGGCGGACGCGCGTCAACGCGCCAACCTGCGCCAGGCGTTGTACAAGCTGCGCGGCTACGGCGTGCAGGTGACCATGCAGGGCGACGTGGTGCTGATGGATGCGACGCAGGTTGTGCGCACGTTCTCGCTCGACCGGTCGACGGAGACGTTTGCGCGCGATGTCACGCTGGGTCACGAGCCGTTCGGTCCGTTCCTCCCGGGCTTCTCCGTGCCGTGGCCCGAGTTGCAGGAGTGGATCGACCAGCAGCGCGAGGCGGTGCATGCCGACGTGCGTCGCGTGCTCAGCGAGCAACTGCGTCGTCGACGCGAGCGCGCCGACTGGGGTGGCGCCGATGCGCTGGCGCGGTGGCTGCTGCAATTCGACCCGCTGAACGAGGAAGCGACGCTCACGGTGGCCGAGTGCACGGCGTTGTCGGGCTCCAAGCGCGAGGCGATCGCGATTCTCGACCGCTATCTCGCCGAGTTGGGTCCCGCCGCCGGTGACATCCGGTTGCAGGCGACGATGCTGCGGCGTCGCATCGCCGAGCCGGTGGCGCGCAACCGTCTGTCGTTCGCGCCTACCGAGCGTCACTTCGTCGGTCGCGACGCTGAGCTGGCCGACCTGACGCTGGCGATGCGTCGCGCGCGCTGGCACGATGGCAGTGCCGTGCTGCTGCATGGCGCCCCGGGGATGGGCAAGAGCCGACTGGCGCACGAACTCGAGAAGGTGGCGGTCATCGAGGGAGTGCGGGTCGTGCAGGCGTCCTGCCGGGAGAGCGACCTGTTGCGTCCGCTGTCGGTGTTCCTGGACCTGGTGCCCGACTTGCTCAATCGGCCCGGCGCGCTGGGATGCGCGCCGGAAAGCCTGGCGGCGCTGCGTCGTCTCGTGCCGTCGGAGCGTGCCGGCACCGCGATGAACAGCGCGGGTGCCACGCCCGAGTCGGGCGAGGCGTCGACGGCCGCGGCTGATGAGCCGGTGGTGGCGCGTGAGCCGATGCCGATGGCGGCTGCGCTGCGGCGGGCACTGATCGACCTGCTCGCGGCGCTGTCCGATGAGAAGCCGGTGCTGATGATCGTGGACGACGTGCACTGGATCGACGAGCATTCGTGGGATGTGCTGTCGGATCTCATCGACCGCACGGAAGCGATGCGGCTGTTCCTGCTGCTGACGTCACGCGAGCCGCATGCGCGGCCGAGTCGTCCGCAGCGGGTGCCGTTGTCGTTGCGCGTGCAGGCACTGCCACCGTTGTCGGCGGAAAGCTGCCTCGAGTTGTCGCGGGCCATCGGTGAAGACCTGTCGGCGCCGGTGAGCGACGAGTTGGGCGCATGGTTCGTGAGCGCGAGCGAGGGGATTCCGCTGTTCCTGCGCGCGCTGGTGAATCACTGGATCGAGACGGGGGAGGCGGGCGGCGTGCCGCCGACGCTGCAGGGAGTGATCGAGCAGCGGCTGAGCCAGGTGAGCGGGGATGCGCTGCGGGTGTTGCAGACGGCGGCGCTGCTGGGGAAGTGGGCGACTGGGGAGCGGGTGGCGAGAGTGCTGGAGTTGAGCGCCAGTGAACTGCTGGGCTGCGTGGAGCAACTCGACAAGATCGGAAGCCTCGTGTCATCGCCCCGGGCGATCGCGTCACACGAACTTGTCGATCGCGCTTCACGTCAGATGCTTACACCAACAGTCCGCGCGACAATTCATCAACGCGCTGCAGAAGTCCTAAGAATGGATGCCGAGGAATCGGGGGACACCGAACTACTCCTGGCATCGCTCGACCACATCCACCTATCAGGTGACCAGCAACTGCTGCTGGCGACCACTGTACGATACATCCCGCAGATTGCTAGCGTTGGAGTTCCGTGTATCGGTCTCGCTGTCCTAGAGCGCATCGCACTTTCATCAGCCTCTGTTGATGATCGAATGAAACTCGCTAGCGCAAGGGCGAAACTGCTGCTCGAGGCGGGGGAGTACACGCGTGTAATCGAGGACCCGCTAAGGGACGCACATCTACCCGATGCGCCAGCAACGCTCACTGAACCTGAAATCGACAGAGCGCTATCCCTAGTAGACTCATCGTACAGAGCCGACCCACTCGCTAATCGCACCGCGTTGGCGGCCTTTGTCCTTGCCGTCGCCGAGCTGCCCACTGTTGACCGCGCAATACGCCTTAGGGCGACCGACATCGGCCTCATTATTTCATCCAATGAGTGCGATGAACTCAGCGCTTCGCGCATGTTCGCAGCAGCTGCGATCACTGAGGCTGAGATCGAGTGCAGCGACATCTGTCAGCGTGCTGCCATTCTCTTTCATACCATGTTCGGGAGCTCGCGCCAGGCCCGCCAGATAGCAGAGCGCCTGTACCATCGCGCGCTTGAGTCGCCACACACGTCGAACGGCTATCAGGACGCGATGAGAGCCGGATTTTCCCTGCGCCTCGTTGGTGCAGGCACCGAGCACATCGATCCATTGAAGCTCGCGTTCAGGATCGCCGAGTCAGTATCCTCTCCGCTGCACAGCCTGAACGCTGCCTGGCACTTGGCACAGTCATATATCGAACTTAACGACCGCAGCAATCTCGATCAGTGGCTTTGGCAGGTCAGGCGGCTGTACGAAGGGATCGACGATCCCATTGTATGCAATTTTGCCGTTGGCCTCTACTGTCGCAATTCCATCGAGCTGCGCGATGAGGACGCTGCGCGGTCGTGGCTCGAAGCATTCACTCGAAATCTGCCGAAGGTGCCGTCGTTGAAGCTCTCGTCGTACGTACTGAGCTTGAAGGTTGCGGTGCACCTACTCGACGAGAATTGGCAACCAACACCTGACATGCTCTCCACTCTACTCTCGAGGCAAGCGAAGATCGGACGATTCGGAACGTCCGACTTCTTGACATCGGTGACGGTGCAGGCGCTCGATCGTAGCGGTCGTGCGGACGAGGCCGCGAGCGTCTTGAGGCACTACCGTCGAGAGCAGCGGCGAGAGGTCAGCCCACTCGGTGCGCGGCTCGCCAGTATCGCGAGCGAACTGGAGGCCAGGTGCGGTCCCATCTGAAACGGCACCCGTAGGTGCCTTGAGGGTTACGCGACTGCCGGCCTCTTCGAGCGGCGCTTGACGCGATCGAAGATCTGCGTCAATGTCTGCATACGACCCGAATCCTCTTGGTCAAAAATTCGAG
This sequence comes from uncultured Gemmatimonas sp., assembly GCA_964588045.1. Lineage (GTDB taxonomy): Bacteria > Gemmatimonadota > Gemmatimonadetes > Gemmatimonadales > Gemmatimonadaceae > Gemmatimonas. The sequence continues at coordinate 3,330 of CAZPON010000211.1, forward strand.
AGAACTCTGGGGAATCGATCAGAATATCACAGATATGTGGATCGAACTGCGTGCCGCGGAATTTCGCCAATTCAGATCGAACCTCGACCTCAGTGAGCGCTTTCCGATATGGTCTGTCGGAAGTCATCGCGTCAATGGTATCGGCGAACATGATGATGCGAGAGCCAAGCGGAATGTCGGTTCCGGCCAACTGATCCGGATAGCCAGTCCCGTTCCAGTTCTCGTGATGATGGCGAACCGTGGCGACGATGTCAGACAGCTGCGACGCTCTCGCAACCAACTCGGCGCTCTTGATTGGATGCAGCTCCATAGTCGCTCGTTCTTCCGGCGTCAGTCGACCTGGTTTCTGCAGAATCGGCACGAAGATCCCATCGATCTTACCGACGTCATGAAGCAGGGCAGCCACGCCAATTCGATCGATCTCCCGATCAGGAAGACGGAGCGCAGAGGCGATGATCTGCGAGTACTTGCGCACACGCTGCGAATGACCGGACGTGTACGGGTCTCGTAGTTCGACAGCACCCACGAGCAATTCGAGTGTCTCCTCGTAAGCGATGCCCAGGAGCCGATTCTTCATGTACAACTGTTGCAGCCCTGCTAAGCCGACGAATCCGGCAGCAACACCGCTCGCACCCATGCGAGTGTAGAACAGCGCGCACCAGTAGACGATTGGAATCGCCGCAATGTCGTAAAGCAGCGCACTCTTACCGTGCGCGAGCCACACTTCAATCGGGTTGGTGCGGGTGCTCATGCCAATCGCCGTCGCGACCAGCAGTGTATTCATCAGCAGGAACACCACAACTGCCGAGACGTGCGGAATGAGCTGGAACGATTCATCAACCTGAATCGACTTCCCACCGAGCCACGTATAGACCATCACCGCCGCTGCGACCGACAACGCGTACTGCGCAACGTTGAACGCTCGCTTAATTGCCGACTTCGGTCTTCGAAACTCACCGAATAACATCGCAACGGCAACCAAAGGCACCGTTGTCCACGACGGATAGAGTACTAAGCCAGTCAGGAATGGCAGAAAGGCAATAGAGCCAGTCGTATCTTTCTTAGCCGAGTGGGCAACAGCTTGCGCTGCCAGACCGAGCAGAGCAAAAACCGCTGCTCCCCAGAACAAATCGAAATCCACACCAGGCGTGGAATACGCAAGCGCCCCCCCCGCAGCTAGTGCTGCGAGAATTACAGTAGCGACGTATATGCGGATGCGATTATCCATGCGAGGTAAGTCTGTCCCCCGTCCTCTGGCGGTTTAGTTCCAGGTCAAGCCTTCGGCAGATACAAAGCTCCACACAGCGCTAACGAGCTCAGCCACGAACATCATCTTGCGTCACCTCCCTTCGGGTCAGTCACGAGGTCCCGCTCGGGACGCCGCGTGCTATCGAGGTTGGCTCCGCTCCTGCTACTTGGCCTGCCCGCTCAACTCCGCTCTACCAAAAGACGGGGGATCCGGTCGGTAATCGTCTATGGCTGACGATGAAGATGAAAACGCCCGGTGCAGCGTGCATCGGGCAGCGTGATTCAACGATCCAGTTGCATCCAGCGATTCGTGGCATCGAGCACCGCCAGCACGGCCGCGATCTCCTTGCTCTCGTGAACCGCACAGGTGCCAGTCAGCGTCGCGCTCTCGCGTCCGACGCGCGCCACCACACTGGCGAACACGAAGTCACGGTCGAACGCATCGATCAGCTTGGCCCCTTCCAGCGCCAGAACCCGGTCGCTGCCGGGTGTCGCCTTCATGGCCTCGAGGATCGCCAGCACGGTGGAACGGGCCGCCAGTTCGATGCGCGAACGCTCGCTTTCCTGGCCTTCCGACTCACCATGGTATTCGGTGCCGTCCTTGCTCAGGGTGACGCGGCATACCACGCCCCGCGTCCGCGATCGGCGTACCTCGACGTCCTCGAAGATCAGGACCCGACGGCCGACCCCTTGAGTCTCGGTCGATGGCGCTGGAACCGTAGCAGGCCCAGCCATGTTCGTTCCCGAAGCCGACGTCGGCGTCGGCGTCTGTGTCGCGCTCGTTACAATCGGAGCGGAGGCAGCCTGGGCTTCCACAGCAGGCTGAGCCGGAACATAAGCCGGTGACGCGACCCCGGGAATCCCCCCGGCCAGCTGCTGGGCCGGATGCGAATACGGCGGGGTGGCCGGAGGCGCCGAAGGCAGGTCGGCCGCCCTCACGGGATCGAGCGTCGGCGAGATGCTCACCTTGCGGTGATTGATTCGGAGACCGAGCTGCGCCATGAGCGCACTTTCGATGTTCCGGACCATGTTCTTGGGAGCGACTTCCATCGTGGCCAGGATGTGGACTTCGTCGATCGCTCCCGTATCACTGGGAACGATGCGAACGGCCAGGACCCCGGGCAGGGTCGCGATGAGTTCTTGAGCTCGCCGCAAGGGAAGGACGCTTCCCACCACCGCATTGGGCGGCGCGGGCTGTGACGTCGAACTCGTACCGAAATTGACGGGGATCGACAGGTTTGGCTCCGCGGAGGGATCGCACCAGCTGGGGTTGACAGGCCGGCTCGTGTGCCAATATGTGGACAAGTTCTCCGCTGAGCAAGGCGCGATATTTTCCAAGGCGTTGTCCGGCATGGACGTAACGGTTCGCACCTCATCCTGCATCTAGGCGGCGTCGCCCTCCCCTTCTTCCACATAGCCTTCACCTTCGTACTCCCGAAGCTTCCGGTACAGCGTCCGCTCACCGATGCCGAGCAGATCCGCAGCCTTCCGCCGGTTCCCGGCAGTATCCCGCAGCGCCGCCTGGATCGCCTTCCGCTCGATCTCGGCCATGGTCATGCCGGGCCCAAGCGTAATCACCGACGGCGCAACCTCCTGGTCCTGAGCCTCGAT
>CAZPON010000212.1:0-6171 GCA_964588045.1 uncultured Gemmatimonas sp.
GGTCGCTCGCACACGCCTGACCCACCGGCGGCGACGACTTCCGGTGCCACATCGCGCACATTTGCCTGCAACATCTCGTTGTCGGGCCGAAGGGCGAGCGCATAGCACAACAGCAGCCAGCCGGTTTGTGGGCGGTTCGTGATGAAGTATGATCCGGCGAGGCTGTTGAGCAGACTGGACGCCGGAGCGTTGTCCCGCTCCAGTTGGTAGACCACCTCCGGTTCGGCGAGCGCTGGCATCAACGCGATGACCTGCTCCGGTTTGCCGGCGCGGAAGAGGCAATGCGCCAGGTTCGAGTACGCCGCCGCCCGCGTGGAGTCGATGGCAACCGCACGCTCGGCGAACGCAATACCCTGGTCCAATGCCCCCTCGTCACATACGTCCTTCGCCAGGCTGATCAGCGCCGGCACCGAGCGCGGATTCTTCGAAAGGGCATCGACGAACAGCAGGCGGTCGCTGGCCCAGGCGCCCACGCGAGCAAGCGACACGAACAACGCCACGAGAACCACCGCGCCGGCGCTGGCGACGAACGCCCAGCGCGGGACCGAACCCGCCACGCGGGTGCCGAGCATGCACACGACGGCCATGGCAAGGAAGGCCATCGGCAGGTAGAGGTAGTGATCAGCGACCGTCGAAACGCGCTGGTAGGAAAACGGAACAAGCCCGAGCACAGGCAGCAGCAGAAGCAGCGCGATCAGCAGCAGCAGCAATACGCGCGAGCGCCGCAGTCGGGTTGTCGCCAGCACGAGTGCACCAAGGACCATCGCACCAACCGATGCGGCCAGCACCTTGGACGGCGTGAGCGTCCCGGACCACACGGCAGCCGGTGTGCGTCCGTAGTCGACGGTGAGGCCGGACGGCACGAGCACCTTCATCGTGTAGAATCCGATCGCATCGACCGCACCCAGCAGACGCTGACGGATGGGGATGTCCATCGGCGTCAGGTCGGCCTGCACGGCATACGTGACGACGGCGACGATGGCCACGACCACTGACCACGTGCCGGCCACGAGCAGCGCGCGCGTTCGCACGATGCGATGCACGGCAGCGGGCCATGCGCTCAGCACCAGCACGACTGCGGGCAAGGCCGCCGCATTGGGCTTGGACAATATCGAGGCCGCGAAGCACACCGTGGCGGCAATGTCCATGACGACTCGCCGGCGGCGCGATCGCGCCGATGTGTCGAGCAGCAACAACACGGCCAGCAGCGCAAATGCCGTCGCCAGCACATCACGCGAGCCGGAAATCCACGCCACCGCGCCAACCTGGAGCGGATGCAGCAGGAAGATCGTGGCCGCCAGTGCCGATTGCAGTGGCACCGGCGATGTGGAGCCGTTGCGCTCGGGGGAAGCCTGCCCGTCACGCAGCACCCGGCGCGACAGCTCGTACACCAGTACGCCGTTGACGAGATGCACGCCGATGTTCAGCACCCGAAAGGGCACGGGGCTGCCAGCGCCTGCAGCGTACAGCCATCGCCAGAGTGTCTGCACCACCGGATTGTACATGCCGAACCACACGTGCTTCCACGCCGGCAGAACGGAGTCGCCGATCACCGACGGATTCTCGAGGATGTTCAGGCGATCATCCCAGCCGAGGAAGCCGTACGATATGGTGGGCACGTACACGACGAGCGCCACCCCGATGCCGACCGCCAGCAGCACCAGGGGCAGGAGGCTGTGCCAGGACGGCCCAGCCTGCTCCGGCTTCATGCCGTTTTCGCCACGGCCCGGGCCATGTAGGCATCCCGCAGGCGCATCGTGATGGGCCCCGGTTCGCCGTTCGCGATCACCGTGTCGTCGACGCGCACCGCCGGCAGGATGAAATTGGTGGCGCTCGACATGAAGCACTCGTCGGCTCCGTACACATCGTCGAGCGTGAACGCGCGCTCGACCACCGGCAACCCTTCGCGCGTCGCCAGTTCCAGCGTCACATCACGGGTGATGCCCGCCAGGATCGCATGGGAAAGTGGGCGCGTGAGCACGGTGCCCTGTTGCACGATCCAGATGTTGCTCGAACCACCTTCCGTCACGACACCGCGGTCGTGCATGATCGCCTCGAACGCACCGGCCGCCTTCGCTTCCTGCTTGGCCAGCACCTGCGCCAGCATCGCCACGCTCTTGATGTCACGCCGCGCCCAGCGAATATCCGGCACGGCATGCAGCACGATGCCGCGCGCATTGGGATCGTTGCGCATCGTCTTCGTGCGCGCCCAGGCAATGCACGTCGGCTTCACCGTCGCCGGGAACGCGAAATCGCGCTCCGCCGCACCACGCGTCACCTGCAGGTACACCAACCCTTCCGCGATCGCGTTCTGGTCGACCAGCGACTGCATCAGCGCGAGCCAGTCCGTCGCCGGCAACGGCGACGGGATACTGATCGCCGCCAGCGACTTCTCGAGCCGCACGAGGTGCAGGTCGGCATCGAGGAGCTTTCCGTTGAGCACCGCAGCCACTTCGTACACACCATCACCGAACAACAGCCCGCGATCGAAGATGGAAACGTGTGCCTGGTCTTCAGGAATGAATTGCCCGTTCAGCCAGCAGATTGCCATGGTCAGATCCTGGTCCTGGTGGGATGCGCTGCGATGGAGCGCGTGGAAGGTTTGGCGGCATGCAGGCGTTCGAGTCCCGCCGAGATGGCCTCGAGCTCGGGCCCGAAACTGAAACGCGCGTAGCCACGGAAGCGGCTGCCGCGTCCCGAGCGACGCTTGCCGGGATTGATATCGAAAAACTCGCCAGGCACGCAGATCACCTGCTGCTCGAGCGCCCAGCGGAAGAAAGCCATGCCGTCATTGATCGGCGCAGGCAGTGCCGAGAGGTCGCCCCAGCAGTAGAACGTACCCTCGGGCTCGGCGTCGAATCGCACGCCGAGGTCGCGCAGCCCGTCGAGCATGACACGTCGCTTGCGCGTGAACACATCGCGAATGGCCTGCGTTTCGGCGCGCACATGATCCGGATGCAGCAGCGATACAGCCGCGCGCTGCAACGGGCGACTGCCGCCACCGTCGAGAAACGAACCCGTGCTGGACACGGCCTCGATGACGGCGCGCGGTCCGACGACCCACGTCGTACGCCATCCGGGATACCGCCAGTTCTTGGTGAAACCATCCAGGATCACGACCGGATCGCGGTCGACATCCTTCACGTACCGCGCGGCCGATACCATGCCGTGCGGCTCGCCGGTGTCGGTCCACACGTAGTGCGAATAGAACTCGTCGAACAGCAGCGTGCACTGCGTTTCGCGTCCCAACGCCACCCAGCGCTCGAGCTCGCGACCGGTAATCACCTTGCCAGTGGGGTTGGACGGATTCGACAGCAGCAATGCGCCGAGTCCGCGGCCCAGCACTTCGCGCTCGAGGGCCTCGATGCCGATGCGATAGCCTTGCGACGGATCGAGCAGGATCGGGATCGACGTGAACTCGCGGAAGATCTCGAGCAACTCCTCGTACGCCGTGTAGTCGGGAAGAAAGTGTCCCAGGTTGATCGAACCCAGCGCAGCAACCGTGCGCGTGAGCGACAACCGACCGCCGCCACAGATGCAGACATTGTCCGCCGTATACTGTGACTTCATGCCGCGCCGGTACAGCGTGTTGTACAACTCGGCTACCGCTTCGCGCAGCTCCGGGATCCCGTTCACCGGCGCGTACTCGAGATCGTCGATACTCACAGCCACCGATCCCACACGCGGCGGCGCGCCCGGCAGCGGCCCCGTCTCCGGCTGCCCCTGCCCGAGGTTCGCCCACGCCGGATGGTGCGCGACGTATCCCAGCTTGGCCGCTTCCGTCATCACGTAGATGACGCCCGTGAACGGGACCGGTCGAAATCCCGGCACAGTGGGAGCGGAACGTACTGGGGTCACGAAGAGACCGATGTTGGAGGAAACAGGAGCCGTCAGGTGAGTTGCACGTACACTGGCCGCGAGAAACATACCAAGGGCGAACGCGCGGCGCGCCGCCCAACCCCGTGCAACGATTTTGCACCCCGCAAAATGGAACGGTGATGGTCTTTCGCGTGCACCCACGTATCCTGCCGGCGTGCTCACACTCCGCGCCGCCGCAGGCCTGCTTGCACAGGCCGATTCCCTGTTCGCGCTCCGCGCGATCGCCCGACTCCTGGGCTTCGACGCCGTGCGTCGCGTCTCGACCGATGCGACCCGAGACCTCTGCATCGACCACCTGGTCACCGATGCCGACATCGCCCGCGGGCCCGGACGGCTCCGCTGCCTCAGCGCCATCCTCACACCACACGCCGACACGCCGGCCACCACCGACGCGCGCGAACTCACCCGCCGCCTGTGCGTCGCACTCGCCCACCGCGCACCAGCACGCGACTGGTGCGTCATCGCACTCGACGCGGCGCGCCACACCCTCACCATCGCCGCCATCACGCCGCACACCAACGGCCCGCGCATCGCGGCCCTGCGCGTCGACCGCCAACACGTGGTCGACTCCGACGCCGACACACTCCGCTCCCTCGCCGCTATCACCGACAGCGACCCCGCACTCCGTCACGCCCGCTACAACGACATCCTCGGTCGCGAAGCCCTCTCGAATCGCTTCTACCGGGCACTCGATCACCAGGTCACCCGGCTCGCCACCACCGCCACCGGACCAGGCACCACCACCGAACGCCGCGAGCTGGCCATCCTCTGCGCCTCACGCTGCCTCTTCCTTGCCTTCCTCGAAGCCAAAGGCTGGCTCGACCACGACCGCCAATTCCTCCTCCACCACACCACCTCCTCCCTCGAACTCGGCGGACATCTCCACGAACGACTGCTGCGACCGCTCTTCTTCGGCACACTCAGCACGCCACGCGCCGACCGCTCCCCGGCCGCGCTCACGTTCGGTGATATCCCGTTCCTCAACGGCGGACTCTTCGCGCCCACACCACTCGAACGCCGCCGCCGCACACTCCGCTTCACCGACGACGCCCTCGCGTCCCTGCTCGGCCATCTCCTCGACCGCTACCGATTTACCGCCCACGAAGGCTCCACCACCTGGAATGAAGCCGCCATCGATCCGGAAATGCTCGGCCGCGCCTTCGAATCCCTCATGAACACCGACGAACGCCACCAGTCCGGCACCTACTTCACACCGCCCACACTCGTGGAAACGGTCGTCCATGACGCGCTCCACGCCGCACTGCGCGACTTGCCGCCCGACACGTTCCTGTCCAATACCGGCCCGCTCCATCTCTCCCGCCGCACCCACGCAGCGCTGCGCACGTTGCGCGTGCTCGACCCCGCCTGCGGCTCAGGCGCCTTCCTGGTCCACGTGCTCGAATGCATCGCATCACTTGAAGCACGCGCCGGCGATCGCCGCCACACACACGAGATCCGTCGCGACGTGCTCACCCGTGCCATCTTCGGCGTCGATCGCAACCCGATGGCGGTCTGGCTGTGCGAACTCCGACTCTGGCTCTCCATCGTCATTGAATGCCCGGAAACACGCATCGAACGCATTCCGCCACTCCCCAACCTCGACCACCATATCCGCATCGGTGACACACTCGCCGGCGGCAACTTCCACCACGCCCCGCACTCGGCCAAACGACTCACAGCCCTCCGCGATCGCTACACCCGCGCCACCGGCACCCGCAAGCACACGCTCGCCAACGCCCTGGACCGCGAGGAACGACTGCGCGCACTCGCCGAATCCCGACGCATCGCCGACAGCATTCGACGCGAACGCTGCGCCATCGTCGAATCACTCCGCACCCGCGACCTCTTCGGCGATCGCCCCCCACGCACACGCCAACACACGCAGCGACTCGAACACCTCCGCATCCGCGCCCGCGAACTGCACACCCAACACCGCCGACTCGAACTCGGTGGCGCACTCCCGTTCCGATTCGCCGCACACTTCGCCGACGTCGCCGCCAGCGGCGGCTTCGGACTCGTCGTCGGCAATCCCCCATGGGTCCGGCCACATGCCCTCCCCCACGCCGATCGCCTCCGGCTCCGCAGCGAATACCGCTCCATGCGACACGCCGCCTGGAAAACCGGCGCGCTCCGCGCCGGCGCTGGCACCGGATTCGCCGCCCAGGCCGATATCGCCACCGCCTTCATTGAACGCAGCACACAACTGCTCGCACCCGCCGGCATCGTTGCCCTGCTCGTACCAGCCAAGATCTGGCGCGCACTCGCCGGCGGCGGCATCCGACAACTCCTGCA
>CAZPON010000213.1:0-6164 GCA_964588045.1 uncultured Gemmatimonas sp.
CGGAGATCGCGCGCGGCATGGACGTCGCGCAACTGGTGCCCAGCCCGCACATCTCGCAGAACGAGATCGATGCCGCCAACACGGTGAAGTGGGACTATCTCAACGCGCAGGGCCAGCCGAAAATCACGTGGCCGCCAAGCTTCGCGCTCGCCAAGGCGTACACCGACCAGTTGGAGCGGAAGGGGTGCGTGAGCAACTCGAAGATCGGTGACATCCGTTCACAGATTGCCTCGGCCGAGAAGGCGAGCGGCACGGCGCGCAACTCGGCGCTGAGCAAGCTGGTGACGGATCTCGACGGCAGTCGCGGGTGCGACCCGAAGAAGGTCGACTTGCTGAAGCAGGCACTGCAGGACCTGCGAGTCCCGGCCATGTAACCGGAGACGGGAAACGGGCAGAGGATTGAGCAACAGCAGATAGCCAGAGCCCAGCACCGCGCCAGAGCCGAGAACCCAGACTGGGTTCTCGGCTCTGGCGCAGGGGCCCTACTGTGCCGCACATTCTCCGGTGTGCACTCCCCTCGCGCCTGAATGACTGACGCCTTCCGCGCCCGCCTCGAACAGGCGCTCGCCGACATCTACACGTTCGAGTCCGAGCTGGGTGGCGGCGGCATGTCGCGCACCTACCTCGCACACGAGCGGTCGCTCGACCGACGTGTCGTCGTGAAGGTGCTGGCCCCCGAGCTGCTCGAGGGCCTGAGTGTGGAGCGCTTCAAGCGCGAAGTGCTGATGGCGGCGAAGCTGCAACATCCGCATGTCGTGCCGGTGCTCGCCTCGGGAGACGCCGACGGACTGCCATGGTTCTCCATGCCGTTCGTGGCCGGCGAGTCACTGCGGCATCGCATGCTGCGCGGTCCGGTGCCCCTCGACGAGGCGATCGGCATCCTGCGCGACGTGGCGCGCGCACTTGCCTACGCGCATGGCAACGGCATCGTGCACCGGGACATCAAGCCCGACAACGTGCTGCTCTCCGGCGGCAGCGCCACGGTGACGGACTTTGGCATCGCCAAGGCCATCTCGGCGTCGCGCGCCGACCGCAACAGCACGGCGTTGACGCAAGCCGGCATGGCCATCGGTACGCCCGCCTACATGGCGCCGGAACAGGTCGCGGCCGATCCGAATCTCGATCACCGCGCCGACCTGTACGCATTCGGTGCCATGGCCTACGAGCTGCTGTCGGGTGAGCAGTTGTTCGCTGGCCGCACGCCGGCGCGGGTGCTCGCGTCCCACCTGGGTGAAGTGCCGCGCGACATTCGCGAACTGCAGCCGATGCTGCCCGCCGAGTTGGGCGCGCTGGTCATGCAGTGCCTCGCGAAGGAGCCCGGTGAACGCCCTGCCGATGCCAACGCGATCGTACGGCAGCTCGATGCCGTGTATTCGAGCGGTGGCGCGTCGGGATCGCGACAGATGGCGTCGGTTGGACGCATGCGACTCGGACGCGCGCTGGCCATCTGGGGCGGCGTCGCCGCGGCGGTGGTTGGCAGCGTCTGGGCAGCCAACGAGTTCCTTGGGCTTCCCGACTGGGCGCTCACGGGAACTGCGGCCGTGGTGATGGCCGGACTGCCCGCCGTGCTGGTCACATGGTGGGTGCAGCGCACGGCCGGCCGTGCGGCCATGAGCACTCCAACACGCACGCCAGGCGGCACCCTGCTGCCTGCGGGTACACTGGCCACGATGGCCATCAAGGCCAGTCCGCACATCTCGTGGACTCGCACGTGGCGTGCCGGTGCCGCGGCGATTGGTGCCCTGCTCGTGCTCGTGGGAGGATTCCTGATCACGCGCGCGCTTGGCATCGGTCCGGCGGCATCACTCATCGGCAAGGGCTCGTTCGGCGAACGGGAGACCATCGTGGTGGCCGACTTCCGGCCACCAGCGGACGACTCCCTCATCGGCACGACGGTGGCCGAAGCGCTGCGCACCGACCTGGCGCAGTCGGCCAACCTCTCCGTGCTGACCCGTGCCACGGTGCGCGACATTCTCGATCGCATGCAGCGCCCGCGTGAAAGCGCCGTGTATTTCCCGCTGGCACGCGAGATTGCCACGCGCGAAGGCGCGCGGGCCATTGTCGATGGCGAGATCGTTCGGCTGGGCACCAGCTACGTGTTGTCGGCGCGGCTGGTGTCGGCGATCGATGCGCAGGAACTGGCCACCTTCCGGGAAACGGCGAAGGACGATGCGTCACTCGTGACAGCCGTCGGCGCGCTGTCGCGCAGTATCCGCGAACGCGTCGGCGAATCGCTGAAGGGCATCCGACGGAGTTCGCCGCTCGAACGCGTGACGACGGCCTCGTTGCCGGCCCTCCGCAAGTACGTGGAGGCAACACGGCTCTCCGGCCTGACCGGCGACAACGACCGCGCGTTGCAGTTGCTCGATGAGGCGGTCGCGCTCGACTCCACCTTCGCCATGGCGTGGCGCCGCATCGCGGTGATCCTCAACAACATCGGGCGCGACCCGGACCGTGCGCGCGCGGCCGCGGCCACGGCGTTCCGCTTTCGCGATCGTCTGAGCGACGAAGAGCGCGCCTTCACGGAGGCGTACTACTACACGCGTGGCCCGTCGCCCGACTTGTCGAAGGTCCTGGCGGCGTATGAGGAGGTGCTGCGACGCGACTCGACCAACTCCACGGCGCTGAACAACCTGGCGGTCACCTACATAAGGCTGCGACGCTTCGATGACGCGGTCGTTGCGATCCGGCGCTCGCTGACGACGCCCAACGCCACGGGCGCCAATCACATCAACCTCGTCCTGACGCTCTCGGCGTTGCGAGACACCGTCGCGGCCGGAAAGGCCCTCGAGGAGTTCGCCACCGCGCTGCCGGACCATGCGGAGCTGTGGTGGGTGCGCATCGGTTACCACACCAGCAGGGCATTGTTCGACAGTGCCGCCGCCGAGGCGCGCGCCAGGGTTCTCGCGCCGAAAAGCCAGTCTCAAGTCGTCGGCGCGCATCTCGTGCTCGACGACTTCGCGGCGCGGCGCGGACGGCCGCGCGAGTCGCTCATGCACGCGTCGGCCGCACTTGCGGCGCAGTTCACCGGTGCAGATTCCGGCGCAGTGGCCATGTGGGCGACGGCCGATTCCGCCCTGGTCGAGGCCTTCTGGAATGCCGATGCCGAGCGGGCACGCGTCCTGATGCGCCGCGCGACGGCTCCTGCCGTCGTGTCGGCCACGCCGCCGACCTCGCGCGCCTGGGACCGTATCCTGCGCGCTGCAGCGTTCGCGGAGGACTCGGCCTCGGCGCGCCTGGCCTACCAGGGATTTGTCCGCGACCTGGCACCAGGCGACATGATGCGGATTCGGAACGATGCATTCGCGAGTGCGCTCGTTGCGATGGCATCCAGGCGATTCGACGAGGCCATCACGCACCTGCGCCTCGCCATCGCGCAGCGCGCATCACCAGACCCTGAGGAATCGTTCCTCATGGCCATGTCGCACGAGCGCGCGGGTCGCGCCGACTCCGCGATAGTCTGGTTCCAGCGCGCCATCACGACGCCCGCCGAGCTCGCATTGGCGGGAACCATCGAGCCCAGCGCACAACGGCGCCTCGCCGAGTTGCTCGATGCCAAGGGCGACTTGCGTGGTGCGCTTCAGTACTACGAGGCGTTCCTCGCCAACTGGACGAATCCGGAACCCGCGCAGGCCGTCACGGTGCGCACGGTGAAGGCCCGCGTCGCGGAATTGCGCGCCAGGCTGTCGCCGGGCTGATCGCGCCGTCCTACATCATCGCAGGATCAGCGGCGACCATCGCCAGCACAGCCGCCGGCGTGAGCTGACTCGCGCTCGCTACGAGGCCATCGAGCGTGCCGCGGGGAATCGACGCCTTGAGCGCCTCGATGCGGCCCACGACACCGGGGTCCATCGGATGGTCCAGCATGAGGCCGAGGCGCGCCGAGTACGCGTCCGCGGCGGCGGCAATCGCCACCGCACGTTCGTGCCGTCCGTCTGCCGCCTCGACGGCCGCGAGTCCCATCAGTGCCAACCCGGTCCCGCGTGGACTGCCGACCTCCTCGTAGCACCGCACGGCCCGCTGGAATTCGCTGCGGGCGTCCGTTGCATTCGTCGCCGCGAGGAGTGTCCATCCGAGCTCGCAGCGGATGCGTGCCACCTCGAGGAGGTCAGGGAGCGCTTCCATGTATGTCAGCGCCTCGCGATACAACGCCATCGCGCGCGCGTGGTCTCCCTTCGCAAACGTCATTTGCGCCAGGAAGCTGAGCGCCAAACCACCCAGTTCGTAGTCATCGAGGCGGTTCTGGATGCGCCGCGCCTCTTGCACCAGCTCCATGCCGGCGTCGAGCTCGCCCGTCGCGAAGAGCAGCATCCCCTTGAGCGTCATGGACACCGACTGCATGAAGTCGTCGTCTCCGCCACGGCTACGCTCCCTGGCCTCGTCAAGCGCGGCCCGCGCCAGGTCCATCTTCCCGCCGTGCAGGTGCGCGTATCCGACGTACATGGCGGCTTCGGCGACAATCGTCCGGGCGCCGAGCGAGCGCGCGATCTCCTGCGCGCGGGCCGCATCGACGATCACACGGTCCCACTCGCCGGTGGCGGTGCAGATCATGCAGCTGGTGAGCAGCGCAGAACCCAGCCCCCGACTCGGGGCCGCACCGACGCTGAGGTTCAACAGCGCGTCCACGATATCGCGCGCGGTGAGATGCTGCGCGGCGATGTGCCAGAACCAGTTGAGATGGCCGGCGAGTTGAAGCGCGTTCTCGAGCGCGCTGACATCACCGGCGCGCGCGCACACCGTGAGCCACTGGATCGCGGCGTGCGTGTTCGCGTTGTCACCACGCGCGCGCCGCACCGCGTTCAGCTGCCCGGCGCCGCGGATTCCCGCCTCCACGCTGGCGGCAAAGGCCAGGAAGTGGTTCGCATGCGCGTGACGGACGGCATGCACTTCGCCACCCGCATGCAGTTGCTCGGCGGCAAAAGCGCGAATCGTTTCGAGCAAGGCGTAGCGCTCACCGGCGCCGACCACGCGCACGAGACCCTTCTCCACGAGCGAGTCCAGCTCATCGAGCGCACGAGACTGCTCGTCGGCCGCATAGCACACCTGCTCCATGGCCTCGAGCGTCCAACCCTCGTGAAAGACGGAGGCGCGCCGCAACAGCCGCTGCTCCGACGCATCCAGCAGCGAGTAGCTCCAACTGATCGTCGCCCGCAACGTGCGTTGGCGAATGGGCAAGTCGCGGTCGCCGGAGGTGAGGAGGTCCAGCGCGTGATCGAGCCGCTGCAGCAGGACTGCCGGCTCGAGGATGCGGGTTCGCGCCGCTGCCAGTTCGAGCGCGAGCGGAAGGCCGTCGAGCTGGCGGCAGATCGCGCCGATCGCCGTGGCGTTGTCGGTGGTGAGCGTGAATCCGGGCTTCACCTTCTCGGCACGCTGCAGGAACAGCGCGACCGACGGGCAGGCGCGCAACGCATCCAGCGTCGCATCCTGCGGCGGCAGGTCCAGCGGTGGCAGCACGAACTCCGACTCGGCGCCGATCTTGAGCGGCGCGCGACTGGTCGCAACCACCTGCAATGCCGGGCAGCGCGAGACAAGCGTCGCGATGTCGCCCGAGGCGTCGAGCACCTGTTCGAGATTGTCGAGCACCAGCAGCGCCCGTCGCTCGCCAATGACCGTACACAGCGCATCGAGCGCGGACCGGCCATGCGCCTCGGCGATGCGGAGTTCGGTGCCGATGGTCGGCATCACGTCCGACGACGCGGTGGCCGATGCCAGCGACACGAACGCGGCACCGCCGTCATAGTCGGCCGCCAGGCGACGATACAACTCGATCGCGAAGCGCGTCTTCCCGGTGCCGCCGTACCCGGAAATGGTGAGCACGCGCGCACCGGCACGCAGTCGTTCGACCGCCAGTGCGAGCTGTTCCTCGCGACCGAGCAACGGCGTGGCAGGCACGGGCGGCGCCTTGTGAATGGCCGGCGCGTTCAGGGGAACGGCGGCCGCTCCCGATATCGACGGGCTGCCGCCGCGCCCGAGTGCCTCGCGCCACGCCTGCAGCGTGGGATAGCGATCGGCGGGCGCCTTGGCGAGCGAACGCTCGATCGTTTCGGCAATCGCGGCGGCAACATCCGCGCGCCCCGTCTGCAGCGACGGCACCGGATCGACGGCGTGTTTCACCAGCACGGCCATCGCCGACGGCGCCATGTAGGGCGGGCGGCCCACCAGCA
>CAZPON010000214.1:0-6094 GCA_964588045.1 uncultured Gemmatimonas sp.
CCGCGACTCCGCACTGCGCGCGGATTTCTGCACTGGGCACGCACCGAACTGATGGTTGGCGCCGATACACCGCTCATTTCCGATCTCGATCCGGTGAGCACGGCGGCGATCGCGATTCCCGATTTCACGGCGGCCGGAAACCTGTGGAACTGGCTGCCGCAGATCCGGCTTACGCGCGAAGTGGCGCGAACCACGGTCAAGGGCAGCGTACTGCATTGGGCGCTGCAGGGCGCGGTGCTCAATCCGTACTCCGGCGATCGCCACCTGCAGGAAGTTGGCGGTGTCGATGCCGGGCTGCGCTCGGCCCGCCCGTATGTGCAGGGTCGGGTGCGTGCGCGGTGGGGCGACGGGCACGATGCAACGACGTCGCAGTACCTCAGCGATCGCGGCGGCGAGATCGGGTTTGGAGGGCACCTCGGGTGGTTGCGCGTGAGCGGTGACACGCTCAGCTCAAGTTGGGCGGTGAGCACCGACGCGCGCATCGGCCTGTCGCACGGCCTCGAGTTGCGCGCCGAAGGATACCGCGGACGACTGTTGCGCGGGCTGGGCGGCGGCGGCATCAGCCAGAACTTCGCGCCATCGCCCAATCCCAACGAGAAAGGCGAAGCGTTGACGGACATTGCCGGCTGGCTGCAGCTCAATGCCCAGGTGCGTCCGACGATCATGACCGGTGCCGGATGCGGCACGGACCGGGTCGAGAACGCGCAGCCGCTCCGTCAGCGCAACACCGCCTGCGCGGCCCACCTCCAATGGCGCCCGGCGCTGCCCTTGCTGCTCGGGGTGGAGTACCGGGCGATGGCAACACGTGGTCCGGCGGGATTGTATCGCGCCCGGCACTTCAATCTCGCCATCGGGATCGAGCTGTGATGTACGCACGGATCATCCGGTCCCTGCGCGCACTGCTGGCGCTTGGCATGTTCGTCGTTGCACCACTGTCTGCGCAGGGTACCGTGAGCGGTTCCGTGCATATCCTCGAGCGCAGCACGAAGGCACGGCGCGATCTCGACAACGCGGTGGTGCTTCTCGACGCCGAAACCAGCGGCCCGCGCACGAGCGGCTCGGCCGGTGGTGCGGTCGTGAACATGCGTGGACGTGAGTTCGTGCCGCACGTGCAGATCGTCAGGGTTGGCGGAACGGTCGCTTATCCGAACAAGGATCCGTTCAGCCACAATGTGTTTTCGAACAGCGCGCTCGGCGCGTTCGACCTTGGCTTGTATCGCACCGGGGCGTCGCGCAGCGTGCCGTTCCTGCGCGAGGGCGTGTACGCGATCTATTGCAACATCCACGCGCGCATGGTGAACTTCGTGCTCGCAGTCACCACGCCGTTCGTGGCTCGCGTGAACGCCGACGGCAGTTTCCAGCTCCGCAACGTACCCGCAGGCACGTATCGGCTGCGCGCCTGGCATGAGCGGGCAGGGGAGTCGGTGCAGCGGATCACCGTGCCGTCGACCGGTGTCGCTGGCCTGAGCATCGCGCTGGACGCGCGTTCGTACGTCGAAGTGCCGCATCCCGACAAGTTCGGCAAGCCGTACGCGACCACGCGGGCCGATCGGTACTGAGTGATGCCAGCGACCGACGCCCCTCGGCACGTCGACGCACCCGGCTCCGGCGTGCGCGGCGAACGCGGTGACTCGGCGCGCGTCGTGTCCAGCATCACCTGGCGCGTGTTTGCCGGCACCGCCGTCATTGTTGGCGCCGTGGTGATGGTGGCGCTGTTCATGGCGTCGGCCGCCGCGCAGCGCTCGGCCGATGCGACGGCCCGCACCAATCTCGAGCAGGCGGCCGACCTGGTGGCGCAGTTGCTTGCCGGCCGCGAACGCAGCCTGGCCGGCGGTGCGCGCGTGTTCGTGCAAGGCCCCTACTTCCGTACGCTCGTGGCCGAGCGGCGACGCGACGACCTGCTCGACCAGGCGTTCGAGGCCGCCGAGCAGCTCGATGCCCGCTGGGTGTTCATCACCGACGGTGTCGGCACGCTGCTGGCCAAGTCCGATGAGCCGTCGGCCTCGGGTGATCCGCTGGGCCGCGTGCCGTTGGTGGCTGGCGCGTTGCGCGGACAGGTCTCGGGTGGTTTCGGTGTTTCGGGTGACTCGATGCTGTTTCAGGCGACTGCCGTTCCCGTCGCGCTGCCGGGCGGTGTACCGTTCGGCGTGCTGGTGGCGACGCGTGTGATCGACTCGGCGGTCGCTGCGGACATCCGATCCGCGACGGCCAGCGAGATTGCGTTTTTCGTGCGCGATCGCACCGGCCGTGCGCATGTGGTTTCGGCGACGCGTCCGATCACCGACGCACTCATCGAGGGCGTGGCGGCACTTGCATCACCGGCGCCGCTTGCTGCCGCCGCCCGCCCACGCGCGCCGCAACAGCTGGTGCTGAGCGATACGGAATGGATCGCGCGCTCTGCATCGCTGTCCACGGCCGGTGGCGAAATCGTGGGCGGATACGTCGTGATGCGAAAGGGTGATGGCGGCCTGGCCACGCTCGCCGGGGTGCGCCGTTCGCTGGTGGTGGCTGGTGCCATCGGCTTCCTCTTGGCGTTGCTTGCCGCGTGGCTCGCGGCGCGCAGCGTAACGCGTCCGGTGCGGGCGCTGGCCGTTGCCATGCGACAGGCAGCCGACGGCAACTACGCCGCGCTGCAGATCGATCGGCGTGCCGGAGGCGAGCGCGTGGGCGAGATTGGGTCGCTCACCCGCGCCTTCGACGCCTTGTTGATCGACCTGCGCGACAAGGACTCGTTGGGGGCGACCACGGCCGCGGCCGTCGCGGTCGAGGAAGCGCGACGACATGACGAGGAGCGTGCCGGTTCGCGCGGCCGGCGCGGGCGCTCCGAGCGCGTGCTGGCCATCGGTGGTCAGGCCACGCAATCGGTGCCGCATCCCGTTGTGCGGCGCGGCGACCTGCTCGCGAACCGCTATCGCATCGAAGCGCTCATCGG
Organism: uncultured Gemmatimonas sp.; assembly: GCA_964588045.1. Taxonomy (GTDB): domain Bacteria; phylum Gemmatimonadota; class Gemmatimonadetes; order Gemmatimonadales; family Gemmatimonadaceae; genus Gemmatimonas. The sequence continues at coordinate 2,933 of CAZPON010000214.1, forward strand.
CAGCGGAGGCATGGGCATGGTATACCGCGCGCGCGATCGCGTGCTGGGCGAGTCGGTGGCCGTCAAGCTGCTGCGACCGGAGGTCCTCGCATCCGACCAGGCGGCCAGCGAACGCCTGCACGAGGAGCTGCGTGTGGCGCGACGCATCACGCATCGCAATGTCGTGCGCACGCATGACATCGGGGAAAGCGAGGGCGTTCCGTTCCTCAGCATGGAGTACGTGGAAGGTGCGTCGCTCGCCACCGTCATACGCGTGCGCGGCTCGATGCCGGTGCCGGCGGTGGTTTCGCTCGCCCGGCAGCTCATGCGCGCGCTGCGGGCGGCGCACGACCAGCAGATCGTGCATGGCGACATCAAGCCGCAGAACCTGCTCGTCGGTGCCGACGGCGTACTCAAGGTCACCGACTTCGGCATCGCGCGCGTGATGCGCACTGCGTTGCGCGGGCGTGCGCTGCCGACATCGTCCGGCGATGGCCTTGCCGGCAGGGTGAGCGGCGCGATTGTCGGCACGCCGGAGTACCTGGCCCCCGAACTCCTGATTGGCGGGCCGGCGACCGTCGCGTCCGATGTGTACGCCGCCGGTGTGGTGCTCCACGAATGCCTGATGGGCAGCACGCCGTACGGGGCCGACACCCCGATGCAGTTCTTCGCGCACAAGCTGGACGAATCGCCGGCGCGCACGGCGCATCCGTCGGCCGAGGTGGCGGCGCGCGCGCGCGCTGCAGGCGGCGTACCGGCCGATGTGAACACACTCATCGCGCAGCTCACGCATCCCGACCCGCATCAGCGACCGGTGTCGGCCGAGGACGCCTTGCAGCAGCTCTCACGCATTGGCTGAGGTGCAGGAGCCACCGCGTCGGGAATAGTTGTCCGCGTGGTGCGGTCATCGGGTTCATCTCCCATTGGCGAGGAACCGTTTGCCCTGCACGTGCGCGCTGCTGGTGATGGCCATCACCTGGTCTGCCGGTACGCAGACCGTACCCGAGACCCCCGTGACGGACACGCTGGCCGTCATGCGGCCCGTCGCGTTGCGCATGCCGCACAACGCCACATCGCCGGCCGCGCTTACGGCCGTGTTCGGCGACACCATCACGCGCCAGAAGGCGGTGGTCCTGTCCGATTGGTACGGGCGGCGCCTCACCGTGCATCGCTATGGCAGCTACCTCATGCTGCCGCTGTTCGCCGCGGAATACCTGCTGGGCAGGGAGTTGCTCGCGCAGAAGGAAGGCGTGTACGACTGCACCCGACGCGAGCCCGTCGACGAAGACCTGCGGAACACGCATCGCAATGTCGCCATGGGTATCGGATCACTGTTCGTGGTCAACACCACCACCGGACTCTGGAACCTGTGGGAGATCCGCCACGACGGCTCGGCCACGACGCGCCGCACGCTGCACGTGCTCACAATGCTCGCCGCTGATGCCGGATTCGTCGCCACCGGTGTCATGGGTGCGAAGGCGGTGGACGGCCGGCCCCCGGAGGCCAAGGCCCATCGCAACATGGCGCTTGCGTCGATGGGGTTGGCAACGATCGGTGTTTCGCTCATGTGGTTTTGAGTCGTGTTCACCCTACGTGTGTTTTCCCGAGGCCGATCCATGCGAATGCTCACTCGATGCGCGGTGATGACGTCCATGCTCCTGTCGGCCGCGTGCGGTGGCGGTGACGACGGCGGCACCAATCCGACGGCGGTTGCCGCATCGATCACGATCTCCAGTGCGACCACCGGACCGTTTGCCTCGCTGACGGAGACGCGCGCCGTCAGTGCCGCGGTGAGGGATGCGAGTTCCAATCCGATCGCCAATGCGCCGGTCACCTGGACCACCAGCAACGCCGGTGTGGCCAGCATCAGCGGGAGTGGCACGAGCGCGACCATCACGTCCGTCAGCAACGGATCAGCGGTCATCACGGCCACCAGCGGTGCCGTGCAGGCCACGCTGAACGTGGAGGTGGCGCAGAAGTTCGTATCGCTGTCCGTCACCCCGGGTACGTCGACGGTCGGCATCGGTGCCACCGTGAACCTCACGGCGATTGCCCGGGACGCGCGGAATGCGGCCATTGCCGGTGCGTCCGGAACCACGTACACCACCAGTGATCGCACCAAGGCCATCGTCAATGCCAGTGGCGTGGTCACCACCATCGCGCCCGGTGCCGCCACGATCACGGGGTCGCTCACGCACGATGGTGTCACCGCAACCGCCAATGCGGCGGTCACGGTGACGGGGCCGTCGAGCGCGGCCAGTGCGGCCAGCGTGAATGCGTCCGCGGCGAATACGTTCACACCGGCCAGCGTGACGGTCGCCGTTGGTGGCACGGTCACGTACGCCTTCGCCATAGAGCACAACGTGCTGTTCAGCGGGACCGGTGCCCCGCAGGATATTCCGCCCACCGCCAGCGGCTCCGTTGCGCGCGTGTTCGGCACGGCGGGCACCTTTCCCTACACCTGCACGCTCCACGCCGGTATGAGCGGCACGGTGGTGGTGCAGATGCCGTCGATCTTCGCGCAAATGAACGGCGCGAATGAACGGCCGACACCCAACAACAGCACGGCGAATGGTGCCGCGCTTTTCACGCGCAGCGGCGCGACGGTGTCGTACACCGTCGCGTATCAGGGCATCGCCAGCGCGCCCACGGGACTGCACATTCACGCGCCCGGCAACAGCACGCAGGTGGCCGGCATCATCGTGGACCTGCTCACCTCGCCGCAGCCCAACACCTCGGGCGTGCTCACCGGCACATTCGGCGCGGCGAGTATCCTGCCCATTGGCGGCGCGCCACCCATCTCGCTCGACTCGTTGTTCGTCCTGCTGCGAACCGGCAATGCCTACGTCAACGTGCACTCGACCGCATTCCCGGCCGGCGAAATCCGCGGCCAGACGGGCTTACCCTGAGCCCGCATACAAGGCGTTCGGAGTGGTCTGTCCCAGAAGACAGATAAGCACGATCCACGCTACTCCGGCGACGCGAACATCGCGTCCGAAATCGCCGCGATCTCCTCCGCGTCGCGCCAAGCCGATTCCAGTGCGGCGAGTTCGCCCTGTATCGCGAGCCGCTCCGCCAGGCCGCGAACTCAGGCCGCAGCGGCTTGCCCACCCGCACGAGGTCCATGTGCGGCGACAGGTTCCAGTTGTCGCACCGTCGGCAGATCACCCGGAGACGTCCACG
>CAZPON010000215.1:0-6088 GCA_964588045.1 uncultured Gemmatimonas sp.
GTCGGCCAGGAGGATCGCAGGATCACCGGCCACCGCGCGCGCCACGGCGACACGCTGCTGCTGACCGCCGGACAACTGCGGCGGATAGTGCTTCGCCCGATGCGACATTCCCACGCGCTCCAAGGCTGCGTTCACGCGATCCTTCCGCTCGCTCGAGTTCATGTCGCGGTACGTCAGCGGCAGTTCCACGTTCTCGAACACGTTCAGGTCGCCGATCAGGTTGAACGCCTGGAAAATGAACCCGATCTCCCGGTTGCGCACCCGTGCGCGCTCCAGCGGCGCCAGTCGTGCGGCCGACGTGCCATTGATGTGGTACTCACCCGCGCTCGGCGTGTCGAGCAGGCCGAGGATCGACAGCAGCGTGGTCTTGCCGCAGCCCGACGGACCGGAAATGGCGACATACTCGCCCTTCTGGATCTCGAAGTGCACGTCGGACAGGGCGTGGGTTTCCACTTCATCCGTGTAGAAAATCTTCTTGATGCCCGACATGCGGATCAGGGTGTCGTCAGTCGCGGTCACGATTGGCTCCGGAGCAGGGTAGGGTTGGTAGTAACGATTCGCTACTTGATGCGCACGCGATCGACGTTCGCATACGTGGACATGTCCGACAGGATGATCTGGTCGCCGACGGCGAGGCCCTTCAGAATCTCGATCGTGTTCACGGAACTGCGACCGAGCACCACTGGCACGCGAATGGCCGCACCGCCGCCGTCGATGATCTTGAACAGCGTCAGCGAACCGGTACCGACGCTCATCGCCGGACGACCGGCGTACAGGATGTTCTCCAGGCGCTCGATCTGGATCGTGCCGTCGACGTTGATGTCGGGCACGGCGCCGGCCGGAAGCGCTTCGTCGATTGCCACGTCGATCGTCACGTTGCCGCCCGTCGAGCCGGGATCCTTGCGCGCGACGCGACCCTTCACGATGCCGTTGTGCGTGTCGATGGACGCGATCTGGCCGAGCTGGATATCCTTGGCCTGCGACTCGGGAATGCGCAGCACGGCCTTGAGCTTTCCGGGCTGCACGACCTTGGCAAGCGTGGTGCCTTCGGGCACCCACTGCCCGAGTTGCAGCGTGAGGTCCTGCAACACACCGGCTTCCGGTGCGCGCACCTGCAGCGACGTGAGACGCGCCTGCTGGCTGGACGCGATCGCCTGCAACTGAATGACACGCGACGCCGACACGGAGATCTGCGAATCGATGGACGCCGCCATGAGCGCCAACCGGTCGCGCTCGACGCGATAGCGGGTGGTGAACTCTTCCGCCGCCGCCTTGCGGTTCGCGGCCTCGAACGGCGGAACGAGTCCCATCTTCACCAGTGAATCCGCGGCCTGGTACTCCTGCTGGGCGCTCACCCAGGCGGTCTTCATGGACGCGACCAGACCTTCCTGCGTGAGCAATCCTCCCCTGAGGCTTGTGCGCAGGTTGAGCAGGTCGATCTGCGCCTGACGCACCTGTTGCTCGGCCTGCATGGTCTGAATCTGCAGGTCGGGATTGGACAGCTCGAGGAACAGTTCGCCCGCAGCGACGTTGCGACCGGACTCCGACAACAGCCGCTCCACACGCGCCGAGGCCTGCGCGGTGATCCAGCGGATGCGCTCGGGCGCGAGCGTGCCGTTACCGCGCACATCGCGCACGACGTCGCCCTGCTTGACGGTGTCGACGAGGACGGCTGCGCGATCGATGGTCTGCGAGGCAGGACCAAGCTGGCTCAGCGCCACGGTCACGACGACAAGCGCCGCGACCCCGACACCAATCATGATGTTGCGGTTGCGATTCGACTTCTTGGGACGTGCGATATCTACCATCGGGTCTCTGTTCGGTATGCGTCAGGAATGAATCAGTCGTAGCGGAGGGCCTGCATCGGATCCACCTGCGCGGCACGCCGTGCCGGAACATATCCGGCGATCGCGGCGATCGCGGCAAGGAGTACAACGGCCATCATGAACACGACGGGATCGTGGCCCTGGAGTCCGTACAGCAGCGACTGCGCCGCGCGGCCGAGGCCGAACGCGGCGGCGACACCCACAATGCCGCCGGCGAGCAGCATGCCGCCCACCTGGCGCATGACGAGCTGGCGCACGCGGCTGCCGTCGGCACCGAGCGCCATGCGCACGCCGATCTCACGGGTGCGCTGCGCCACCGAGTAGGCCAGCACACCGTACAGCCCCACGCCGGCCAACAGCGTCGCCAGCACGGCAAACGCCGCCGACAGGATGCTGATCATGCGATCGAGGAAGACATTCTCCTTGATCTGCTGCGGCATGGTCTTGAGGTCTTCCAGCGGCAGCGTCGGGTCGATCGTCTTCATGATGGCCGGAATCGTGCGCAGCAGTTGCTCGGGCGGCAACGACGTCTTCACGTAGAACGACAGCGACCCGGGATTCGCCTGTCGCCACGGCCTGAAGAACAGTGGCGGCACGACATCCTTCACCGAGCTGTACTTGGCGTCCTGCACAAGCCCGACGATCTGGATGTCGAGCGTATCGGCGCTGCTGTTGCCGATGAACTTGCCCACGGCATCCTTGCCGAGGTTGAACTTCTTCGCGAAGGCTTCGTTGACGAGGGCGACCTTCGTGGAGCCGCGGAGGTCGGACGTGGTGAACTCGCGTCCGGACAGCACCCGCATGCCGAGTGCCGCCATGTATCCGGCACTGATTTCGTTGTAGCGGGAGTCGTTGTCGATATCGGGGCCGTGCGGATACCCCTGCACATACACGGAATTGCCCCAGTTGCTGCCCGCCAGGAGCGGCACGATCGACGATGTCACGGCGGTCACGCCGGGAATGGCGGACATCTCCTGCTCGACGCGCTCGAACAGTTGCTTCGATCGCGTGCTGTCATACGCGTTGCGTTCCGGCGACAGGCCGAACGTCACCACCTGGTCGACGTTCACGCCCAGGTCGACCCGGCTCACGTTGACGAGGCTCTTGATGAACAGGCCGGCCGAAATCAGCAGCATCATAGAGAGCGCGATCTGCACCGTCACCAGCGCGGCGCGGAAGCGGGTCGCCGCCTTGCCGCCGGCAATCTGTCCGGCACCGGCGCGAATGGCGGTGATCAGGTCGGAGCGTGTGCTGTGCAGTGCCGGGAACATGCCGAAGATCAGTCCGGTCGCCACCGACAGCCCCGCGGCAAAGAACACGACCGGCCACCGAATGGTGAGCGAGAAGGTCTGTGCGGCGTCGGGAGGAAGCAAGGCGCCGATGCCGCGCAGGGTCCACTGCGCGACAATCAGGCTCACGACTCCGCCGAGCAACGCCAGCAGCACCGACTCGGTGAGCAGTTGTGTCATCAACTGGCGGCGTGACGCGCCGAGTGCGAGCCGCACGCCCATTTCCATCGAGCGACCGGCGCCGCGGGCCAGCAACAGGTTCGCGATGTTGGCGCAGGCGATGAGCAACACGATGCCGGTGATACCGAACAGCATGGCCAACGGCGTCTTCGCCTCGCGATGCACCGAGCTCTGGCCGCGCTGGCCCGGCAGCATGGTGATCTTCCTGGCCTTGAAGTTCGCCATGGTCTTGTCGCTCATCCCGGTCTGCAGCGGCGCTTCGACTCCCTCGAGGATGCGGCTGTACGTCGTATTCAGTGCGGCGTTGGCCTGCTCGATGGACACACCGGGCTTGAGACGGCCGAACAGGTATGCCCAGTAGGAACGACGCCGCTCGAAAGTGGGCCGCAGGGTGGTCACCACTTCCCGCATGGTCAGCGGCACAAAAATCAGTGGACGGTTGCCGAGCGTTGTTCCACGGAATCCCTTGGGCGCGACACCAACCACCACGAGCGACTTGCCGTTCACGGCGATAGTCTGACCGACCACGCCGCGGTCGCTGCCGAAGCGCTCCTGCCAGAACTCGTAACTGAGGACAGTCACGTAGTTGGCGCCGATGACTTCGTCGTCGGATGGTCCGAGCAGTCGGCCCACCTCGGGCTTGATGCCGAGCACCGGAAAATACGAGCCTGAAACGAACAATCCCGAGCCCGTGCTGGGCTCGTTCTTCACCAGCAGGTTGGCGCCGAAGCCCGTGTGCGCGGCGATGCCCGTGAAGCTGGTCTGTTCGCGTTCGAGGTCCTTGAACATCAAGTAGCTGAAGACTTCCTCGCAGCCACCGGCCTGACTGCAGCTCTGCGAGCCGGGCTTGGGTCCGGGAGCGCCGAAGTTGACCAGCCGGCCGGGCTCGACGACCGGCAAGGGCTGCATCAGGATCTCATTGAACAGCGAAAAAATGGCCGCATTGGCGCCGATGCCGAGCCCCAGGGACGCCACGGCGATAGCCGTGACGAAGGGCGTTCGGAGCAGCATCCGCATTGCCAGCTTCAGTTGTCTCATGGTGCGGCGCTAGGGGCATGGACAGGGCGCATCAAGGGCTGTCTCGCTAAGACAGCCTCAGCGGCCGAATGGTTTAACTCGCCTGTCGTTGTCCTAACGGACTCAGGGCGGCCGGGTTTCAGCCCCCTTCCTGCCCCGCTCAGCCGAGCAGTTCGAGGGTGGCGGCGGTCAGATAGCGCAATCCGATATCGAGGGAGGATTCATCGATGTTGAATCGCGGGTGATGATGTGGAAAATCAGTCTCCAGCACGGCGTTGCCGGCGCCAATGAATGCAAACACGCCGGGGGCCTTCTGCAGGTAGGCCGAGAAATCCTCGCCGCCCATGGTGGGCCGCATGGGCAGCAGCGCATCCGGACCAAATGTGCGTTCGACAACTCGTTCGAGACGCGCGCAAGTGGCCGGGTCATTGACCACCGGCCGATACCCGCGCTCCACACTGAATGCGTACGTCGCACCATGCGCGTCGCAGATGCCCTTGATGATGCGCTCCATCCGCTCCGGCACGCGTTGGCGCAGCGCAGGATCGAAGGTGCGCACGGTGCCGTTGAGCGTGGCCGTGCCGGGGATCACGTTGTGTGTGGTCCCGGCATGGAACTGCGTGACCGACACCACCACCGGATCGAAGGGATCGACGTCGCGCGATACGATGTGTTGCAGTGCCGAAACGATTTGCGCGCCAATGACGATGGGATCGATCGTATCCTGCGGAATGGCCGCGTGTCCGCCACGTCCGACAATAGTGCAATTGAATACGTCGGGTGCCGCCATCGCCGGACCTGACACGATGCCAATGCGACCGACGGGCGCCGACGCCCACAAGTGAATTCCGATGACGGTATCCACGCCGTGCATCACGCCCTGCTGCACCATGGACTCGGCGCCGCCGGGCGCCACTTCCTCGGCGTGCTGGAAGAAGAAGCGCACTTCACCTGCGAAGTGGTCACGATGCCTTGCAAGGAGTGTTGCGAGCGCCAGCACGATGGACGTATGGCCATCGTGTCCGCAGGCATGCATCACACCGTCGACGCGTGAGCGGTACGACACGTCGTTCTCTTCGTGAATCGGCAATGCATCGATATCGGCACGCACGGCCACGGTGCGTCCCGGTGCGGCACCGACGAGCCGTGCCATCGTGCTCGTGTCGGTGGGATGCGTGACGACGAGGCCCGGAATGCCGGCCAGCACGCCGCGGATGTACTGCGCCGTTTGATGTTCGACGAACGCAACCTCGGGGTGTTGGTGCAGGTGGCGGCGCCAGGCGATGACCTGTGCGGCCATGTCCTGCGCTTCCGTGAGCAGCGCCGATGAGTCGAGTGTTGGTGCGATGGTGGTCATGTGCGGGGCCTTGGGGAGCGACGGCGGCCGATATCGTATAGTGTTCAGTGGCCGCCCGACGTGCCATGGGGGATGCCGGAAGGCATCGAATCTCGATCGGCTGGAGCTCCGTAGGAGTACTCATGCCCTCCGTCCTGCGATGATACCGACCTTCGTCAATCAGCCTGCCAGCGCGCCGCAGCCGGCAGCGGCTCCGGCCCCAGCCGCGACTGCCGCGCCGGCGGTCGTCGGGATTCCGAAGCCCATGACCTTTGCAGACGTCGAGGCCCTCAAGGCCCGGCGTTCTGAGCTGTCGCGCCAGATCACCTCGGCGTCCGAGCGTCGGTCCGATGCGGTCCAGCAACTTCGCCGCTCACCGACCGGGCCGGCGCGCGCCGGACTCGAGGGGCGCATTGCCGTGCTCGACCAGCGGATCATGG
>CAZPON010000216.1:0-498 GCA_964588045.1 uncultured Gemmatimonas sp.
TTGACGCCGATGCCGATCGCAACCCAGTCGACGGCGGACTCCCGCCAGCGGGCCTCCACGAGAATACCCGCAAGTTTCCCGCGTCCAACCAGCAGGTCATTCGGCCACTTGAGTGAGATCGGGGCCTCGACGAACGGCGCCAATGCATCGGCCATGGCAAGGCCAAGACGCAGCGCCAGCACGCCGATCACCCGCGGATCATCGGGGCGCTCGAGCAAGGTCATCCAGACACCCGCGTCGTCGGCCGATGCCCATTCGCGTCCGCCGCGTCCGCGACCACGCTGCTGGCGATCGGCCACCACCAGCACACCCGCGGGTGCGCCATCGGCGGCGAGCGCATGCGCCACATCCATCGTCGACGTGACGTCGCGCTCGTGAACCAGGCTCGCGAGGCCCAGCTCAGCCGCCGACGGCAGCGCGTCCCGATCGGGCGCGTGGTCCGCCGCGCGTTCCACGGCCGCCATCATTCAGCTGCGCAGCGCGATCGTGATGAAGACG
>CAZPON010000216.1:508-3850 GCA_964588045.1 uncultured Gemmatimonas sp.
TGAAGACGGCCGCCGACAACAGCAAGCGGTACGCCGCGAAGATGCCGTAGCTGTGCTTGCTCACGTAGCGCAGGAGGATCGTGATCGCCACCAGGCTGCTGAGCGCCGCAGTCACCACGCCAACAAGGAGCGGCAGCGAGAACCCCTCCGTCCGGATTGCCTCGGGCATCTTGAGCACCACCGCCGCCGCGGTGATCGGCATGCTCATGAGGAAGCTGAATCGCGCCGCACTGGCGCGGTCGAGGTGCAACGCGCGTCCGGCCGTAATGGTCGAACCCGAGCGCGACACACCGGGCACCAGCGCCAGCACCTGCGCGCAACCAACGATGATCGCGTCCCGCATCGTGATCTCCTCGATGTGGCGCACCCGCGCGCTCCAGCGATCGACCGCCCAGAGCACGATGCCCATCACCGCCAGGGTCGTCGCGATGAGCAACGGCGAGCGGAAGGTGGTCTCCGCATAGTCGTTGAGCAGCAGGCCCCCGATTCCGCCGGGAATCGTGGCGATCACGAGATACAGCGCGCGCCGCTCGTGGACCGTCTCGATACGGCGCGTCCGGACGATGTGCGCCGTGCTGACGATCATGTCGATCCACTCGCGCCGGAAATACCAGATGAGCGCCATGAGCGTGCCGAAGTGCAGCGCCACATCGAAGGCCAGTCCCTGGTCCGGGAACTCGAGGAAGTAGGGCGCCAGCGCGAGGTGCGCCGAGCTGGAGATGGGGAGCAGCTCGCCGAAGCCCTGCACGAGCCCGAGGATGATGGCGTGTTCGAGGGTCACGGTGGTGACATGGTGGGTGCCGGATTCGCTGCCCGCGCGGGTGCCGCGGCCAGCATGCGTTCGTACAGGGCTTCGTACTGGGCGACAACCGCTTCCTCGGAAAAGCGTGCGCGCGCGTCCGCCGCAGCGGCATCACTCATGGCCTGCCAGCGTCGTTCATCACGCAGCAACGCGATCCCTGCCTTCGCCATGGCATCGACGTCGCCGACATCGAACAGGTGACCGGTCACCCCGTCGGTCACGACTTCCGGCAAGCCCCCCGCCCTCGCGCCGATGACGGGCACGCCACTGGCCAGCGCTTCGAGCGCACTGAGCCCGAACGATTCCTTGTCACTCGGCAGCAGGAACAGATGCGCGCCGGCCAGCAACGGCGCGATGGGATCGATCTTGCCGAGGAACTGCACCCGGTCGGAGACACCGAGTTCCCGCGCTTCTTCCTCCGCCTCGACGCGTTCCGGACCGTCGCCCACCATCACCAGCACCGACGGCACGGCGGCGTTCACCTGCGCAAACACCCGCACGACATCGCGCACCCGCTTCACAGGGCGGAAGTTGGAAATGTGCATCACGACCTTGCGGCCGTTCACCACTGCATCCGGCACGGGGAACACATGCCGCGTGCGATCGTACTCCATCGGGTCGATGAAGTTGTGGATGACCTCCACGTTGCACCCGACACACCCGAAGGCCCGGTACGTCTCGTCGCGCAGGTACTCCGAGACCGCCGTCACCGCATCCGACTTCTCGATGGAAAAGCGCGTGATCGTGTAGAACGACCGCTCCTGCCCGACGAGCGTGATGTCGGTACCGTGCAACGTGGTGAGGACGCGCACGTCCCCGTCTCCCTCGCGCAGCATCTCCCGGGCAATCCACGCGCTCGTCGCATGCGGGATGGCGTAGTGGCAGTGGAGGATGTCGAGTTGATGATCGCGCACGACTTCGTGCATGCGCACGGCCAGCGCGAGATCGTACGGCGGATACTCGAACAACGGATACCGGCCCACGTCGACTTCGTGGAACCAGACGCGCGGCAGGAAGTTGGGAAGCCGGAACGGCTGCTGGTACGTGATGAAGTGCACATCATGCCCCCGCGCAGCCAGTGCAATACCCAGTTCCGTTGCCACCGCTCCCGACCCACCATAGGTCGGGTAACAGGTGATGCCGATCTTCATGTGACCTCTCCGTCGTCGGATTCCCACCAGGCACACGCCCGCGCGAACGCGTCCGCGGCACTGCTGTCCACACGCGTCACCACCGCGGCGGGCAACTGGTGCCGGCACCACGTGCGTTGCCGCTTCGCATACTGGCGTGTCTCGATGATGACACGCTGCACTGCCTCGTTCATACGGCCGTCGCCCGCGATGGCATCGCGCAACGTGCCATATCCACTCGCCTTCCACGCCGGCGCATCCGGTGGCACCTGCGCCATCAGCGTCCGCACTTCGTCGATCCATCCGGCCGCCAGCATGGCCGTGACACGGTCGGCGATTCGCGAGGCGAGCACCGGGCCGGGGTCGACGACAAGATAGCGGACCGCATCCGCCGGCGGGCGCGTTGCGGGTCCGCCCACAGCATGCCATTCGCTGATACGCGTACCGGTGAGCAGTGCCGTCTCGACGGCGCGCAGGTGCTGCGTGCGCCCCAGTGCGGCGCGCGCCGCATCGAGTCGCCGGCACCAGCGTTCCAGTTCCCCGCCGTCGAGGCCCGACAGCCAGCGCTCGAGTGCCGCACGACGATCGGCGTCGAGCGGTGGCATCTCGTGGAGCGGATCGACCAGCGCGCGCACGTAGAATCCCGTGCCACCCACCACCAGCGGCTCACGACCGGCCGCGCGCGCCTGTGCCATCCAACCCTTCGCGTCGGAGGCCCATTGGTGCGCCGAGTAGCGAACCGTCGGCGGCAGCACATCGATGCCATGGTGCGGCACGCGCCGGCGTTCATCGGCGGAAGGTTTGGCCGTTCCGATGTCGAATCCGGCGTACACCTGGCGCGAGTCGGCGCTCACAATCGCCAGCTGATAACGCTCGGCGAGCTGCATCGCGATGGCCGACTTGCCGGCGGCTGTCGGTCCCAGGATGACGCGCAACGGCTTCGGCGCGTCGGCAGGATCCCTCATTTCCGCCCGAAGCGCCGATCGAGTTCGTCCCACGACAGTCGCACGATGGTGGAGCGGCCGTGCACATCGTGGGCCGGCAGTCGCGTGTCGGCCAGGGCGATGTACAGCGCGCGCATCTCACCCGGTGACAGCACGTCACCGGACTTGATGGCCGCCTTGCAGGCGAAGGTGGCGGCGAGTCGCTCGTGACGGCGGGCGTCGCCGGCGGCGCGATCGCCCGTGAGTGCGGCCAATGTTTCGCGCAGGCACCGCTCCGCATCGAAACGCGGGTGCGGCATGGGCACCGACTGCACGAGCAGCGAATGGCCGCCGAACGGCTCGATCTCGAATCCGAGGGCCTCGAACGCGGCGCGATGCGCCTCGAAGGCCTCGGCCTCGTCGGGGCCCAGATGCAGTGTCATCGGGAACAGCAGCCGTTGCGATGGCGATTCACCGCGCTCGAGCG
>CAZPON010000216.1:3860-6054 GCA_964588045.1 uncultured Gemmatimonas sp.
GAAGCGCTCGTACAGCACGCGCGCATGCGCGGAATGCTGGTCGATGAGCACCACGCCGTCCTCGTGTTCGAACAGCAGGTAGGTCCGCCGCAACTGAAGCAGTGGCGGCACCTGGATGGGCGACGACTCGGTCGCCGTCGCATCAACGGTGCGCGCCTCGTCCACCATGACGGCCCCGGTCCCGACGTCGGTTCGCATCGTGTCGGAAGACGATGCGCCGTCGGCAAACAGTCCGTCGAGCGCGGTGCGCTGTCGCAGCGCGTCGGGTTCCATGGTGTGCACATCCTGCCGCCAGTCGGGTGCAGCTGCGGGCGTCCATGTGCGCCACCCGATACCGGCACTGGCATCGAGCAGTCCAAGCGCGCGCCGCACGGCGTGTTCGACGGCGCGTTCCACCGGCCAGCGTTCGCGGAGCCGCACTTCGGCCTTGGCCGGATGCACGTTGACATCGACGGCATCGCCCGGCAGGTGCAATCGCAGCACCAGCGACGGGCGCACACCGGCCGGCAGCGTGGAGCGATACGCGGCGTCGGCCGCGCGCACGAGCCCATGATCGCGCACTACGCGTCCGTTGATCATCAACAACACGCGGCGTGTTCCGGTGCCGACGTCGGCTGGTCGCTCGACCAGTCCGGTCACATGCACAGGCCCCTGCACGTCGTCCACGGGAATGAACCGCTCGATCTCGCGATGCCCCCACAGCGCAGCGAGGCGCGCCCGCAAGTCATTGGTGGCCGGCAGCTCGAGGGCCACCTTGCCGTCGTGTCGCACCGAGAAGTGCACATCGCAGCGCAGCGCCGCAATGGCGTGCATCGCGTCCAGCACACCACGCCACTCCGAGCGCGCCGAGCGCAGGAATTTCTGTCGCGCCGGCGTGTTGTAGAACAGCCGGGTCACAGAGACGGTGGTGCCGCGGCGACGCGCCGCATCCCGTGTTTCGGTCACCTGTCCGCCGGCCACGCGCACCCTTGTGCCCGATCCGTCCTCCGTCGCCGTCTCGAGTTCGAGTTCGGACACGGACGCGATGGCCGGCAGCGCTTCGCCGCGGAAGCCATAGCTGCGCACACCGACCAACTGTTCGGCGCTCGTGATCTTGGACGTCGCATGCCGCTCGAGTGCGAGGACCGCGTCGGCGCGATCCATGCCGCTGCCGTCATCCGCAATGCGGATCAGGGCGCGTCCGCCATCCTCGACCACGACCGAGACCGTCGTGGCACCTGCGTCGAGGGCATTCTCGACGAGCTCCTTGACGACCGACGCCGGCCGCTCGACCAGATCGCCGCCGGCGAAGTGGTCGAGGACGGCACTCGGAAGGATGGCAATTCGGGACATGCCGAAGCCTAGCGCGACGACTGGCTGGCGGGCAGTGAATCCAGCATCACGACCAGGCGGGCTGCCGGCAGCCATCCTCGTCGTCCATCAGCGTGGACCACACGCTGCCACATCTCGCGCGCTTCCACGACCTTCACGACATCACCGGTGGAGACACCGCCCATCGCATCGGCATCCGTGCCCGGCGCAATACGCAGCGTCTCCGGACGCACCACCACGGCGAGGCCCGAGGGATCCAGCGCGCGCATGGCCCACCACGCGATGCCGCCTGCCAAGAGGGCAACCGCCACCATCCCGCCGGCCAGCCCGCGCACCCACGACACACGACGCGTTGCCGCGCTGGTTGCGTCACCAGTGGCGCGACGCGAGCGCCAGCCGCCCCAGCCGAGGAGTCCCCACGCGGCGAACCAGAAGGCCACGGCCATCGACACGAGCGAACGGACCGGCAGCATGGGCACGTCGGCAATGCCGCCCCGCGCGCCGGAGGGAAGCAAGCCAATACGTTGCTGCAGGTCGACGGCGAGCGGTTGGAGTCGCGCGGCGCGCTGCCAGGCAATGACGGCACTGACGGTATCGCCAGCTGCCCATGCCGCCGTGCCCCAGTTCGTCAGCACGTCCGGATTGCGCGGCTGACGGGCGGCGAGTGATGCGAAACGCTGCCCGGCCTCGTTGAATGCGCGACGTTCGTAAGCCGCGCGCGCCGTATCGGCCGGTGATTGCGCATGCATGCGGGGCGCCGCCGACAGCCCCGCGAATGCGATGCCAACAGCCAGCGATGCCATCGTAGTAGCGCGACCGATCGACCGGCCCCGGGGCATGGCCTCGGCGTCGATGCGCCGCAGCAGTTCCGCCGATGCACTGG
>CAZPON010000217.1:0-6053 GCA_964588045.1 uncultured Gemmatimonas sp.
GCCGGGCCCGTCGCAGTTGGCGCTGTCCGACGGACTGCGACGCGGACTGCTGGGATTGAGCGACGTGGCCGAGAGCTATGGTGCGGCCAGCATTGCCACGCTGGCCACCAGGATGGCCCGCGCACCATTGGCAACCAGCGCCGAGCGGGCCGCCGTGCAAGCGTACGCGCACTTGCTGATGGATCGCGAGCACAGCGACGCCGATCTGGCCGCCAGGGTGAAGGAGGCCAGCATCACCTGGGCCGGCGCGCCGGCACTGGAGACACCGCAGATCGTGCCTATCGAGTCCCTGCTCTTTCGCGGGCACTCGGCGGTCGCGCGCGCGCGACAGGTGCGCGATGAACTCAAGGTGCTCTGGAACCGCGGCTCACTGGCCGAACCGTCGGCGCACGCGCTGTTCGAGGAATTGAGCGACCTGCTCGACCTGGCCGTCGCGAAGTGAGTGTTTCGTGAAGCTGGACTGGAAGGGCGCGCTCGGCATTGCGTTCAGCGCGGGGCTGTTGTGGTACACGTTGCGGGGCGTTTCACCAGCCGAGGTCTGGGGCGTGTTGCGGCAGTCGGACTGGCTGCTGTTTGCGCTGTGCACCGTGGTGGCCACCTGCATCTTCCCGCTGCGCGCGCGTCGCTGGCGCACCATCCTCGAACCGTTCGCCGGGCCCATTCCGTTCGGGCCGCTGTGGCGCAGCACGGCCATCGGGATGATGATGAACAACGTGTTCCCGGCCCGTGCCGGCGAGTTTGCACGTGCGTTCGCGTTGTCTCGCGAAGTGCCGCGCGTCCCGATCACCACCGCACTGGGATCGCTCGCCGTCGATCGCATTTTCGACGCGATCGTACTGCTGTCGATGATGTTCGGCGCCATGCTCGATCCGCGATTCCCGGCCGGGGCGAAACTGATCGGGCGCACGGTGCCGCAGTTGGCGGCCGGCGGCATCGGCCTGGTGGCCGGCTTGCTGTTCGTGTGCTACGCGATGGTGCTGCAGCATGAGCGCGTGATGCAACTGGTGGGTTGGGTGGCGCGACACATCATGCCGAAGCACGAAGCGATGCTCGTGCGATTCGTGGAGCACGGCGTGGGCGGGCTCGCGGTCCTGAAGGATTCCCGTCGTTTCTTCGGCGTGCTCTGGTGGGCCGCGGCGCACTGGTTCGTGCACGCCGTGGGTCTCTATCTCGGGTTCCTTGCCGTGGGCATCGACGTGCCCTTCACCGCCGCGCTCTTCCTGCAGGGTGTAATCGGGACCGCGGTCGCGCTGCCAAGCTCGCCGGGATTTTTTGGCGTGTTCGAAGTGGCGGCCACGATCGGATTGGCGGTGTACGGTGTGCCCAGAGAGCTCGCCGTGAGCTGGGCCATCGGGTATCACATTCTCTCCTTCATCCCGATCACCGTGTTCGGTGCCGTGTACTTCACGCGTCTCGGCTTGAACCTGACGACGATGACGGGGGCCAAGGAGGCCGCCGCGTGACGACCCATGTGGAGCGCGCGCGTGCGAAGATCAACCTCGTGCTCCGCATCCTGTCGCGCGACGCGAACGGATACCACGGTATCGAGACGCTCTTCCAGCGGCTGGCACTCCATGATGTGGTGACGGTGCGCGTCGGCGGGCCGGACCGCACGCTCGCCTGTGACGGACCCGCGGTGCCGGCGGCAGGACTTGGTGCCGTCAACGAGAACCTGGCGTGGCGCGCCGCGCTGTTGTACGCGCACGCCTCGCGCTGGGACACCGGCTGGGACATCACCATCGACAAACACATCCCCGTGGGCGGCGGACTCGGAGGCGGCAGCGCCGACGCGGCCGCGGTGTTGCGCGCCATGGATGCACTCAGCCCCACGCCCATCGGCACAACGCGCCTGCTCGAACTGGGCAGCGAACTCGGCGCCGACGTGCCCTTCCTGGTCACCGGCGCATCGTGTGCGTGGGCGTGGGGACGCGGCGATCGCCTCATGCTGCTGCCCGCGCTGCCGAGTGTACCCGTCATGCTGCTCACCTTTGCTGACGGCGTGAACACCGGTGCGGCGTACGCGGCGTTCTCGATGGCGCGCGGCAGCAACATCGCGGCGGGCGCGCAGGCGTATGACGTCGAGTCGTTCGCCAGTTGGGAACACGTGGCCGCCATCGCGTCGAATGACTTCGAGCGCGTGGTGCCGTCGATGCACGCGGGCGTCGCCGACACGCTGCCGATTGTCCAGCACCTGGCCGCCGCGGCGCGCGCGCGCGGCGCGACATGGATCGCGCAACTGAGCGGCAGCGGTGCCACCTGCTATCTTCTCATGGCGAGTGACGCGAGCCCGACACCGGAGTTTCCGGCGCACTGGCACGTGCTCGCGACGCACACCAGCTGAGGGACTCCATGCACACGCGCGCACTGGCGGTGCTGCTGGCCGGTAGCGCACTCCTCGCCGCCGGCGTTGTCGCATCCGACGCGTGCGCCCAGGCCGCAACGGTTCCGGGCCCGGCCCTCGGCACGACCGGTGCGTTCAAGCGCCACACCAGCTTTCCATCACGCCTCGTCGATCCGCGCACCATCGACGTGTGGCTGCCGCCCGACTACAACACCACGGGCCGGAAGTACGCCGTGATCTACATGCTGGACGGCCAGAACGTGTTCGATCCCACCACCGCAACCGACGGCGTGGATTGGGGCATCGACGAGACCATGACGCGCCTGCTGCGCACCGACAGCATTCGCCCGGCCATCGTGGTGGCCATCTGGGGCACGCCGAAACGCGCGCTCGAGTACATGCCGCGCAAGGCACTCGGCACCGACACCACCTTCACGAACGGCCTGACGCCTCCCACGATCGTGACGGGCCCTGTGCTGTCGGATCAGTACCTGCGCTTCATCACCACCGAACTCAAGCCGTTCATCGACCGCACGTATCGCACCCGGCCCAACCGGTCCGACACGTTCATCATGGGCTCCGGCATGGGCGCGCTGTTCGCGCTGTACGCGATCAGTGAGTTGCCGGGCATTTTCGGCGGCGCCGCCGCCTTCTCCACACACTGGCCGGCCGCCGACGGGCGGATGGTCGAGTACCTCAGGAATTCCGCACCCAAGCCGAGTGAGCATTTCATCTACTTCGACCACGGTACGGTGGGAGTCGACTCGCTCTACGGGGAGTACCAGGTCCGTGTCGATGGCATCATGCGCGGGCACAAGTACAAGGAAGGCGAGCAGTTCATCAGCCGCGTATTCGATGGCGCCGACCACTCCGAACGCGCCTGGCGTCAGCGCGTGGACATCGCATTGAAGTACCTGCTGTCGAAATAGCGCCGAGCCCCCGCTCGGAACAATCCGCGTCCTACGATCTGTCCGCTCTCACGGGACAATCCGCGTTATGCAGTTTCGCGATCTGTCGCTACATACGGAGCGAAAGTCGAATCCCCGCCCTGCACGCTTTCGCGCAACAGAGCGGGGATTCTTCCGCTGGCCGATGATCCCTGCGATTTCGATCCGCATCTGGTGATGCAGTCACAGGGCCACCGTTGCTCCCTCGCCGGACGGGCCCGACTCGGGCGCGCTGCTTTCGCGGCGCTTCAGTTGTGTCCAGCGACCTCACAACCCGTGCCCAAGGTCGAATTCCTCTGACACGTCCCTTCCGACGGCGTCCCGCGAGAAGGCTCCGTCCGCAGCAGCCCGTCGCGAACGCAACAGGAATATGTGAATACCGCCTGAACCCCACAATAGGGGAAATCCGTACACATGCTCAGCCATTCCCGGCACTCCCACAAGCACTCGCAACCGCGTCAATTCCTCGCATGGCAGACTTCATCCAGCGCATCGCCGGGCTCTTCCGTGGCAGTGATTCGGCAGACCGACTCGAGCTGCACGGCATCCCGGTCATTCTCGAGAACTCACGCCCCGACATTGCGTCCAGCGACGTGCTGGAGCGACTCGCCGAAGCACTCGACCTCATCGCGCAGCATCAGCCGTGGCGGCTGCGTCATCTCCGGCGCGACATCCATGCCATTCGCGTTGTGCGCTTTGCGTGTCGCGGCGCGTTCATCCCCGACGCCCGCGAGATCATTACCGAGCTCACCTTTCTCGCCCGGCGGGACATCACCGCCGCTCCCGTGGCGTCGTCGATCGTGCACGAAGGGGTGCATGCGCGCGTACACGCGTTCGGCGTGCTGCGGCAGGGACACGAGGACCTGGCGCGCGAAGAGCGACTCTGCCGGCGCGCCGAGTTGGCCTTCGGCCGCGCGCTGCCGGAAGCGCTTGGCGCACCGGTGGTGGAACGGGCCCTGGCCAGCCTGGCGCTCGAGGACCTCGATGTGGCGCCCATCATCGACTGGCAGGAAGCACAGCGTCGGCAGGACGCGGTGGACCGGGCGGCCGGCGGCGCGACCTGACGCGCCCCCTCCCATCGACAGCCGATGGGAGTTGACAACAGCGGCCGGATGACGCACTCTCCCATCGACCATCGATGGGAGAACCCGTGCCGCCACGTGAATCGCCGGACCTGCTGCCCGGCACACTCGACCTGCTCATCCTCAAGGCGCTGGCCACCGGCCGGAACCATGGCTACGGCATCGCCGAATACCTGAGCGCGCGCTCCGACAGCGTGCTGCATGTCGGTGAAAGTTCGCTCTACCCCGCCCTGCAGCGCCTGCTGCTGGAGGGGTGGGTCAAGGCCGAGTGGGGCACGTCGGAGAACAATCGACGCGCCCGCTACTACACGCTGACGGCTGCGGGCCGACGCCAGCTCGTGGTCGAACGCGAGGACTTCGAGCGCATGGTGCGCGCCATTTGGCAGGTGCTGTCGCATGGCTGACGACGCGGGCCGTGCCTGGCGCCGGCTGCGCGTGTGGCTGCGGTGGCGCCGGCACGACGCCGAGCTGGCCGAAGAGATTGCGTATCACCGCGACCTCAAGCGGCAGGCCTTCGAGGCGCGGGGCATGTCGCCCGCCGAGGCCGATGCGGCAGCGAGTCGCGCCATGGGCAACGTGACCGTCATGCGCGAGGCATCGCGCGGCGTGTGGTTGGCCGGCGGCATCGAGAGTGTGTGGCAGGACATCACGTACGGCGTGCGCTCGCTGCGTCGGCAACCCGTGTTCGCCGCGGTCGCGATTCTCGGCCTCACCGGCGGCCTCGGATTTTCTGCGGCAGCGTTTGCGGGATTCAATGCCTTCGCGCTGCGCGGCTGGAACGTGCAGGAGCCGGAGCGCATGGTGGCGCTGTATGCCACCGTGCCCGGTGTCGCCACCGATCGCTTCAACGCCGGTTTTTCACTCGACCAGGTCGCGTTGTTCGAGTCACGCGCACGCTCGGTCGACGGCCTGATAGCCTTCGATCGCAGTCGTCCGGATGGCACGGGAAGCGTGACGGCGGCGCCGGTGCGCGCCGGCTACTTCTCGGTGCTTGGCGTCCCGTTGGCGCTGGGCCGCGAGTTCGTGCCCGACGAGGATCGCATTGGCACGCCGCAGGCGCTCATCGTGCTCAGTCATCACTACTGGACCACAGCGCTGTCGTCGGCGCCGGATGTGCTGGGCAGCACCGTACGTGTGAAGGGCGTGCCGTTCACGGTGATCGGCGTGGCGTCGGCAGGATTTGACGGCACGGACCTGATTGGCGTGGACGGCTGGATCCCGCTGACAGCCATGACAATCGTGCGACCGCTCGACCGGCGCTCGCGCACCGCGCTGGCCCACAGCGACCAGTGTTGCGTGAGCGTTGCCGCGCGGCTCGCTCCCGGTGTCTCGCGCAAGGCGGCAGAGGCCGAGCTCGCGGCGCTGCTCGCACAGGCCCGGCGACCGGGTATCGACACGCTCAACCGCACCGTGCGCGCGCAGTCGTTCACCACCGTGGGCACGTCGGGTCCGGACGTGTCCCGGGAGGTCGCGCCGGTGTTCCTGCTGATTGCAGCAGGTGTTGGCGTGGTGCTGCTGCTCGCGTGCGCCAACGTGGCCAACCTGTTGCTGGCCCGTGCGGCATCGCGTGAGCGTGAAATTCGCATTCGTCTCGCGCTCGGCGCCTCGCGTGGTCGCCTCGTGCGCCAGTTGATGACCGAAAGCCTGCTGCTGGCACTGCTGGCCGGCGTGCCGGCACTGGCC
>CAZPON010000218.1:0-6035 GCA_964588045.1 uncultured Gemmatimonas sp.
GATCTGCAAGCCCAGGCCGGCGTAGCGCCCGTTGGTGTTGCGCGAGAACTCCTCCATCTGCTTGGGCGTGAAGAGCTCGGTGTACGGATCGCCGAGTTCCTTCACGAGACCACGGGCCGCCTTCTCGTACAGCACCTGGGCTTCGAGCGTATCGACGTAGCGCAGGGCAACGAAGGTCAGGACCTGATCGAGCAGCTGGGCGCCGCCGCGGGTCGCCCGCGCCTGGAGGGCGAAGCCCCCGGCAAGGAGCGGCAGAAGCAGCAGGCTGGCGACAGCGGCCTTACGGGTGCGGGTCATGCGGCGGCTCGTGGAAAGGTGGACAAGTAACCTAACAGACAGACACCGGGCCTGCCCCTCAGGTTTCATCACGGGGTCGGGTCCCGAGCACGTAGTCCACGTGCCAGACCCTGTCATACTGACGGATTCCAATGTCGCGAACCAACCCGGCGCTTTGGAGCATTTCGTGTGCCGGCTGCAATACGCGCTGCAGGTGTGACGGGTACCGCTGGGTCAACGGGAGTTGTTCGGCCAGTCGTTCCAGCGAGACTCTCCAGGACAGACGGCCATCGGCGCGCGCCACCTCGAGGATCCGGTACAGCCGGCGCGCCACGGGGGACGACAGGGCATGGTAGCGGACGGAGGAGAGTGACACGGTGTGGCGCCCGGCCAGGTTGGCACGCACGGTGGGCGACAGGATCACGCGGGCGTCTCCCGGTTCACCGGCGGCAAGGTTCCCGAAGAGGTGCAGTTGCTCCCGGTCCGCCACGCGGCGTCGCTGGACCGCAACAGAACTCAGGACAGTGAAGCTGACGTCGGCGAGTCCCGAGGAGGCGGACCAGTAGGCCCCCACCGATTCGAGGGTCGTGCGCTCAAGTCGCGCGAGGGCTCCGCGCAACTGCTCGTAGGTGCGCCCGTCGGCCCGGCGGCCCATGGAGCGCAGGAAGGAGTGCAGCGTGAACGACACGGCCCCCTCGAGCGGCGATCCGGCTTCGTGATATCGATGCAGGATCTCGATGTACACATCCTGGTCGAACGTCCCCGGTAATCGGTCGCCGGGAGCCGGGATGACGCGCCAGCGCCCGCCGTTGTCGGTGGTGAACGACACGGGGGCGTCGTCCGCCGAATCACTCAGACGGAACAGCGGGAGCTCCTCGAGCGAACGATCGAGGATCACTCCGCGGACGGCGGGTCGTCGACGCGCTGCGAGAGTCATCAGGGGGGAAAGGTGGGCCAATGGGAAGGGATGCGCCAGCGGGTGCCGGCTTCCATGTTCCTCCTATGCCCGTCCATCGCATGCGACGCCTGATTCGCCCCCGCCTGGCTGTGTTGGTGCTGGCGTTGCTGTGCATTGCCCCCGTGGCGTGGTCGCAGCGTCGGTACTACATCGAGCCCAACGTGCCCTACGATGGCAAGTTCACGTTCGTGCGCCTGCGGTACACGCAGGGGTATCGGATGGCATGGAGCGCCGACTATCCGCAGATGGAGCGGAATTTCATGGCGATCCTCGGTGAGCTGGCAACGCTCCGGCTGCATAGCGGGCGCAGCAATGTGCATACGCTCGACGATCCGGAGCTCTTTCGCTATCCGGTGGCATACCTGACCGAGCCCGGCTACTGGATGCCCACGGAGGAGGAAGCGGCGGGGTTGCGCGCGTGGATCGAGAAGGGCGGGTTCCTGATCGTCGACGATTTCTATTTCGCGCAGCAGTGGGACGTGTTCGAGACCTCGATGAGGATGGTGCTGCCGAAGGGGCGCATCGTGCCGATGGATATCTCGCATCCGATCTTCAACACGTTCTTTCACATCAAGACGCTCGACGGCATGACGCACCCCGCGACGCCGGCGGCGAAAGCGATGTACCTGGGCATCTACGAGGACAATGATCCGTCCAAGCGGCTGCAGGTGATCATCAACTTCAACAACGACATCGGTGACTACATGGAGTGGTCGGGTGAGGGCTGGTACCCGGTCAACCTGTCGAACGATGCGTACAAGTTCGCGACCAATTACGTGGTGTACGGACTGACGCACTGACAGCCGAGGGGTGAGGGAACACCCTCGGCTGTTACGCCAGCCTGATGACCTGCCCGGAGATGTTGCGCGCGAGCGGACTGGCCAGAAACGCGACGACATCGGCCACTGATTCGCGCTCCACATAGTCCTTGTCGGCGCCCATGTCCGCCACGTTGGCGGCGGTGCGCACCTGCGTGGGCGCGACGGCGTTGGCACGCACGCCGTTGGCGCGTTCGTCGGCAGCCACGGCGCGCATGAGGGCCAGCACGCCGCTCTTTGCCGCTGTATAGGCCGCGAGTCCCGCGCCGGTGCTGCCGGGGAGTGCGGCCACGCTGCCGAAGTACACGAACGAGCCGTTCGCCTTGCGCACCGCAGGAAGAAACGCGCGCGTGGCGTTGTAGGCCGTTTCGAGGTTGATCGTGAACTGCTTATGCCACGCGGCCGCGTCGGTGCTGTCGAGCGGTCCCGTGGCGCCAAAGCCGCCGGCCGCACAGATGACCGTATGCACAGCGCCCTGGAAGGCGGTGTGTCGTTCCAGGACCTCGGCCGTGGCGCGCGCCGCTTCGTCGGGATCGGCGAGGTTGGCCGCATGCCACGACGCAGGAAACCCCTGCGCGGCCAGCGACGACGCGCGCGCCTCGGCCTCGGCGGCCTGCATGTCGAGCAGGGCCAGGGTCGCGCCACGCTGCGCGAAGCCGAGCGCGAGCGCCTCACCCACTTGTCCGGCGCGGCCGACGCCGGTGATGACGACGAGACGGTTGGTGAAATCCAGTGCGGGCATTGGTCTGTATTCGAGGGGAATCACGCGGCTCGGTCCGCCGTGCGTTGCAGCATCCACCGGTACATCGCGAACACCAGCGCGATGAAACCGACGAGGCCGAGCAGTTTGGCCGGCGCGAAGTCTTCGGACACGAGGGCGATTGGTGCATCGCTGGCAAACGCCACGATCAAGCCGGCGTTGAGCACGCCGAAGAGGCTTTCGCCCACGATCAGCCCCGATGCCACCAGTGTACCGAGCCGCTCGGCGCGCCCGGGTTCCTTCACCTGCTTCGCACGTTTGTTGTACCAGTTGCCGACAATGGCGCCGACAACCACCGCGAACGTTGCCGACATCGGGAGGTAAATGCCAATGCCGACGGCGAGCGGTGGCAGGCTGCCGCGCCTGGTGGCCACGAGCAGCGCATTCACCACGATCAACGCGACACCAACGAGGCCGCCGATGCCGATCATCTTCCAGTCGAGGCTTCCCCCGATGACGCCCTGCGCCAGCGCCGAGATGAGCGTGGCCTGCGGCGCGGGCAACGGGTTCTGCGACACGACGTCGATGTTCGGCGCGCCGGCGAATCCGTAGGCCTTGGCGAGGAGATTCAGCACAAAAGGGATCACGGCCGCACCCGCCGCAACGCCGACGATGAGTGCGATCTGCTGCTTCATGGGCGACGCGCCAACGAGCTGTCCCGTCTTGAGGTCCTGCAGGTTGTCGTTGGAGATTGTCGCGCAGGCGAACACGATGGCGGTGATGAACAACGCGAACGCGACCAGCACTTTCTGTGTCTCGGCGGTTGGCGCAACGACAGCCGACACGATGGTCGCGCACAGCACGATGGCGAGGATGCCGATGCCGGAGATGGGGCTGTTGGATGCGCCGATCAGGCCCGCCATGTAGCCGGCGACGCCGGCGATCATGAAGCCCACGAGGAACACGAACGGCACGGCCACGAGCGTGAGCGCCAGCGCGTGCGGAGCAAGCACCGAGTCGCTGGCAAAGCTCCAGGCCAGCCACCCGCTGACCGCCAGGCAGGCCACGGTGATCGCAATGATCCACGGCGATGAAATGTCGCGGTCGCGATCATCACCGGTGGCAGCGGCGTGCGACGCGCGCAAGGTGCTCACCAGCCCGGCGACGACCGGCCTGGCGAGCGTGGCGAGCGTGAAGATGGCCGACACACCGATCGCACCCGCGCCGATGAAGCGCACCTGCGTGCGCCAGATGGTCATGGTGTTGGATGCCAGCGACGCAGCGTCGGCGGCGGGCTGCATCCAGGTGAGCACGGGAACGGCGACGAGCCAGGCAATGAGCAGGCCTGCGAGCATGGCCATGCCGACCGCGAGTCCAACAAGGTGTCCGGCGCCGAACAGGGCGAGTGACCACGCCACGCTGTAGCCGCTGGCCGCGGACGCGCCGAGCCGGAACACGCCGCTCACTTCGGCGGCGAGGATTCGCGTGGCGCCCACGATCGCAAGCCCGGCGGACGCCACCGTGCCGAGCGCGACGGCGGTGAGTCCTTCGCGCGCTTCGCTGGCATCGGCTGCCCCTTCACCGCGGGCACTCGATCCGACCTTCAGCACTTCCGCAGCTGCCACACCTTCGGGATACGGCAAGTCCGAGTTCGTGACCAGTGCGCGACGGAGCGGAATCGTGAACATCACGCCCAGCGTGCCGCCCGCGACGCAGATCAGGAACGATTGCCAGAAGGGAAATCCCGTCCACCAGCCGACGATGACGAGTCCCGGCAGGACGAAGATGATCGCCGACAACGTGCCGGCGGCCGATGCGACCGTCTGCACGATGTTGTTCTCGAGGATCGACGAATCCCTGACGGCGCTGAGAATGGCCATGGAGATCACGGCCGCCGGAATCGACGAGGCGAACGTCAGGCCGACCTTGAGGCCGAGGTAGACGTTGGCGGCCGTGAACACGGTGGTGAGCAGCGCACCGAGGATCAGGGCACGGAGGGTGAGCTCCCTGGGCTTCGAGATGGAAGTCATGCCGGCTATGGTAACGCCGGGTGGGGTGTTCGGGAGGAGGAGGTCCTGGGAGGGGAAAGAACTGCGCGCGTGGAGAGCCCAGCACCTGCACAGCCTCGAGCTGTCAGCTGGTTGCCTGGGTTGCTGAGTTCTCCACGCGCGAAGTTTCTACAGCCGCCCTACAGCGGCCCATCGACCAGACGCGCAATCGCGCGCATGCCGTCATCGCCGACGTCCAGGCTGTGCGCGTTCACGTAGAGTTCGATGTGCGCCGCGCACACGGCGTCGGACATCTCCTGCGCATGCGCCCGCACGTAGTCTCGGCTCGCCTCGGGATGGTCGAAGGCGTACTGCACCGAGTCGCGAATGGCGCGTTCGGCGGCGGCGACGAGCGCGTCATCCAGGTCGGTGCGTGCACAGATGCCGGCCAGGGGCACTGGCAGCCCGGTCTCACGTTCCCACCAGTCGCCGAGATCGATGACGCGGGTGAGGCCGTGATCGGCGTAGGTGAAGCGGCTTTCGTGAATGATGAGGCCCGCGTGGACATCGCCCTGTGCCACGGCGTGCAGGATGCGATCGTAGCGCATCTCGACCACGTCGCCGGGATCCGGCTCGGCGAGTCGGAGCAGACGGTACGCCGTTGTTTCGCGTCCGGGAATCGCCACGCGCCCGCGGACTGCTTCGGTCAGTGTCATGGGGGCGCGTGCGACGACGAGCGGGCCCACCCC
This sequence comes from uncultured Gemmatimonas sp., assembly GCA_964588045.1. Lineage (GTDB taxonomy): Bacteria > Gemmatimonadota > Gemmatimonadetes > Gemmatimonadales > Gemmatimonadaceae > Gemmatimonas. The sequence continues at coordinate 5,490 of CAZPON010000218.1, forward strand.
GTGACCCAGCGCGGCGCCGCTGCGGAGCAGGCGATAGCGGCTGCCGACACCGGCAAAGGCGCCGACGCTCAGCTTGGTGAGGTCGAAGGCACCGTCGTGCGCGCGGCGGTTGAGCTCCTCGATATCGAGCAGCACGGGCGTGATGCGAAACGGCGCGTCGACGAGGCCGTGCGCGAGCGCGTGAAACGCGAAGGTGTCATTCGGGCACGGCGAGTAGCCGAACGTCAGTTCACGCATGCGCCGAGTCTTGTCCCGCGAGGGTGCGCACGAGTTCGTCGAGAAGCACCGGCGTGATATCGGTGATGGCCGTGAACGCTCTTTCGAAGTGCCACCGCGCACGATCGGGCTCTTCGATGTCGTTGGAGATGGCGCGGATCTCGATGGCCGGGATTCCGGCGCGCTGCGCCGCCCGCAGGACACCGAATCCTTCCATGGCCTCCACGTCGCATCCGCTGGTGCCGCCCACAACCGCACTCGTGCCGATCGGGACTTGCGGTGCCGTCGGCAGGACGCGCGCCACTGCGGCGAGCAGCGCGGGCGAGGCGG
>CAZPON010000219.1:0-6029 GCA_964588045.1 uncultured Gemmatimonas sp.
CTCGCACGGCTCGACGATCTGCATGGTGACGCACGACAACCGGTACGCGAAGCACGCGGATCGTGAAGTCAGCCTGTTCGACGGCAAGGTGGTGACGGCGGAGGAGCTGGCGGAGCTGAGCGCGGTGTGATGCGGCGCTGACCGTGGGGTTAGGTTCCTGATGTGTACTCCACGTGCATCTTCTGCAGCGGCGCATTGGCCCGCACCCTCGAGGTGCGCGGGGAGGCAGTCGAGGAGGCCGAGCGCGCCTTTCGCGAGGCCCGGCTGCGCACGGCCACGGAACACATCGGGCTCGCCAGACTCAGGGAAGGGACGGAGCTCGTGCGCATCGGGCAGCCGATGTTGCCGGAGTTCGCGGCGTAGCGCTACGGCGACGTGTTCCGGCGCCGGTGGAAACGTGTCGCAGGGTACGGGATTGCTGGTATGGCCGTGCCGGCGATCTGGATGGGCTACAACCTGTTCGGACTCAACGGCGCGACCATTCTGGGCTGACCGTTGGGCTTGGAGTCGGTGTGCAGGCTGAGGGGGCGTTCGAGCTCTCTCTCGGCCTCGTCGTGTTATGCTGCGATATTCGCAGCATAACACGACGCGGGCAATGGCAGGCGGACGGGTGTAACCCAATGCCCGAGCGGCGCTTGCGACGGTGCCCGCGCTGGTGCAGGATCTTGGATATGCTGCAGATTCGGCCTGCTAAGCACAGCGCTTGCAGCAGTTGCTCGCAGGCAACACGGCTCAGGTCGCTGTCAACGTTCTCATTGGGGAGGATTATGTGAATCGTCGCCACGGCTGGCTGACCCTGTCGGCATTGTTCGCGTTTCCAGTGCACACGGAGTCGAGCACACCGCGACCGCCTGTAGTCGACATGCATGTTCACAGCACCACCACAACGCCCGCAGCGATTCCGCGATTGGATTCTCTCAACGTGCGCTACCCGAGCCCGATCACTCCAGCCTGGGTCAAGCCGAGCGTGGGCGCGTGCGAGTCGATTGGATGCGTGAGAACCGACGTGTCTGGACGGGAGCAATCGACGCGGATGCAATGGTGCGCAGGTTCCTCGATCATCGCCAGGACGACGGACGTCCCTGACCCCGCGTTGCAGTCTGATTGTGCACGTCATATCCTGCTGAGGCGATGCCCGCTTGCATCTGTTGCAGACGTTTGCAGCAGAGCACAAACGTCAGCTCGACAGACGTTCTTGTGACAACTCAGCTCTGCTACCGGTGTGGGAAGAGGAAGGCACTGGGCGCGTTTACGCGTCGCAAGGATGGTCGTGTGTATGAAATGTGCCGCGTCTGCGTACGCGCGATCCTGCAGCGCGCGCCTGGCACGAGCAGGCAACGATTGGTTCATACGGCTACGCATCGGACGTGCTATCTCTGTACGCGCCGCCTGACGACGAAGCACTTCACGCGACGTACGGTTGGGACTTACTACTCCGCCTGCAAGGACTGCAACAAACTCGTCTTTGCCCAGCGTCGACGCGCAAGGCTACTCGCGGCCGAAGGGTCGTTTACACGGGCTGAAAGGAGATCGCACGTCCGCGAGCTGACGCGCGCTGACCGCCTGACGCACATATATCCGCTGGGCCAAAGTCAAGGAACGGCTGTCGTTGTAGCGAAGCATCAGCGCATTCTCCTTCGCTGCAAGGGGAAGGGCGTGGCCTACCAGCTTCAATTCACCCCACGAGCATTCCGCGATCTCGAGGGATTGCCCGATCGTGCGCGTCGGGCATCGCCGCCGTATCTTGGTGAGAATGGCCCGCAGCAGAACCTGTACGGTTGGGCCACAACACGATTCACCTTGGCCACGGAGCCGCAGTGTCACGACTTTACATACTCACGGTATTGGGCGGGGCGCTCACCTGGATGATGTTCGGCCTGTCGGTGGGGATGATCCTGCAGGCGATCGATGCCGGCGAGCCTCAGAACCGCCTGCAAGTCATGATGGCTGGTGTCTGGCTCCTGATGGGTGTAGGCGACGTCTGGTGGTTGCTGCACTTCGGGAGCGCACGACCGTTGCAGCCGTCGAGTCCCCCTGCGCCTGCTGGCTGACGTACGTGGCAGCTGACCAGCAAGCGAAGCGGTCGGGCGGCCGAATTCCCTGCGGTCCCGTTGTAGCGGCCACACTCGCCTTGCTCAGCGGCTGCCGTTCGATGCAGCACGAGGTGCGCATCGCGGGCCAGCCGGAAGACGTCTGGAACGTCGTGGCGGATCTGGGCACGTACGAAGAGTGGAACCCGTTTTTCGTCAAGGCCGCCGGAGAGCTCCGCGTCGGCGAGAAGCTCCAGGTCACCATGCAACCCGTGGGCAAGAAGACGCAGTCGTTCACGCCGAAGGTGCTCGCGCTGGACGAACAGAAGCAGATCGTGTGGCGGGGCCGTCTGGGCATTCCGGGGCTGTTCGATGGCCGCCACACCTTCACCATTCGGCGCATCGACGAGAAGACCGTGCTCTTCACCCAGCACGAAAAATTCTCCGGCGTGCTCGTTCCCATCGCCCGCCTCGGTCCCTACAAGCAGGGCTGGGAGCGTATGGACCACGCGCTCCGCCAACGGGTCGAATCACCGGACAGGGCCGCGGTTGTTCCGCCGTAACAAGGCCCGCTGTCCGTTGGGACGAATACGACAGCTATCGGCGACTCAGCCGGGCGGAGTCGGCCAGCAGCGAGTCGGCAACACGACCGCCTCCCCTCGCCCGTTCGAATCGCGCCAGCTCGCTCATGGCACGCAGGGCCATCTGGCTGCCGTCCCCATCTCGCGCGCGCGCACTGTCGAGCGCCGACCGATATCGCCGCTCGGCGGCAGCGGTGTCTCCACGGGCCATCTCGTACGCGCCCCACGCAATGAGCGTTTGCACGAGGGACGTGGTCCGCACCGTGGGACTGACCTCCGGCACGAGTGACTCGGCGGTCTTGAGGTGTGCCGACGCCCCATGCAGGTCGCCGAGACTGATCGCAACCAGGCCCAGCAAGCGGTGCAATTCATTGCGGTAAGCCGCTCCCGGCGCCGGGAGCGCCTCCATGTATCGCAGCGCCGTGTCGAGCATCGCCTTCGCATCGCGTGCGCGTCCCAGCCCGAGCAGGGCCTCGCCGGACGTCATGCGAAAGATCACTTCATACATCGATCCGGTTCCGGCCATCGCCGTGAAGTCGCGGATCGCGTCGGTGACCAGCGCGTGCGCCTCTTCGTACCGACCGGTGCGATTCTTGAGACGTGCCCAGTTTGCGTGCAGTACGGCGCGATCGCCGCGGAGGCGGGCTGGGTCGCGCGCGAACGAGGCGTCCGCCAGCGCGAAGATCGAATCGGAGGCGATCCACCGGCCCTGATACAGCAGCGACGAAGCCATTGCACCGTGCAGCAGCCGGACCAAATCCGGGCGCGGGTTCTTCGCAGCAAGCTCCCGGCGCAAGGCCTTGTGCAAGAGCGAGTCGCCCTCCACGAACTTTCGCTGCCCGATCGTCAGCAGCTGACCGAGTGATGTTTCAATGTCAGTGCGCTCACTATCCGGCACGGCGCGCAAACGATCGTAACGGCTCAAGGCCTCCCGAAAGGCGTTGATGGCGTCGTCAGGCCGTCCGCTGAGCTGATGCACGAGACCGGCGAAATGGATGTCGCGAGCGACTTCGAGCGACGGATCACCCACGGTGGCGGCATGGAGTGCTCGTGCCGAGTCGAACAACTGAAGGGCCATCTCGGTACGACCGAATGCCCGATACGAATTGGCCATCGACCAGTACAAGTCGGCTCGCACGCGCGGCGCGTCAGCCAGGTCCCGCCCGGCGCGCGATCGCGTGGAATCCAGCACCTCCATGAGACCGACATCCGACCCACCCGTGCGCACGGCCGAGTAGTGCGACGGGTCGGCGGCGCCGACGACCGCTTGCAGATACTGGGTGATCCGCGTGGCGCGCGTTGCTTCATCGCGCGCGATGCGCGATTGCCGCATCGAGACAGCCGTCGCGGTCAGCATCGCCACGATGGACAACGACGAGCCGACAACCAACGCACGGTTTCGCCTCACAAAACTGGACACGCGATAACCGACGGTATCCGGACGCGCGCTCACCGGACGCCGGCGAAGGTATCGCAAGACGTCCTCCGATAGCGCCTCGGCGCTCGCGTATCGTCGCTCGGGTTCCCGGCGCAGCGCCATCATGACGATGGCATCCAGCTCACCACGCAGCAGGCGTCGCAACGTCGCGCCGTCGGGAAGCGACATGCGTGTCGCGTGCGCGTCCGTTGCCACGTCACTGGGGAGTTGCGGCGTCTCGCGGGACAGCATCTCGCGCACCTCCGATGGCGTCTTGCCTTCGACGCGGTGCGGCGACACGCCCGTCAACAGGCGATACAACACCACACCCGTCGAGTAGACGTCGGAGGCTGTCGTGAGTTCATCTCCCCGCACCTGTTCGGGCGACGCGTATGCGACCGTCAACGGCGCACCGCCATCGCGGGTTGGCGGCGCGTCCCCTTCGTCCTCCGGCGTGAGCAGCTTGGCGATGCCGAAGTCGAGTAGCTTCACCGTTCCTTCGGGTGTCACCAGGATGTTTCCCGGCTTGAGATCCCGATGGATGACCAGCTTCCGGTGCGCGTAGTGGATGGCCGCACACACCTGACGGAACAGGTCGAGGCGTGCGGACAGTCCGAGTCGATGGTCATCGCAATGCGCATCGATCGTGGCGCCGGCCACGAACTCCATCGCCAGCCAGGGAGCGCCCCGATCGGTCGTGCCGCCATCCAGCAGCGTCGCGATGTTCGGATGCTGCAGGCGCGCGAGAATCTGCCGTTCGCGCAGAAAGCGACTGGCGAGCTGTGAGCCGGCCACCGGCACCAGCAGCGTCTTGATCGCCACGCGACCATCGAAGGCCCCGTCCACGCGCTCGGCAGCGAACACCGCGCCCATCCCGCCTTCGCCTATGGATTCGCGTATGACATAGGATCCGATACGGTCGCCTGGCCTCAGGGCTTCGCCCCATTCCGACACGGCTCCGAGCGATGAGCCCAGGGCCCCGGCGGACAAACCCGCGCCGTCGTGGGCGCGCAGCAGGCCCTCGACCTTGCGTCGCAATGCAGGATCGTCGGCGCACTCGCGCGCCAGCACCTCTTCGCGCTGGTCGGGCGGATAGTCAGCCGCGAGCGCGAAGATGTCCTGAATGCGGCGAAACTGTTCGGCGCTGCTCGTCATGAGGCGTGGGGCGGTTTGCACGCTTGGCGCATGCAGGTGGGACGCACGATGACGGTGGGGACTGGTCGTCGCCTAGGATGCCACCCCCGTGCGGCTTTCACAAGGCCGTGATCACTCGTGTCGGACGTTGCGCATCACGGCGCCGCCACGCGTGTCGAGTGGCCACCGCCGGCACCACGCGCGAGCTCCGCGAGAGGGTTTTCACGTCCCGACGAATGGGGCCGTGCCCTCGCGTGGTCAATCGTGGGACTCTCGTAACGTCGAGCCGAACCCTTCGCCGCCCATGCCTGTCTAACCGGGGACAGCGCGCTCAGAGACCACCTGCCCAGCCCCCCCCATGCCCTCGCCTGCGTTCTCGTGGATTGATTCGACAATGGCCGATGTGCGCTACGCGCTGCGCACGCTCCGCAAGGCGCCGGCGTTTACGATCGTCGCGATCCTCTCGCTCGCCATCGGCATTGGTGCAAACACGGCAGTGTTCAGTGTGTTTAACGCCGTGCTGCTCAAGTCGTTGCCCGTTGAACGTCCCGAAGAACTCGTCAGCGTGCTGCGCGATGGCAGCAACCAGTACACGAATCCGCTGTGGGAAGCGATTCGCGACCAGCAGGAGGTCTTCAGCGGTGTCCTGGCATTTGGCCGCAGGGATCTCAACACCGCAACCGGTGGGGAGGCGCGTCGCGTCACCGCCAATGTTGTCAGCGGTGACTATTTTCGCACCCTCGGCGCGCTGCCAGCGCTGGGCCGCACGATCATGCGCGACGATGACGTGCGCGGCTGCCCAGGCACCGCGGTCATCAGCGACGGATACTGGCGTGGCGAGTACGGTGCCGATCCGTCCATCGTGGG
>CAZPON010000220.1:0-6026 GCA_964588045.1 uncultured Gemmatimonas sp.
GCAACATTCACCGTGTCGGCACTGAGCCGCTTCTCGGCGAACTCGAACGAAATGCGCGTGCGCGTCGATGCCTCGAAGAAGAGGTTGACGATGGTCATGCCGCGCAACGTCGGCACCTTCTTGATCTGACGCTCGGAGATCTCGCGGAACGGCACCGCGGTGTCGAGCACCAGGGTGATCTGCTCCGCGGAGAGTGATGCCAGCCCGAGGAGATCCTTGCCCAAGGGACCGCTCATCGGTCAGCCCTCGTCGTCGCGCGCGGCGATGACCACTTCGTCGCGTCCGTCGACCTCCTCGACGAACACATCGACGCGCTCACCGGCGGCCACCGTCACTGCGCGCCCCACGATATCGGCGTGGATGGGCAGTTCGCGCCCGCCGCGATCGATCAGCACGGCGAGCGCAATGCGCGACGGCCGCCCGAAGTCGGCCAGTTCATCGAGTGCGGCGCGCACCGTGCGACCGGTATACAGCACGTCATCGACGATGATGACCTTCTGTTCGTCGAGCGTCAGCGGCAGGTGGGTGGCACCCACCACCGGGCGCGGACCGACCGTCTGGAGGTCGTCGCGATAGAGCGTGATATCGAGGGCGCCGCGGGCCACGCTGACCTTCTCCTGGGCCTCGATGATGCGGCCGAGTCGTTCGGCCAACTGGACACCGCGTCGCTGGATACCAACGAGGATCAGCCCGTCGGGACCAGCATTGAGCTCGATGATCTGGTCGGCCATACGCCGCAGCGTGCGATCGAGTGCACGCGCGTCGAGGACGATGGAGGGCTTCTTGGGCATGACCGGAGAATATACCGGTCATGCACACCCAATCACCACTCGTGATGGCTACGCGGCGGTTCCACCTTCTCCGGACGCGCCGGCCACAAGCCGGAGAGCGGCGACAGATGACGGGCCGCGGCGCGCGCCGACTGCAGGCGCTGGCGATCGATGAACGGCAGTGTTTCGGTGGCGGCGTACATCGCGATATCGTCGGCCGCATCGAGCGTGGCCTGTGCAAACCCGCAACACCAATCCGGTCCGTACGGATGCGCCTCGGCGCGCTCGACGACCCCACGCCCGAACGCCACGCACTTGTCCGCCGCCTCACGCAGCGAACGGCTGGACGCCAGGTGGGCGACCACCACATGGAATCCGTCGCGCCGTCCCATCTGGTACGCCGATGTGCGCGGCGGCTCGCCGGCATTGGGCTCGACCACGCCGGATGCAATCCCCGTGAGCAACACGCACTGCTGCGAGAAGTAGGCACGCACCGGATCGACCGGTGGCTCTTCGAGGATTCTGGACATGGCGGTTCCGAACGGCGGTCGTGGCGGTGGCTCGCAGAGCGCGAGCGCATCCACCACACTGTCAGGGCAAGGCGCGTGCCGCCTCGCCGGTTCGCGCTACGCCTTCGGAACGCCCCTGTGGTGCGCAAATCGTGGCCTGTGCTCCACTACCGGTGCGGACTTTGCGCCACAGCGCCCGTGATGTGACGCTGCTGCGCAACGGTGTCAAATCCGCGGGCGATCAGCTCGCGTATATGCTCAATTCCGTGCCGACATAGTCGGCCATTGCCATCGTCGTCTTCCAGTCGGGATGCCGCAGCGTGACGTAACCATCGGAGAGCAACGTGCTTTTCCAGTCGCGACGTGGACTGCCGATCGGCAACAGGTCGACCGTGCAGATCGCGTCGCCGAATACCCGCTGCAAACGCTCGAGGCCGTCGATGCGAGTGATGCGGCCCTGGCCGTGTGCCCGCTTGGTGATACAGGCGCAGTTGTACTTGCGCTCGATCTGCAGCGAGAACGTGCCCTTGAGCTCGGCCTCGGCCCAGCCGGTGAACAGGTCGGTGTCGGACGCGAAGTTCATGAGGTCGACCGTGCGCGCGCCCGGCGGCCGCGCACCGATTTCCCCGAACACCACTTCACCGTCGGACTTGAGGTACCACTCCATGTGGGTGAAGCCCGTGTCGTACTCCAGCACCTTCAGCACCCGCTCGCCCATGGCGCGCCCGCCGGCCACCCACGGATCGTCGACATGCCGGTAGCTGAGCGTCTGTGGGCTGATCCACTCGTTGGTGCGGGCAACCAACGGGCGCGGACGATAGTAGCCGATGTGGAAGTACTTCATCTCGCCGCCCGCGCAGATCGTGTCGAACGTGAACTCTTCGCCGTCGATGAACTCCTCGACGTTGACCTCGGCGATGTGTCCCAGCTGCGCGAGTGCATTGGTGACATCGTTGGCGTCGTCACAGCGAAACGTGTCCATCGATCCCGCGCCGGCGACGGGCTTGAGGATGAGCGGATACCCCACGATCTCGGCCGCGGCCCAGACCTCCTTCGCATTGGTCGCCACTTCATGACGCGGCACGCGTACGCCACCCGCCGCCAGCGCCTGCTTCATGAGGTCCTTGTTGCGGAAGCGCAGGGCCTGCTCGTATGACTGGCCGGGAACGCCAAGCGCCTCGCGAATTTGCGCCGCCAGTTCGACACCGGGTTCCCACAAGCAACAGACGCGATCGACGGTGCGATCGCCGAGCCAGCGACGGATCTGTCCGATGGCGGAGGCCGTGTTCGAGAACAGGTCGGGCACCTGCAGGTAGCCCGCCAGGTGACGACGCGCGAGTTCCGGCAGGTCGTGCACCGGTCCATTCGCAAGGCCCAGCACGGAGGCACCCTGCATGGACAATCCGCGCGTGAACAGCGGCATTTCACCCGGGAATCCCGGCGTGATCATCAGCACCGTCTTCGGCATTGGTCGATGTGGTTAAGCGAGGTGTACGCGAACCGTGGACACGACGCGCTGAAGTGCGCGCTCCACGACTTCGGTCTCCGGGTGGCGCAGGATGATGAAGCCTTCCCCTTCGTAGCTGCCCGTCGGCGTCTGTCCGCGCTCCGGGAGTCGCACGTCGCAGATGAGGTGCCCGAGTTCGCGCTCGATCACATCGAGTCCGTCCACATGGTGCACGCGACCGGTGCCCTGCCCGCGCAGGTAGGCCGTTCCCACGGCATACCGGCGCGTCGGCAGCTCGAACGATTCGTGGACCATGAGTGTGACCCAGGACTTGACGAAGTCAATATCGTTGGCGCGGGAAATCATGGTGGTGATTTGCGCGCCCGGCGGCCGCGCACCGATTTCACTGATGGCCACACTGCCATCGACGCGCCGGAACCACTCGCAATGTGACACCCCGGTACTCATGCCCAGCGCCACGAGGGCACGCGAGGCCACACTCCGGATGTCATCGTACGCGGGCGCATCGACTTCGCGCGGCAGCAGCACCGTCCACTGAATCCAGGGATTCTCGAGGACCTCGAGCGGCGTCGGATGGTAGTTGGTGACCGAGTGCCAGAGGGTCCGGCCGGCAATCGAGACCGTCTCGATGGAATGCTCGGTGCCGCGCAGGAACTCCTCGGCCAGCATCGGATCGCGCGGCGAGGGCTGGTGACGCCCCAGGAACCGGGCGAGCGCCTCGGAGTCACTGCAGCGCTGCGTGGCCACTGCGCCGGCGCCAGCGGGTGGCTTGATGACGATCGGGAATCCGACGTCGCGCGCAAACGACTCGGCGTCGGCGATCGAGCCGACCAGGCGATGGCGTGCCACCGGCACACCGGTTGCGCGCAGCACGTCCTTCATGCGCGACTTGTCGCGGAAGTTGGTGGCCGCTGCGCTCGAGAGCCCCGGGATGCGGAGCCGCTCGCGCACGAGGGCCAGCGGCACCTGCAACTGCTCGTACGCGCCGAAACAGCGTGCGACGGGTCCGTGCCGCTCGGCGAGCGCCCGCACGGCGGTTTCCAACTGTCCCGCATCCGTGACACTGTCGACGCGGAAGTGTCCGATGAGTCGCGCGGCAATGTGCGGTGCCAATCGTTCCAGCGGTTCCTGCGACACGACGCCCACGCGGACCCCGGACAACGACACGGCCGCCTCGATCATCTGCGAGGCGGCCGTCGAAAACATGGGCCCAACAAACACGACAAAGGTCATGCGGTGGTGCCTACTGGCACACCCACGCACCACCCGGAACCCTGGCCGTGGCCTTGGTGGCCGGCGCTGCCGAATCGACCGCCGTGAAGGTCACCTGCTCGTTCTGCCCATCCTCCATGTTCGGCGTGCTGCAGCCAACTGTCTTGCGGCCGTTGAGCTCACCTTTCTCGTTGGCGTCGAACATGCCGAAGTCCTGGGGGCCGGTAGAGCCCGGAGCACGCGTCCCGGTGATCTTGATGCGCGCGTTGGGAGCCCAGTTCTTCCCCTTGAACGTGATCCTGGCGCCCTGCGGGCTGCGCTCGGCCTCGGCGCTGAGCTGGGGCTTGGCCTGGGAAATCGCGAAAGCGGCCTGGGTCGACACGGCCAGCGCGGCGATTGCCAACGCTGGGGCCAGAATTCGACGTACGCGGGAAACCCGGGCCGCGGGGCGCTGAAAGTCCTGCATCACACTCCTCCGTCTGACAGGTGACGCGCGCTCGCAGGCCGGTGCGTGAACCGGTCGAGGCGCGTGCGTGAAGATGCGCAGAAACCCCCTCACCCGCAACGCACCATCCCCGATGTGTGCGCCTCGTCACCAAACATTCTCGACGGTGAGATCATTGCGAGAACCGCGCTGCCCGGACTTGCACCTTTGTTCTCAAATGGGCATTTTATTTGTATCATTTGAGCTGGAGGCTCGATGGCAAAGGTCACGGGGAAAACATCCCACAGGTCGCGCAAGGGGGCGAACGCCAAGGCCAGCGGGGCCAAGGGGCGCGCGTCTCAGGCCGCCGCGACCAAGACGGAGCAGATCAAGATCGCCGGAGCGGTCAGGGCTCAGCGTGAGGAGTCCACGGGAATCAAGGTCGTGCGGGAGCGCGGCCTGTCCTACGAGTCGCCATTCATGGCGATCCACGGCCTGAGCGCGATCGAGCGCTCGGTCATGGTGGAGGCAGGCGTCCCGGCGTTGTTGCTCTCACGACTCGCCGAGACGCTCGCCATGTCGAAAGAGCGACTGTACGAGATCATCGGCGTGAGCCGGGCAACCGTCGACCGCAAGCTGAAGGCTCACAGCACGCTGAGTACCGCGGACAGCGAGCACGCGATGGGAATGGCGCGGTTGGTCGGGCAGGTCGAGCAGATGGTGCAGGAGTCCGGGAATCCCGAGGGCTTCGACGCCGGCCGGTGGGTCGCCGAGTTTCTCGGTGCGCCCAGTCCAGCGCTGGGTGGTCGGCGTCCAGGCGACTTGATGCGCACCAGTGACGGTCGCACGGTCGTGTCCACGCTCGTGGCCCAGATGCAGAGCGGAGCCTACGCGTGACGGGTGCCCTGTTCGCCACCGACCGCGCATGACGTGGCCGTATGCTGGCGATGCGATCGTGTTGTATCGCATCGCCACGGAGGCGAAGGACTACGGCCCCGACGACCTGAGCGGAGAGGGGGCCAGGCGTACCGGCGGGCGCTGGAATGGTGCGGGCGTGTCGGTGATCTACACGTCGCCGACGCGCGCCCTCGCGTGCCTCGAGACCATCGTGCATCTCACCAGCGCCACCAGGCTGCCGATGAACCGCTTCCTTGTCGAAGTCTCGGTGCCGGCCGCCGCGTGGGCGGCGCGCACGCAGTTCGGGGACCCCGCCGCGCTTATGGGATGGGACGCCGAGCCGCCCGGACGCACCTCCATGGGCTGGGGCACCAGGTGGCTCACGGGCGGAGGCAGCCTGCTTGCCGAAGTGCCGTCGGTCGTGGTGCCGGAGGAAACCAACGTCCTGATCAATCCCGCGCACGCGAGCATGGCCCAGGTCACGGCCCGGACGGTCCGCAAGTGGACGTACGACGGCCGGCTGCTCGCGGCACGGTAGGACGACGCAAAACCCCGCAACGACGGCGACGTCATTGCGGGGTTCGTAGCGGATGGGGCGAGATTCGAACTCGCGAGACCCTTTCGAGCCCACACGCTTTCCAGGCGTGCGCCTTAAACCACTCGGCCACCCATCCGGGAAGCGGCGGTACAACGGACAGGGTGAGATTCGAACTCACGATACCGTTGCCGGTATGCCGGTTTTCGAG
>CAZPON010000221.1:0-6023 GCA_964588045.1 uncultured Gemmatimonas sp.
GATTGACGCGCCACGTGCACGGCACGCAGCTGCTCCACCAGCTGCTCATGCTGCGATGCGCCCCACGCGGCCCATCGTCCTTTCGTGTCTCCCGGGACCGATTCCTCCAACGCGTCGACGCTGACCAGCCGCGCATTGTCGTTGGTGAGGAACGCGGTGTGTCCGGTGCATGCGGTTGCGATCACCTGCTTGCCCATGGACAGCATCTCCAGCGCTTCGAGATTCCACCCTTCAGCGCGCACGGGAAACACACCGCAATCGGCAGTGGCCATCACCGTTGCCAGGTCATGCTGCGTCGGCAGCGGCTTGGTCACGACCGTGATCCGCGCGGCCATCGGCGAACGCCGGAACGGTGACACCGACTCCTCGAACTCCTTCTCACTGACGAATGGATTGTGGCACACCAGCACGAGGCGCACGCGGTCCTTCGGCGTGAACGCCGCCTCGAACGCCCGCAACAGTGCGTGCTGTCCCTTGCGCGTCTCGAGCTTGCCGACACTGGCGAACACCGTGTCCTCGCCCGGCGCACGCGCCGGACGCACATCCTCGTGGAACACGGTGCGATCGACGCCCAGTGGAACGATATCGATTGGCGCGCGCCACAGCCCGTTCTCGAGCAGCACGGTGCGCGCCCATTCGCAGGTCACGATCAGGCGGTCCTGACGCTCCAGATGATGGAGCTCGTACGGCTGGAACCGGTCCAGCTCGAAGATGGGGAAACCAATGCGCGGCCCGCGTCCGACATGCAGCGCCAGGTCAAACTGCTGCGACAAGCGCACACTCGGCGCATGGTCGTCGAAGTACCCCTGCCGGGCCAGCGCGCGCTCGAGCTGCTCGTTGCGCACCAGCGTGCGATCGACGTGACCCAATGGGAAGTAGGCGACAGGCGAGTCCATCAGCAGGAACTCGCGCAGCAGGTGTGCGCCGACCATGCCGTAGCCCGTGCGACAGTACGGCGCGATGAACGCGAACGCCGGATTGAGGTCGTAGCGCGCTGCGACGAGAATGCGGGTGTCCGACGCCGGCACGATCGCCGCGGGCGCTGCGACATCGTTCGCCTCCACAGTGCCGGCGAGCGCAATGGCGCACACACCGGCCACCAGCGATGGCACCGTGAACAGTTGCGGCTCGCCCTCTTGCTCGCGCAGTTCGTGCACGCCGAATCCCAGTCCGTGCAGGAATTCCGTCGCCTCGGAAATCGCCGAGGTGTCGGCGTCGTTGCAGGCTGGCACGACGCAGGCCACCACACGTCCCAGCATCACGAACGGGGCCAGTCCCTGCAATGCGACGCGAACCGAGTCGGCGGCCGCGTGGACAAAGATGCGTCCGTCTGCGGCCAGTCGGTCGGTGAGGCGCTCGGTGAGCACGCCGCTCGTCAGTTCGTCGCGCGTGAACGGTTCGATCCATCCGCCGGCATCGCGCGCCGCCGACTGAAGCGCGTCGCTCAACGCCTCATGCATCGGATCCGCCTGTCGCAGCGCAAACACGCTGGGCAGTCCGCCAGGCGCCGTCGTGGCACTCAGCGCGACGAACCCGAATCCCGGAGAGGCATCAACGAGAATATCGCCGGCTTCCAGTTGCGCATCGAGGAAGATGCGCAACTCCGCGGATACGCCGCCCGTGGCCTCTTCCTGCTCGGCCCGCGCCCAATCGGGATGATCGGGGTGCGCGGCCACGTGAAACCGCGCACCACCGTCCGCGTGGCGCTGTGCGCTCTCGATGGACGTCGCGATGCTGGAGGTTGTCGAGACGGCCGCCGTGGACATCGCGTGCAGCCTACTGCAGCCGAAGCCCGCTGGCCTGCGGCGGAAACACCTCGAGGCTCACCGTGCGCCGCAGTTCGTGCGCATCGTCGCGACTCACGACCTGCATGCCGACACGACACGCAAGGTTGAAGACCAGCGGCGCACGGAAGTTGGCCGTGGCGCGATCGCTTGCTTCGCTGGGCAGTGTCAGCATCACCAGGCCCAACGCATCCGACGGCGCTTCGATGTGCAGCGCCGCGCGTTCCGTCTCGCCCAGATCGACGCCATAGCTGGCATCCAGTGCGAAGGGATCGGCCAGCAGGAACGTCACGCCGCCATCGGCCATCGACTGCAACCACCACAGGCCGTCGCGCGCTGCCGGCAGCAGGGCGAACTCGCCATGCGCGGGGAATCCCCACAACGGCGTCGGAAAGGACATCACCACGTCGTCGGTCACGGTAATGTCGCCGAGCACCAGGGAGGAGATGGAGCGGGCGGTGCGCGTGAGCGCCTGCGGTTCGTCGTGTGCCACGGAGATCATTCGGGGATCACAGGTAGTTGGCGAGGCTCAGGCTGAGAATGCGCGACGTCGCGCCCATCGCGGCTTGATAAAGCGTTTGCCTGCCGATCAGTTCCGCGATCGCGGCGTCGACTTCGGTGTCGCGCAGGTCGGCGCGAAACGCCTTCAGCGACAGCTCCACCGCATCGAGGTTCCGGCGCGCACCTTCCATTTCATTGATGCGCGCGCCGACGCTGCCGAAGAGGCTCTGCACCTGGCCGTTGGCGGCGTTCAACCGGTCGGTCGCCGCGCCAATGGCGGCCACATCGTTGTTGCCGAGCGCGGTCGACAGGCTGCGCAATGCCTCGAGCGCGTCGGTCGACAGGAAGACGTCGGTGCCGTTGTGTGTTGGCGTGATGAAGTTGCCGTCGCCGATCTCGAGCTGGATCGAGCCGCTTGGATCGACAGGATCGCCGGCCAGCGTCAGTGCCGAAAAACCGTCTGCCGGCGTGGCCGGCATGCGAAACGGCCGCTCGCCGGCACGCGTTCCGCCGAAGAGGTAGTCGTCACCGACCTTGGTGTTGGCGAGTCCGATCGCCTGGTTGATCAGCTGGTCGATCTCGGCCTTCACCATCAGGCGCGATTGCGCATTGGCGGTGGCCGACGCCTGCGAGATGCCCAGTTCGATGCCGCGTGTCAGTGCGTTGGACAGTTGATCGAGGACGGTCTCCTCGCTTTGCGCGCGCACGAGTCCGAGATCGATGTTGCGACGGAACTGCGTGATCGCGCGCATCGAGCTGCCGATGCGCACGACTTCGCCGGCGGCGGTCGGGTCGTCCGACATCTTCCGCACGCGCACGCCCGTCGAGATATCCTCGCGCAGACGGTCCATCCCCTGCAGGTTGGCCTGCAGGTGAAACTGGCTGTTCCGCGTGATGAGCTGGTTGGTGACGCGCATCGGTGGTTGCGAGGCCGGCGGCTGTCATGACCCGATAGGGCGGTGACACACCGCTGGCATGTCTGATCTGGAGTATCGGAGGCACCACCCTGATCTTGAGTCGCCGGATCCCAAGGCTCCTCGAATCGGCCAAATTTGCCGGGTAGGCCCGTCATCCCCTACTATATAGAGACGTCGACCGGCGATTTCGGTCACTTCGTGGTCTCCCACTGCCCCATTCCTGCCGGTCCATGGCCACCATCCTGTACGTCGACGACGAACCCAGCGTCGGGCTGATCCTCGAGGACACGCTGAGCAACGCCGGTCACACGCCGGTGGGGGCCCGCGGCGTGCCGGAAGCGCTGCAGATCCTCGAGCGGGGCGGCATCGAGCTGATCATTTCCGACTACCGGATGCCCGGGCTGACGGGTCTGGAGTTCATGCAGTTGCTGACCCGCGAAGGCTATGACGTGCCCCTGATCATGCTCACGGGCTACGCCAGCATCGAGCACGCCGTGGCGTCGATCAAGGCGGGAGCGATCGACTACATCACCAAGCCGGTGCGCCCGCAGCAGCTCGAACTCGCGGTCGACCAGGCACTGGAGTTCGTGCGACTGCGGCGTGAGAACGAATCACTCCGCAAGGAAGTGATGCAGTTCCGCAATGAGCGGCAGATCATCGGCGACTCCGCCGCGATCCGTCGCATCCTGCAGACCGTCTCGATGGCGGCGCCGACTCGGGCCACCGTCCTGTTGCAGGGTGAGTCGGGCACCGGCAAGGAGCTCTTTGCGCGCGCAATCCACGACCAGAGCGACCGGCGCGAGCGCCCCTTCATCAAGCTCAATTGCGCCGCCCTGCCAGAGGGCCTGGTGGAGTCGGCACTGTTCGGCCATGAGAAGGGTGCATTCACCGGCGCCATCAAGCGCGTCGAGGGCGCCTTCGAGCGCGCCAATCGCGGCACACTGCTGCTGGACGAAATCTCGGAGATGCGCCTGGACCTGCAGGCGAAGCTGCTGCGCGTGCTGCAGGAGCAGGAGTTCGAGCGGGTCGGCGGCACGTCGTCCATCAAGGTGGACGTGCGCATCGTGGCCACCACCAACCGCGACCTGGCCGCCGAAGCCGACCAGGGGACGTTCCGTCAGGACCTCTATTACAGGTTGTCGACGATCCCGGTCATGATTCCGCCGCTTCGTGATAGGGCCGAGGACATTCCGGTACTGGCGCTGCGGTTTGCGATGCGGAATGCGGCCGAGATCGGGAAGAAGATTGACGGGATCACGCCCGACGCGCTCGAGGCGCTGCAGAAGTACCCGTGGCCGGGCAACATCCGCGAGCTGCAGCATGTGATCGAGCGGGCGGTGATTCTCACCCCCGATCCGATGATCCAGCCGCACTGTCTCGAAGGCACGCGTTTCGGGTTGGCGCATTCATTGGGCACACCCAGCATGCGTCCGCGGACCCTGGCCACGCCGGGGAGCATGCCGGCCATCCCGAACGGTGGGAGTGCGCCGGGGTCGATCAACCTTGCGTCGCTCAATGTGGCAGAAGCGGAGCGGG
Organism: uncultured Gemmatimonas sp.; assembly: GCA_964588045.1. Classification (GTDB taxonomy): domain Bacteria; phylum Gemmatimonadota; class Gemmatimonadetes; order Gemmatimonadales; family Gemmatimonadaceae; genus Gemmatimonas. The sequence goes on from CAZPON010000221.1 coordinate 4,739, forward strand.
TGCTCATTCAGCATGCGCTGTCCGCGGCCGATAACAATCGGACCAAGGCGGCCGAGCTGCTTGGGATCAGCGTGCGGACGCTGCGAAACAAGCTCAACGGACCCGGCCGGGACGTCGAAAGTGACGAGGAATAGCGGTATCAGGTAGGCAGGTCATGCCGTCCGCTGACCCGCCTCTATCGGCAAGTCCAGCCGCATGGCGATAGGCAGGAATTGCCTTCTCGTCATGTCCGCCGGCAGAATTGTTCGGTCATTTTGACCGACTCCCGGAGCGCGGCCGCTGCACTGGCACATTTCGTAAGTCATTGTCATTGAAATAGTTACCGGCGCCATGACAGTATCAATATGACGCCGACGGGGTCGGACCGCACACCTTGGCCCGACCATTGCTTTTCCCGGTGACGGATACGCTCGCCCTTTCTCACCGGGAACTGCCGATGCTCTTCGGATTCATCGATCGCTCCACCTCAGCCTCGTCGCTCAAGATCGCGCTCGACCGGAGCGTCGAGCGGTCACGCACCATCGCTGACCGGGTCAGCAAGGCGTCGCTGCAGAACGGCGACGGGTTCTCCCTTGAGGTCAAGGGGACCGCCGCCGCCCAGAACGTCAATCCGGTCAACGTCGAGGATGAAATGGTCGCCCTCGCCGATGAACAGCTCCGGTTCCTGGCGACATCGAAACTGCTCGAAAAGACGTACGCCAGCCTGCGTGGCGCCATCAAGGGTAGCTCGGTCTGATGCCGATCGATCCCCATCGCCCGCTCGGCCTGTTGCCGTTGCCATCGCAATCCACCGTGCGCCCGATGTTCAAGACGCTGGGCATCGCCGGCAGCGGACTCGCGGCGCAGCGCCAGCGCATGGAAGCGATCGCCCAGAACATCGCCAACGCCGACGTCACGCGTGGCGCCGATGGCCAGCCGTACAAGCGTCGCGACGTGGTACTCGAATCGGCGACACCGCAGAACGCCGTGTACGGCGAACAGGCCGCTGGCGCTGGTGCGTCCGGTGCGAGCGTGTTCGGCACGCCGTCGCTGTCGCCGGGCGATGATCGCGGCCTGGATCGCGTGAAGCCCATCGAAGTGCCGGTGCTTCCGCACGGCGCGATGTCCGTCGGTCCGAACCGTGGTGAGTACGGCGTGCGCGTGGCCGGCATCGCAGAGGACCAGGGTGAAGGCCGCCTGGTCTACGAACCCGCTCATCCGGATGCGGATACGAGCGGCTACGTGCGCTATCCCGACATCGACACCACGCAGGAACTGGTGAAGCTGCTGGAAGCCAAGCGCATCT
>CAZPON010000222.1:0-6012 GCA_964588045.1 uncultured Gemmatimonas sp.
TGCCGCCCCTCCCGCCGCCGGCGCCGCCGCGCGACCCGCGCATCGCACCGCCGCGACCACCGCCGCCGGCTTGCGCGCCGCTGGCTTGCGCGCCGCTGTCGCCAGTGCGACGCGGCGCATCAGCACTGGCCGCTGGTGGCGCACCGCTGGCGTCCACCGTGCGCGCCGCGGGCGCATCCACGTCCGGCGGGCCCATGGTGCCGTTGCCACCACGCCCGCCACCCATGTTCGCCTGCATCTCGCGCACCTGTGCCGTCACCGAATCCGGATTCAGCCCGAGGTACGGCGCCGTCGTTGCCGCTTCGCGCACGGTGCGCACGGCATCGTTGGCCACCGCCAGCACGTTCTCCCGGCGATCGACCTGCATCGACACCTCGCCGTTCATGCCCGTCTTGAGGAAGCCTTCGCTGTTGTCCAGCGACACGATCACCGGGAACATCGTCACGCTCTGCGACACCACGGCCTGCGGCTCGATCTTCTCCACGACGCCCTGGAACGGACGCTCGGGATATGCATCGACCGTCACGCGCGCCGCCTGTCCCGCGCGCACGTTGCCGATATCGGTTTCGTTCACCAGCGCGCGCACGCGCACCAGGGTGAGGTCGGCCATCTTGAGCAGCGTGGTGCCGCCGGTCACCGAACCGGTCGCCGACGCGATCACCTGGCCCAGCGACACCGGCTTCTCGATGATCGTGCCGTCCACCGGCGCGATGACGGTCGCGTCCTCGAGGCGCTGCATCGCCAGGTCGAGATTCGTCGTGGCGCGCACTATCGACCCCTGCGCCTGCGTCAGCGTCAACTGCGCGGACTCGTACTCCGGCGTCGTGATGATGCGCGCCGCGTACAGCTCGTCGGCACGCTTCTTCGCGGCTTCCGCGATCGCCAGGCTGGCCTTCGAGCTCTTGAGGTCGGCGTCGGCCTGGTCGTACTGGTTCTGCACGTCGCGCGTGTCGACCTGCACGAGCAGGTCGCCGGCCTTCACCTGCGTGCCGGTTTCCACCGGGATCTTGGTGATCTGGCCGGACGCCTTCGACTTCACCTCGATGACGTTGATCGGCTCCACCGCGCCCGTGGCCTGGGCATCGACGATGATCGTACGGCGCTCGATGGTGAGCAGGGTCACCGCGCTCATGGTCTCCTTCTTGGTGCCGCATGCGGCGAGCGCTGCGCAACCGAGCAGCAAGGCCGACAGGGCGGCGGGACGAATGAGACGAGTGGTCACGGCAACGGAGCTCCGACAAAAAGGAACCGATCCGACGGATGGGACCGCCGGTGGATATGCGAGGGGTTTCATGCGTGAGGGATTCACAACGGCCTCCCGAGGAGGGCCGCCAACTGGGCGCGCGCGACCCGGCCATCGAAGCGCGCCTGGATCAGCGCCTGCCTGGCCTGGTTGAGCGCGGTCTGTGAGGCCAGCAGGTCGAGCAGCGTCGAAGCGCCGAGGGCATAGCGCTGCTGCTGCACGCGCAGGTCCTCGTCGGCCGCGGCGATCGCCTGCATCTGCACGCGGACGCGCGCTTCGGCGTTCTGCGCGGCGCGCAGCAACGACGTCAGGTTCGCCTTCGCCGCCAGCCGCGCATCGCGGGCCTGTGCCTCGGCGTTACGCAGCGAGACATCCGCGTTCACGCTCTGCGATTCGCGCGTGAGTCCGTTGAAGATCGGATAGGACAGATTGAAGTTCAGGTTCTTGCGGTTCGGCGACGCGCCCGAGAGCAGCCACACGTCGCTCGCGCTGAACGCCGAACTGCTCTGCGTCAACGTGAAGTTGTACGACATCGACAGCGTCGGAAAGTATGACGCCTTCTGCGCCTTCTTCGATGCCTTGGCCGCTTCGACGTTCGCCTCGGCCAGCAGCACCGACGGTCCGCCGGTGACCATCGCCTCCAGCTCCGCCTCGGCCGGAATCGGCTCGAGCACGTCGGCCGTATCCTCGGCGATGGCGGTGACCGTGGTGGTCGAGCCGACCACGCGCGTCAGCGCCGCATTCGCCACTCGCAGGTCGTTCTGGGCGGTGAGCACGGCCAACTGCGCATTGCCGACCTGGATGGCCGACCGGAGCGAGTCCGACTTGGTGGCCACGCCGGCCGACACGCGCGCCGACGACGCCTTCAGTTGCTGCTCCGCCTGCTCGAGCTGCGCCTTCGCTGCCGCTTCCGATTCACGCGCGGCCAGTGCCGCGTAGTACTGCTGCTTCACACTCAACTCGGCATCGAAGCGCGCCTGCACTCCGCTGACTTCGGCGACGTCCTGCGTTGCGCGCACGCGCTTCAGTTCCTGCCAGCGCGCCATGCCATCGAACAGTTGCAGGTTGGTCGAGACGCCGTTGTTGTAGTTCCACGGATTGCCCGTGATCGGGATGAGCGCGCCCTGGAAGTACTGCACGCCCTTCGTCTGGGCGGTGCCCATCGTGAAGTTCAGCGACGGCAGGTAGGAGCCCATCGCCGAGCGATACGCGGCGACGCTGTTGCGCTGCATTCCGTTGGCCTGGATGACCGCCGGCGCATTGCGCTGCGCCTGCTTGATGGCATCGGCCAGCGAGATCGGGCGCGCCTCTTCGGCGGTCTGTGCCCATGCGTCAAGCGGGGCGGCCATCAGGACCGCCCCGGCGAACAGCACTGCGGGAGTGATCGCGAACCGGGCGGTCATCGTCCGCCCTCGCGCGCCCGCGCGGCACTGTCGGCCGTGCGCTGGTTGCGCTCGATGAGCGCCCGGAATGTGGTCTGCTGCGCCGTGTCGAGCGCCTGCAGCATCAGGACGCGGGCACTGTCACGGGCGGAATCGAGCGAAGGCTGATATTGCTGCATGATTTCCTTGGAGCGGGCCCGACGCCAGTCGAAGATGGAATCGATGACCCGACGTTGATCGGTCGAGAGAGACAACTGCTGCGCAAGCTCGTCGCGCATGGCTTTCGCGTCGTACTGACGCGAGGGCTTGGCCCGGGTGACAGCGCGGTCGGCGGCAAAGCCGACTGCGCCACCGGTGAGGAACGCCCCGAGCAGGAACATCAGGGCAAGCGATTTGGGGCGGGGAGTGGTGGACACAGGACGACGGTTGTGGCTAGTAGTCGAAAGGATCGAGATAGCGCTCGGGCGCATCGGCGGGCAAACGCAGCCGGGCGCCGAACGAGAAGGTCGCGTCATCGACCGGCAGGCCGGACTCGATCACGGTGCGGGCGGCGATCTCGCGGGCCGAACGATCGAGGGCGATGTCACGCACCAGCGTGGCGCCGGCCAGGAGCAGCGCCAGCGTCGCCGCGATGGCGCCGGCCGTTCGCCACTCGGACAGCACAGACCACCACGCGACCACCGGCGCCTCGTTCAGCCGCGCCATCACGCGCTGCTCGAGGCCCTGCCAGTATCCCTCGTCGCGAGGGCTCGCGTAGACGGTGCGCAACACGGCCGTCACGTCGGCATCGGCGCCCGCGCTTCGTTCGTTGTCGGTCCGCATGAAGTCCTTCATTCCGTACTCCGCAGGTTGCCCAACAGGCGCCGCAAGTGCGCCCGGGCATGGTGCAGGTCTGATCGGGCGGTGCCTTCGGGAATTCCGAGGAGCGTTCCGATCTCCGCATGTTTGTAGCCTTCCACATCGTGCAGCACGATCACTGACCGCTGTCGTTCACCCAATGTCGCCAGCGCCTGGGCCAGGCGCGTCTTCAACTCGTCGGCCACGGCCGGATCGCGATGCGGAGACGCCAGGGTCTCCGGCAACTCGTCCGCATCCCGCACCTTCCGCCGCCGCGCGATGTCCAGCGCGGCATTGGCCACAATGCGATGCAACCACGCACCGAATGCCTGCTCCGGCCGGAATCGCTCGAGCGCGCGGAACGCATGCAGAAACCCTTCCTGCACCGCGTCCTCGGCGTCGTCGTGCGACAACACGATGGAGCGAGCCACTGCATACGCGCGCCGCTGATGACGGTGCACCAACCCCGCAAAGGCGGTGCGATCACCCGCTTGCGCAGCCAGCACCAGCGCGCGTTCCTCGAGCGCGTCGGCGCTGATCGCGCCACTGCCCGCCGAACTGCCTGCTCCCGCCGGTCGATCCGCGAGGACCGGACCAATGGGCACCACCTTGTCACCCAGACGGCCTTCGGGCGCCGACGGTTGATCGTCGCCCGACCCGGATTGATCCAGCGTCGCCTTCCCGGGGGGAATCGGCTCCGCCGACGGATCCACCAGCGAGATCCCTGGTCGTCGGGTCGTCATCGGAATTACGCGTCCCCGCCGGACGGCGTTGAAGCAGGGGCCGACGCCGCAGCCGAACCCGCGAGGCCGAGTGATGGCGCCGCCGCCTGCATGGCCGCGAGCACCACCCCGATGTGCTCATCCAGCGGGACCCCGAGCGCGTCGGCACCACGAATGACATCGTCGCGATTCACGCCGCGTGCGAAGGCCTTGTCCTTCATCTTTTTGCGCACTCCCGCAACGTCCACATCTGCCACCGCGCGTGAAGGCTTCACCAGTGCGGACGCCGTGATCAGTCCGGTCAGCTCATCGCAGGCGAACAATGTCTTTGCGATGAGCGATGTCCGCGCCACGCCGGTGTAGTCGGCATGGCCAAGCACCGCCTCGCAGGCCACTTCCGGCCAGCCCAGGCGGCGCAGGTGTTGGACACCCTCTGACGGATGTTCGACGTCGGCAGCCTGCGAATTGTTAGGAAATCGCTCGTAGTCGAAGTCGTGGATGAGCCCGGTTACCCCCCAGAGCTCCTCCTCCTCGCCAAAGCGCCGGGCATAGGCGCGCATGGCCGCCTCGACGGCCAGCATGTGCTTGCGGAGGGACTCCGACTGGGTCCACTCGTGGACCAACCCCAGGGCATCGGCGCGGGACGGATTGGGCATAGCACTGAAAGCAATCACAGTCGGGGGCGGAGGGGGAGTGGCCTGGGACGTGCCGGATGGGGACTCTGGCTATCTGCCGTTCCTCCACCCTCTGCAGTCCCTCCCAACTCAACCCTCTAATGCGGTATCTCCCCCTTCAATGGCACTGCCCTCCCTGTCCTCCATATCAGCAACAACGGCAGCGCCGCCACCAGCAGGATCCCGCTCAGCAGGTACAGCCGCGAAAACGCCAGCACGCTCGCCTGGGCGCTGATCTGCCGGTCCAGCACCATCAGCGCCTGCTGCTTGGCAATCGCCACGTCCGAGCCGTGCGCCAGCATGCCGTGGGTCAGCAGGTTCAGCCGCTCCAGGGTGGCCGGATCGTACGCGCCCGCGTGGTCGGTCAGCACCGCTTTCTCCACCTTCGTGAGCCGTGACAGCATTGTGGCCATGATCGCGATGCCCAGCGATCCGCCCAACTGCCGCATCAGGTTGAACATTCCCGTGCCCTGGCCGATCTGCTGCATCGGCAATCCCGCCACCGTCGCGTTGGTGAGTGGCACGAACAGGCAGCCCAGCCCCACGCCGCGAATGATCAGCGGCCAGAACAGTTCGTCCTGTCCCGACGCCAGCGTGAGCTGCGACATCATCCACATCGACAGCAGGAACAGGAGCGCCCCCAACACGATCATCGGACGCGCATCCACCTTGCCGGCGTTGCGCCCCACGATCGCCATCGTGAACGCCGACGCAATCGCGCCCGGCAGGATCACCATGCCCGTCTGCATTGCCGTGTAGCCGTGCAGCGCCTGCAGGAACACCGGCAACACGAACACCGAGCCGTACAGCGCGAGCCCCAGGAACGCCGCGAACAGCACGCCCGGCGCCAGTTGGCGTGACCTGAGGATGCGCAGGTCGATGATCGGTTCCTTCGCCGTGAGCTCACGCCACACCAGCAGCACCAGTGACGTCACCGTGACCAGCGCGAGCACCGTCACGAAGCGCGATTCGAACCAGTCGAAGCGCTCCCCGCGCTCCAGCATCCACTGCAGGCTGCCGATCGTGGTGGCCAGCAGGACGATTCCCAGCACGTCGATGGTTTTCGCGCGCACCTGGTGCGCGGCGTCCCGCACATTGGCCCACACCAGGTACGCTGCGCCCAGGCCGAGCGGAACATTGATGTAGAAGATCCA
>CAZPON010000223.1:0-5997 GCA_964588045.1 uncultured Gemmatimonas sp.
TGGCGTCCATGACAACGGCAATGCGCTCTCGTGCTTTCCTGGTTGACGACGCCCAGTAACCGCGCCAGGCCGCGAGGATGCCGCCGTTGAGGACAACGGCGCCCACGAGACCCTGCATCGGAGACTCCGGATAGAGCGCGAACATCACAAAGAGATTGGTGAAGAACATTTCCAATCCCGGAAAGCATCACGGTGAGACCAAACGTGCCGCGACGGTCGAGAACGACGGACACGGATGTGCCCCGCGGGTGCGCGCATCATCGACGTGACGGGGAAGACCATCACCCCGGGCTTCGTGGACACGCACTTCCATGCGCAATGGCTCATCCCGGAGATCCATCCCCTGCAGGCGTGGCAGTATCTCACCACGCTGGCGTATGGCGTCACGACCACGCGCGATCCGCAGACGGCCTCCACGGACATCCTCAGCTACCAGGACCGCGTGGACATTGGCGGGATGCTCGGTCCACGCACGTATTCCACGGGCCCGGGCGTCTTCATCAGCGAGAACATCCGCGACGCGGAGCACGCCAGGACGGTGCTGCGCCGCTACAGCGAGTACTACGATACCAAGACGCTGAAGATGTACATGTCGGGAAACCGTCAGCAGCGTCAGTGGATCATCCAGGCCGCGAAGGAACTGCGGCTGATGCCGACGACCGAGGGCGGGCTGGACTTCAAGCTCAACCTCACACGTGCGCTCGATGGGTATCCCGGCATCGAGCACGCGCTGCCCATCGCGCCCATCTACAAGGACGTGACGCAGCTGTTCAAGGCGTCACAGACGACGAACACCCCGACGCTGCTGGTGTCGTACGGCGGTCCCTTCGGCGAGAACTATTTCTACACGACGGAGAACGTGCACGACGACCCGAAGCTGCGCCTCTTCGCGCCCGAGGACAACATCGACGTCCGCAGCCGCCGGCGCGGTGCGAACCCGGGTGGCGCCGGCTGGTTCCTGAAGGAAGAGTATGTCTTCACGAAGCACGCACAGTTCGCGAAGCGCATGATCGAGGACAGCGCCCGTATCGCGATCGGAAGCCATGGCCAGCTGCTGGGGCTGGGCTACCACTGGGAACTGTGGGCGATGGGTTCCGGTGGCATGACCAACCACGACGTGTTGCGCGCGGCAACGATCTATGGCGCGGAGGCGATCGGCTTCGGGCGGGACATCGGCACCATCGAGGCAGGCAAGTTCGCCGACCTGCTGGTGTTCGACGCCGACCCGCTCACCGACCTGCGCAACTCGGTGAAGACGCAGTACGTGATGAAGAACGGGCGCTTGTACGACGGCGCGACGCTGAACGAGGTGTGGCCGCGCCAACTGGCGTTGCCGACGCCGCCGTGGCGGACGAGCCGGGCGGAATCGGTGGTGAAGGCGGGAACCAGGATGCCTTAGTCACGGACCTGCCACTCAACGCCGAGGGCGCGGAGAACGGCATGAGGGCGGACCGTCCCGCCCAAGTCGAATCCTTGACGATATCCATTTATCTGACTAAAGTCAGACGATATCAGTCGCCTCGATTCCTCGAGATTTCAGGATTCCATGCCCGGCCCCGCGTCCTTCGTTGAAGTCGCCAACGTCCATAAACGCTTCGCGCGCGTGCACGCCGTGGCCGGCATTTCGTTCTCGGTTGCCAAGGGCGAAATCTTCGCGCTCCTGGGTCCCAACGGCGCGGGGAAATCGACGCTGCTTCGCATGTTGGTCGGCATCACCCGACCCGACGAAGGCCGGATAGACTGGACCGCGACACTTGGCCTGCGGCTTTCGGCGACGTCATTGGGATACCTGCCCGAAGAGCGCGGACTCTATCAGGACATGCCCCTGATTGCGGTCCTCACCTACTTCGGAACGCTGCGCGGCCTCGATGGGAGCGCGGCCAAGCGCGCCGCCGAACGCTGGCTCGACCGGATCGAGCTGTTGCCGCGCGCCAAGGACAAGGTCAAGACACTCTCCAAGGGCAATCAGCAGAAGGTGCAGTTCGCGGCGGCCGTGCTGCATGCGCCGACATGTGCCATCCTCGACGAACCGTTCAGTGGACTCGATCCGCTCAACCAGGAATTGTTTCTCGGGCTCGTCGCTGAACTGCGCGCGCAAGGCACCACCGTGATCCTGAGCGCGCATCAGATGTCCTTGGTGGAGCGTCTCGCCGATCGCATCTTCGTGATGCAGCATGGGCATGAGGTGTTGTCGGGCACGATGCCGGAGATTCGCGAGCGCTGGGGCACAGGTGCGCGATTGGTACTCACCGCGGAAGACGAGCAGCCTGACGCATTCGCGTCTATCCGCGCGCACGCTGCGGTCGTGGACGTGATTCGCGATGCCGACGCCAATCTCGTGGTCACGTTGGCGCGCGGACATCATGTCGGCGACCTCCTCGTGCTCTGCGCCAGCAAGATGAGCATCGTGCGTGTGCGCACCGACGAACCGTCCCTGCACGACGTCTATGTCAACGTGGTCGGCGGCGCTGCCCCTGCTATTGCAACGGAGGCGGCATGACTCGCTGGCATCAGGTCGCCACCATCGCGCAGTGGGAGTTCACGCGATTCGTGAAGTGGCGTCAGCAGTTCATCGGCGTGGGCCTGATGCTGGGCCTGAGCACACTCGTGTCGGGTGTATCGAAGCTCGCGTCGGGCTCGCGCTCAAGTCAAACCGAGGTCGCGGTGGTTGGTGCCGGGGCGTTGGGCTATCCGCTGCCCGGCGTGGACGGCGTCACATGGAACACCAACCGCTACAGTACGACGCGCGAGGCGCGTGACGCGGTCACGGCCGGCTCGATTCCGGGAGCACTGCTGCTTGATGACGCCGGACATGGCGTGATCATCGTGCGCAGGAAGGCTGCATGGACCGCGCGCGTGGCGCCCGCCCTGACCAGCGCGAGCCAGATGGCAGCGTACGGCCGGCTCCCGATCTCGCCTGATGAGCGCCGCGCGCTGTCCACGCCTTTCACCGTCGGCGTGGAAATGCTGAACATGCGCACAGGCACCGATTCCTCATCGAGCCGTCTGTACGCTGCCATCCTGATTGGATTGGGCCTTTTCGTCTTGTTCAGTGGTTTCGCATCATTGTTCGCCGGGATCACAGGCGAGAAACAGCAGCGCATCACCGAGCAGATGTTGTCGATGGTGCAGCCGCAGACATGGATGGACGGCAAGATCATCGGCCTTGCGGGCGCGGCGGTCGTCGGGACGGTCTTTCTGGCCGCGAGCATGCTCATCGCGACAACGGTGCTGCCGCGTCTCATGGGCAAGTCCGGTGTGACGCTGCCGCCGTTGCCTTCCGAGCTTGGCGTATTGGCACTCATCGCGCTCACCACCGTGCTCGGCACGGCCATGTGGTTTGCCTTCATGGCCGCCATCGCCGCGACGATCGACGATCCGAACTCGTCGCCTCGGACCGCGATGCTCTTCATCCCGATGCTGCCAGCAATGCTGGCGTTCAACCTGATCTCGCGCTCCGAGTCGACCGTGGCGCAGGTGCTTGCGATCTTCCCGCTCACGTCGATGGCCGTGTCGCCGGTGCGACTGCTGGCCACGAGTGTGCCGTGGTGGGAGCCGGTTCTCGCGGTGCTGTTCCTGGCCATGTCGGCGTGGACGTTCAGGCGGGCGGCCGGGAAGATCTTCGCCACGGGCGTGTTGCTGCACGGCAAGGAACCTTCAATGGCCGAAGCCTTTCGCTGGGCGCGAGAAGCGTGAGCGCGACCGACCCCATTCCCGCGGTCCGGAGTTTCTATCGCGCGCTCACCTTGCGGGTTGGCGTGTTCACCGACCGATTCCTCGGCCGCGAGCGACCACTCGCGCTGTCTCGCCTGCTCTTCGAGATCGGAAGGGACGGCGCCGATGTTCGAGAGCTTCGCGCTCGGCTCGACCTCGACTCGGGCTATCTCAGCCGCATGCTGCGCGCGCTTGAAGGTGACGGTCTCATCGCGGTCGCGCCCCTCGAATCGGATCTGCGCAGCCGGCGTGCGAGTCTTACGGCTGCGGGCCTCAAGGAGGTGCAGGAGCTCGATCGGCTTGGCGACCGATTCGCCGAAGGGACCCTCGAGCCCTTGAGCGACGCCGAGCGCACGCGTCTCGTGGCGGCCATGTCGGAAGTGGAGAAGCTGCTCAACCTGTCGTTCACCAGGATTTCCATCGAGGACCCTGACAGCGCTGATGTGAAATGGTGTCTCGAACGCTACTTCACGGAGTTGGGCGAACGCTTTGACGGCGGCTTCAATGCGCACCAGTCGATTCCGGCTGACACCGCGAATCTCAGGCCGCCCCGTGGCGCGTTTCTCGTCGCGCGTCTCGACGGCCGTCCCGTGGGCTGTGGCGCGCTCATGGGAACCGAGCCCGGTGTCGGTTCGATCAAGCGCATGTGGGTATCCCGTGAAGTGCGCGGCTCGGGCGTTGGTCGTCGTTTGCTGCTCGCACTCGAAAAGGAAGCTGCGGGTTTCGGCATGACGCAGCTGCGTCTCGAAACCAACCGGAGCCTGCACGAAGCGCAGGCGCTCTATCGTCGCAACGGATATCAGGAAGTCCCGGCGTTCAACGACGAACCCCATGCGCACTACTGGTTCGAAAAGCGCATCAAACCCGCGAGTCCCTGATATGCAGAGAATCCGCCCTGGATCCTTCGATCGCATCCACGTATCGTGGCTGGACGTCAAGTTGGCGTTCCGGATGCTGGTGAAGAACCCCATCCTCAGCCTGGCGGCCGTGTTTGCACTGGCCGTCGGAATTCCGGTCGGCATTGCGCCGGCGCATCTGGCGCGTTCGCTCAAGGCTCCGCTGCCGGGCGACGCCGACAATCGCGTTCGCGCCATTCGCTACTGGGATCCTGTGACCTCCGGTGTCACCGGCACCGCCTACGAAGAATTCGACTACTGGTCGCGCACACTCCGGAGTTTTTCTTCACTCGCTGCATTTCGCGCGTCGTCCTACAACGTCGGTCCCAGCGACGGGACGTCGGAACCGATGCCGGGTGCGCAGATCTCGCCGACTGTGTTCGAAGTGCTGCAGGCCACACCGCAACTCGGTCGTGGCTTCAGTACTGCCGACGCAGAGCAGGGCGCGCCGCCGGTGGTGGTGATCAGTCACCAGTTGTGGACGTCCCGCTTTCAATCCGATTCTCGCATCATCGGACGCGCCATCCGGATCGGCCGTACGCTGACGACTGTGGTTGGTGTGATGCCGGAAGGTTTCCATTTTCCCTCGCAGGAAGCGGTGTGGCTGCCGCTGCGCCACGATCCGCTCACGCGCGCGGGGCGGAACACGCCGGTACGCATTGTCGGGCGACTCGGCAACGGCACGTCGGCCGAACAGGCGCAGAGTGAATTGGCGACCATCGCTCGCCCGCCTTTGGCTGACGGCGCCGAGGCTACCCGTCGCCGGCAATTGCGCCCGGAAGTGGTGCCGTTCGGCCTGCTCTACCTGGGATTGCCACGTGGTGGCCTCGACGCGCTGCCCGAATTCCGATTCGTGCAGTTGCTGATGCTGGCGCTGTTGCTGGTGGCGTGTGGCAATGTGGCCATGCTCGTCTATGCGCGCACGGCAACACGCTTCAGGGAAATCGCCATTCGCACGGCGCTCGGGGCGAGCCGGTCTCGCATCGTGTCGCAGATCTTCGTGGAGACGCTGGTGATGGCGGTGCTGGCGACGGGCGTTGGCATCTTCACGGTCGATTGGCTGCTCGGTCATGTGAACCTCGCGGCAATCGCCGGTGAGCAGGCACTGCCATACTGGCTTTCACTGGGCGTCACCCGCACGACGGTGTTGCATGCGCTCGTCCTCGCGTGCGTGAGCGCGACCGTCGCGGGTGTGGTGCCTGCCCTGCGCATCACCGGCCGCGACATCCAGCAGCACATGCGGGGCGGCACTCGCGTTCGGTTCGGCAGGATGACGACGGTGTTGGTGATGAGCGACATTGCGGTGTCGGTGGTCGCCGTGGGACTCGCCCTGACCATCGTCGATCGCTCAACCGACTTGCGCGAGGCGGAACGCGCCGCCGGCATT
>CAZPON010000224.1:0-5924 GCA_964588045.1 uncultured Gemmatimonas sp.
CTCTTTTCCCCGCCCTCGACATCCGCGATCCCGTTTATCGGAACGCCGTTCAGGAGCGGTATCGTCTGGGCGGTTGCGGTGTCCGCTCCGCCGAGTCCCGCCGCCAGCGCGCACAAGATCATGAGGCGCGTCAGCGGCCTGGCGGCCGCCTGCAGGGGCCCCGCGATCGTGTCAGCCAGTGCGCCCGTCGCGCGGGCGAGCGTGTGCCGGGATGTGACCTGACGCGGCGTCCATGAGGATCGCCCACGAAAACGCATATCAACGTCAGAAATCACCGACAACTCCGAAAAAAGCATTGCGGGAAACGCGCGCAGAACCAGATGCACTCCAGACTCGGCTACGAGAAGTCATGATGCATCGTGGGTCTGCGAGACGGAAGGACTTTCGGTCTCCGCTAGCGGGACCGTGACCGCGCCTCGCGCATGCCGGCGGCCGCCGCCGACAGCGCCGGCCACGCCGTGCGCACGCGACCGTTGGCCGCCCGGACCCCTGTCCAGGCGTCGTGGTCGCCGGTTTCGGCCACGATGGCCGCGGTGATCCACGGGCGACGCGAGCCCCAGGCCAGCGCGTGGCGAATGGCGCCCAACTGGGCCGCGTCCCCGTGGGCGTGCGGAAATCCGCCCACCTCGAGGAGCCAGTGCCCCGGCGGGCGGCGCGTGCTGTCGGCGGCGCGGGCATGCCAGCGGTCGAGCGCCCGCAGACGGGCGTCGACCCCGGGCAGCCCGGCGAACGACGGATACACCACGGCGCCCACGAGATCGGCCCGTGACCCGGCGGAGCGTGCCCAGGCGTACAGGGCGCTGTCGCGGGCGTCCAGGCGCGTGAGCGCGATGCCGATACGCGTGGCCGGCCGCACCCGCCGACGCACGTCGTCGGCGTTTCTGATGAGCAGTCGCCACCAACTGATGCTCGGCGTCTGGGTCGGGAGCACCGAGGGCAGGGCATCGCCAATGGCGGGGAAGAGCACGTCGGGTTTGAGCCGTTCCAGCACCCGCTCAAGGGCCTGCAGGCGCGCCGGATCATTGGCTGCCGACGGCGAGCGTCCGTAGTACAGCGCCACGGCAATGCGGGTGCTGTCGGCACGGAATGGCTCGAGCACGCGGGACAGCGAATCGAGGGCACTGGCGCGGGTGCCCTCGTCGCCGAGCACGAGGAGAACCACGTCCGGCCCGAACATCTCGGCCAACGCGCGATCGGCCTTGATGGTCCGCGCCGAGGGTGGCCCCTGGAGCACTGGCAGGAAGCGCATGCCCAGCGCGAAGTCCCCCTGCGGGCGGGCCTGCATGGACGTCGAGATGGCCCGATCATAGCTGCGCACGGCGGCCACGCCGCGAGGCCACTCGATCACCATCAGCGTCGTAACCGCCGTTGCCGCCAGCACGAGTGTCGCGCGCGCAACGGCTGACAGTCGCCACCGTGCCGGATACGCCGGCGCGATCATGGGCACGAGGATGGCCAGAGGTGAGACGAGCGCGGCCCGGCCTGCCGTCATGCCCACCACGACATCGCGCGCGGCCACGGCGGCCTGCAGTGGCAGCGGTGCCGACCCGTGTGATGTCACGAGATAGTCGCCAGTGGCGACGGCGGTCACCACCAGGTCGTAGAGCAGGATCGGCAGCGCAACCACCGGCGAGAGCAGGCCGGCCAGCATCGCGTAGAGCGCCTGCAGCACGAACGCCGCGCACACCACCGGCAGCAACCAGGCGATGCCCGAAACGGTGCGCGCGCCGTCTTCGGTGCCGGTCGCAACGGCGACTACGAGCGCGGGTGCCACCAGGAGGCCGCAGACGCTGGCCAGGTACGTGAAGGCGCTCGGGGCTTCGCGTCGCGCGGCCATCCAGCCGGCGAGCAGGATGTCCCACGACAGCACCAGCACCGCGATGCCAAGCGCGATCAGCGTCAGTTGATCGAGCGGCATGCTCACGGCGCGGCCCGGTTGCCTGCGACCCCGCCTGTCCCAACCAACGGAGCCCACCGTCTCCACGTCATGAAACGCACGATAACCTCAACGCCGGAATCCGGCAGTGGATCCTCACGAGTGGCACGCGCGACGCGATCCGGCGTAATATCACTCATGTCGCGAACGGCACTTCTCACGCTGCCCAACCTCGTGTCCAGCTCGCGCGTCGTGCTGGCGGTGGGGTTCGTGGCGACCGATGCCCTGGCGACGCGACTTGCCCTGATTGGCCTGGCTTCGCTCACCGACTTCCTGGACGGCTGGCTGGCCCGCCGCGCCCAGGTCGCATCGCGATTCGGCGCCCTGCTCGACCCCATCGCAGACCGCTTCTTCATGCTCGCGGTGGTGGTCAGCTACGTCCTTGGCGGGCAGTTCAGCATCTGGCAGGCCATCGCAATGATGTTCCGCGATGTCATGTCGGTGGTCGGGTTCTTCGTCGCGCGCAACGTGAGCTGGCTGCGGCCCATTGCCTTCAAGGCCCGGCCGATCGGCAAGGTGGTGACGGCCCTGCAGTTGGCCACCGTCATCGCCGTGCTCGTGGCGCCGTCAGTGGTGACCGCGCTGGTGGTGATCGTGGGTTCGCTGGGCCTGGCGGCAACGATCGACTACACCCTGATGCTGTGGCGCGAGCGCGTGCGTGAACCGGTGGTGCCGCTGAGCCGCTGACGCGGATCCCGGAAATGACGAACGCCCCGCAGACTCGGAGGCGTTCGTATCGCGAAGTGGGCGCGGCGGCAATCAGACCGCGGCGGCTTCCTGCACCTGGGACTTGGGCGGCTGGGCGAAGCGCTCGCCAAGAGTCCGGAGTTCGGTGATTTCCGTTGGCTTGAGCTCGGGATAACGCCCGGCAAGGTAGGCCAACGTCTGGTCGAACCACTCCTTCTGGTCTTCGGGATGACACCCGATGACACCACACTGCATGATTTGCTGGAACAGCTCGTCACGGGCTTCCTGGTAGGGAGAGTTCACCATGACGTCTCGTCGCGGACGAAGCTTGGGCTTAGCCATTTCCTCTGGGTAGTACGTCGAAGTACGGAACCGGCCGGAGCGTCCGGCCAGCCTGTTGAATCTAACCGCTCGAGGGGGGTCGTTCATAGGGGCGCGGCACGGAAATACTTACCAAAATCCCCGGGCGGTACGCTCTCTGAAGTTGACGCACAGGTCACGCATTTCGTTGACTGCGCAGCCAGCCGAGTACCAGCGGCGCCAGTCGATTGGGTGCGTCCTCCGGGACGAGCCGGCCGACACCGTCCAGCCACTCCACCGTCACCGCGGCTTTCGGGAGCAGTTCCGTCCACACCACGCTGGGCGGCGGATCACGATCGTCGCCGGTTTCGACAACGAGGGTGGGAACATCGACCTCTGCCACGCTCGCCCGCGCCTCATCGGTCAGCTCCACCGCCGACGCGCGCTGCAGCAGCACGTTCAAGCCGTCGACGTCCACATAGGGGGCCAGGTAGCGGGCCACGAGCAGCGACGGCATGCGCCCGGGCGCGGTGACACCGCTCTCGAGATGGCCGGCAAGGGCTGGACGGGCCCCGAACAGCGAATTGGCGTTGAGCGCCAGTCGGGCCGACGAGCGCTGCAGCGCGCGGATCTCGGGTCCGGGCAGGTCATCCGGATCGGGTGGTGACAGCAGCAGGAGCGAGTCGACTTTCGCGCGGGGATTGGCCGCCAGCAGCAGGCCAACCAGCGCGCCGATGTCCTGTCCGATCACGGCGACGCGAGGCAGCCGGAGTGCCGCCAGGGCGCGCGCGAGGTACTCGGCCTGGGCGGCCAGCGAATACGACGCATCGAGGGGGCGATCCGGCGCACCGTGGCCCAGCAGGTCGATGGCGAGTGCGGTGTAGCCCGCGGTCGCGAGGACGGGGGTCAGTTGTCGCCAGAGGAACGTGCACGTCCCGAAGCCGTGCAGCAGCACGACCGGCGGCCCGCCGCGCCCCACGCGTTCGACATGCAACGCGCCGGCGCCAACGCCAACAGGAATGCGCAGGTGTTCGGCGTACATGATCCCAATCTGGCGAGCCAGCAGTGGAATTGGACGTAGCCAGCGGCAAGCGCTGCTCGTAGATTGCCGATCAACCGACGGTTCGCGCACGAAGCCACGCCGCGCGACAACGGATCCTGGACACTTACCGGCTGCTCGCCGGACGACTTAGGAGAACGAGTGGCAAAAGCAACGCCCACCAAGTCCCGCACGCCATTCTTTGCGCTGATCGCCGTGCTGGTGATCGCGGGCGCCGGCGCCATCTGGTATCAGATCAGGGCCAACAAGCAGCCAACGATCACGCTCGATCCGGCGATGCTCGCGTCCCTGCCGCCCGCCGAGGGCTACCTGCGCGGCGATCCCAATGCGCCGGTGACGATCATGGAGTTCGGGGATTTCGAGTGCCCGATGTGCGCCAGCTTCTCGGCGGTCTCCGAGCCGGACATGCGCGAGCGCATTATCGACGTCGGCCTCGCCAACTTCCGGTACTTCGACTTCCCGATCACGTCGATCCACCCCAACACCCTGGCCGCGTCACTGGCCGCGTCCTGCGCCGCCGACCAGGGCAAGTTCTGGGAGATGCACGACCTGATCTACAACGGGCAGGACCGGTGGAACGGGCAGGCCACGTCCAATCCACGCAAGGTGCTCGACGGTTACGCCGGGCAGCTCGGCATCGACATGAAGGTGTACGCTGACTGCTACAACACGCAGAAGAACATGCCGCGCATCCAGGCCAACAAGAAGGCCGGCGAGGACCGTGGCGTGGGCGGCACGCCGACGATCTTCATCGGCAACATCCAGTTGCCGAATGGCACGTCGGTCGATCGCATGAAGCAGATCGTCGACTCGCTGACCGCGGCGGCCCCGAAGCCGCCCAACTAAGCGCGGCGACGGCGCTCGGCGTCGTCGAGGTGAAGCTTCGGCAAGGGCACTGCATTCGCAGTGCCTTCGTCGTTGGTGGCCGGCGGCGCGATCGGCACCAGCGTCTCGCCGAGCGCAACGAGCGCCCGCGTCGCGATGACGCTCGCGAGGGGATCGGGCACGCTCAGCTCGCGCACGTAGATATCGAGGGCGCGCTCGTACCCGATTTCGGGAGCGAGCGATTCCCCGAACATGAGCGCGTTCTCGACGTGTGTGCGTACCAGGGCTTCTTCCGCGCGCGCATGGGCAATGCGCAGCCGTTGCTCGGCGTCGATCGAAAGCCGGCGGGGAAAAAGCGTTTCCGGGAACAGCCTGCCGAAGAGTGTCATGACATTACGACTCCTGTGCTTCGTATTGGTCCTTCAGGCTGGCGACGACAGCGGGGTCGGCCAGGGTCGTCGTGTCGCCCAGCGCGCGTCCCTCCGCGATGTCGCGCAACAGGCGGCGCATGATCTTACCCGAGCGGGTCTTCGGGAGATCCGCGCTGAACAGGATGTCGTCGGGCCGGGCCAGCGCGCCGATCTTGAGCGCCACATGCTCGCGCAATTCGTCGCGCAGCCCGGCACTCGAGGAGAATCCGGTGCGGAGCGTCACAAACGCGGCGATCGCCTGCCCCTTGAGCTCGTGCGACTTGCCCACCACGGCGGCCTCGGCCACGGCCGGATGGTCGACCAGCGCGCTCTCGACCTCCATCGTGCCAATGCGATGGCCCGCGACGTTGAGCACATCGTCCACGCGGCCGAGGATCCAATAGTAGCCATCTTCGTCGCGCTTCACGCCGTCACCGGGGAAGTACAGATCGGGACGCCCGGCCCACTTGGAGAAGTACGTGTCGACGTACCGTTGGTCGTCGCCCCAGATCGTGCGCAGCATCGACGGCCACGGATGCGTGAGCGCCAGCAACCCGCCGCCCACTTTCACCTCGTTGCCTGCCGTGTCCAGCAGCGCCGCGCGCACCCCGGGGAACGGCGTGGTGGCCGAGCCGGGCTTGGTGTGCGTCACGCCCGGCAACGGCGTGATCATGATGGTGCCGGTCTCCGTCTGCCACCACGTGTC
>CAZPON010000225.1:0-5912 GCA_964588045.1 uncultured Gemmatimonas sp.
GCGCGAGATCGTACTGTGCGAGATTCATGCGCGCACGCACCGTGGCACCCCACGTGAGCGTGGTCGCCCCGGCGCCGGCGATGACGGCCGCACCGGTGACGAGCGCCACGCCACGCCGCGTGAGCGTGAGTGCGAGAATGGACAGCACCCACAACGCCGGATACCACGCGGGCCACCCGCCGGGCGCCTCCCACAGCGTGGGGGCCAGCAGCGCGGCGAGGATTGCCAGCGACGGGGCGGTCATGGGTGGAAGCCCGCGCAACTTGCCCAGCACGGTGCGTCCCACCGCGGCCCCCGCATGCAGCACCGACGCGCCGGCCAGCGCGATGGCCAGTTGCCACGCGATCCACAACTCGATGTTCACGCCGTTCGCGGGCAGGACGATGCCACGCGACAGGTCGCGCAGGATGAACGGTCCGAGGGTGGCACTCACCAGCACGAGCACCGTGGCGAGTACGCGCGAGCTGGCGAGTCGCGCCACACGCCCGCTGCGCAGCGTGAGGAACAACAACGCGAGGCACAGCGCCGTGGTGAGCAGCAGCGAGGCCACGTTGGCCGTCAGGGGGCCGCCCATCGACGCGTAATAGCTCGACGCATCGAACAGCGGCGAGACATTCGACAGCGCGCTGAGCGGGGCAACCGCAATCGCCAGCAACAGCACGGCCGTGACCGCCCACCGGTGCACGGTGCGCGCCGGCCGCCGCCAACTCGCCACGAGCATAAGCAGCGCGGCGATGGCGAGTGGCACGCCGGTGCGCGTGCGCGCCTGCTGCAACAGGGCGAGATGCGTTTCGTCCTCCGAGCGCTCCAAAGCGCGCACGCGCGCCAGGCGGCGCGGGCCGTCGGGCACGACCACGACACTGGCCCCCTCCTCGACCCGCGAAGAGTCGGGCGATTCCACGATGGTGAGGGAAACGTCGGTGCGTCCGGCCAGGGTTTGTGCGAGCGTGCGCGAGAACCGGTCGGCCGGCGGAATCGCGGAAACGAGCGCCACCGCCACAACCTGCACCGAGCCGTCGGGTGTCGCGGCCCGTGACATCAGCGAGGCATAGAACGGCTCGTCAACAAGGCGCAGGCCAACCGGTCCGCTGGCCGGCACGACCGTGCGTACCTGTCCCGCGCGGGCAACCAACCGCTCGCCGTGGAAGACCAGCAGGGCCGACTCGACGCTGCCATCGAGCGGCGGTGCAATCCCGACCGTCGCTGGCGGGGAGGCCGACGTCAGACGAGCCACCAGGCCCGAGTCCCGCACGACGCGATTGGCCGCGTCGGTCAGGCGCACGGCCACCGTCGACATGCTGCTGGCCACTCGCGCCGCGCGGCTTTCGCGTTCCTGCGCCGACCATCGCGCCCAGTCCCGGGTCACGGTCTGCAGGGTCAGCGTTTCGCCGATCGCCATGGCGAGGCCGAACGTCAGCATCGCGGTCGCCCCGCCCGCCCACCAGCGGGGGCGCCGCACAGACCGCGTACCGATTGCCGCCGCGAGGGCACCGGCGGCGCCAACCGCCACCCAGCCCCAGGAGGGGGTGCGCTGCCAGGCGGCCAGGGCCAGCAGCGACACCGACGCACTGGCCACCCACCACAGGGGCCACCGCTCCGAAGGCTCGGGCATCGCTTCGGACATCGGTGCGTCGGGGCCCGCAGTATGCGCCGTCATCGTCCCACAATACCCCGACTGTCCCGTGATGGGCCAGCGAACCGTGAAGGGACTCCCCGGCTTCGACTATCTTTCATTGATGCTTTCGACCCGAATCGTTGCCACGGTCGGGCTGTCGCTACTGCCAGGCCTCCTGGCAGGCGCGTCGGTCACCGACCGCAGCAACCCAACGCTGCCGGAGATCCGGCCACAGGAGCCGCTCGACGTCGGGAGCTTTACGCTGTTCCTGCGCGACCAGCGCGCGGGACGCGAGCAGTTCTCCATGCACCGGGTCAACTCGGCCAGCGGCGCGGCGCTCGAACTGCGGGCCGAGTCGGCAATGGGCGAGCGGAGGGCGGCGATCCGGCTCGAGGCCGACTCCGCCGGAACGCCCCTGCGCTATACGGTCGAGGAGCGGACTGGCGCCTCGGTCACGCTTCGCCTCGGGGGCCAGCGGGTCCGGGGCCGGTTCACGACCCTGGCCCGCAGCGTCAGCGGCGAGGCCGCACGCGAGTACCTGCTGGAACCCGGCGCGATGGTCCTCGAGGACAACGGCGTGCTGCAGTACGCGCTGATCGTGCGACGTCCCCTGCAGGTCGGCGATTCCATCACCATTCCGGTGCTCACCCCGATCGCCAACCGGCAAGGCACTGTGCACCTCGCCCTGCAAGTGACCAGCGATACGGTGATCATTGCCGGATCACACCGGATTGCCCGGCGCTGGCGCCTGACCACCAGTACGGGTGAGACCCGTTTCATCTGGGCCGACAGTCTCGGCCGGTTGCTGCGCGTGCAGATTCCCGCGCGCAGCTTCGATGCATTGCGGGATGATGCGCCACCATGAGTCGGACTCGCCCTGTTCGGACGAGCAGCAAGTAAACGAATCGTCCTTCCGTGATGTCGCATGTGGATGCAGCCAATCGGCTGAAACCGTCCCAATCCAGTGACCGTACGGCCCCCTGACCATGACCTTCTTCCGCCCCGCTCTCATGCGCATTTCCGCTTTCGCGATCATGCTGGCTGCCGCTGCTGGCGCGCTCGCTCCCTCGGCCCTGACGGCACAAGCACCGGCGCCCTCGCTGGCGCCCGGCGGGGTCCTGACGCTTGCCGACGCCATTGCCCTGGCGCGGCGCAACAATCCGACATACGCCAACGCGGTCAACGCGCGACGCACCGCCGCCGCACAGTTGCGGTCGACGACCGGCGCGTTCCTGCCGAACATCAACACCAGCTTTGGCGGCGGGTACCGCGAAGGCCGTCCGACGCTGGTTCAGGGTCAGGCCTTCGGATCGACCAACAACCAGCTGAACACCGACCTCGCGGCGTCGGCGTCGCTGAACCTGTCGCTGGCCACGATCAACGACCGGCGCGGAGCCCAGGCCAGTCAGGACGCGACCGAGGCCGATATCCAGGTTGCCGAGCAGCGCGTGCGCAACGACGTGACGGCCCAGTACCTGACCGCCCTGCAGGCCCAGGCCCGCGCCAACCTGCAGGATTCCCTGGTCGCCACGACCGCGGTTCAGTTGCAGCTCGCGCAGGCCCGCTTGCAGGTGGGTTCGGGCACGCAGCTCGACGTGCAGCGCGCAGAAGTCGCCAACGGGCAGCAGCGGGTGGCGGCGCTCAACCAGCGCAATCAGGCGGCCATCGAAGTCGTGCGGCTCTTCCAGATGATCGGTGTGTCGCCGGTTCCCGGCACCACGCTCGACACGAACCTGCCGGACGCTCCCACGCTCGACATGGAAACGATCCTCGCCAATGCGCTCAAGTCGAATCCGCAGCTCGACGCGCTGCGCGCCCGCGAGGAAGTGGCGAGCCGCAGCATCTCATCGGCCAGGAGTTCGTACTTCCCGTCGCTGTCGGTGCAGGCCGGTGTCTCGGCCTTCACCAATCGGTTCACCGACACGGATGCGCTGATTGCGCAGCGTCAGGTGAGCGGAGCGGCCGCCACGGCCAGCTGCATCCGCACGGAAGAAGTGCGCGCGACGCTCGGCCTGAACAACTTCCTCGACCAGTGCCCCTCGTTCGGATTTTCCGATGCCCAGGCGCAGGCCATCAAGGACGCGCAGGGCAAGTACCCGCTTGGCTTCACGCGCAACCCGTACAGCCTTTCGGCCACCCTGTCGCTGCCGATCTTCAACGGCTTCCGGCGTGAGCAGCAGGTCGAGCAGGCCAGTGTCACGCGCAACAACGCCCAGAACGACCTGCGCAACCAGCAACTGCGCGTCGAGTCCGAAGTCACGGCGGCTTTCCTGTCGCTGAACACGGCGCAGCAGACGGTGACGCTGCAGGAACAAAACGTCCGCACGGCCCGTACCGCACTGGAGCTCGCGTCCGAGCGCTACCGCGTGGGGCTGGCGAGCATCGTCGACCTGCAGCAGGCGCGCGGCGACTATGAGCGCGCCGAAACCGACCGCATCACCGCGATCTATGATGTCCAACGGGCGTTCACCACGCTCGAAGCGGCCGTTGGCCGTCCTCTTCGTTAACCGGAACAGTTCATGACCAGTACCGTCAAAGTCATTGTTGGTGGCGTCGTCGTTGCCGCCGTCGCCGCGCTGGGATACATGAGTTACAAGAAGGGGCAGACGACCGCCGTCGAAGTCCGCACGGAGGCCGTCGAAGCCCGTGATCTGGTCGCCTCGGTGACGGCGAGCGGTCAGATCCAGCCGCGCACCAAGGTGGATGTCAGCGCCGACGTCACCGGCAAGATCGTACGCCTGTCGGTCAAGGAAGGCGATATCGTCACGAAGGGTCAGTTCCTGCTGCAGATCGACCCCGAGCAGGTGACGGCCGCGTTGCAACGCGCCGAAGCCGGACTGGCGTCGGCACGCGCACAGGCGGCGCAGTCGCGCGCGAACCTCATTCAGGCCGAGCGGAACCTCGAACGGTCGGAAAGCATCAGGAAGACGCAGCCCACGCTGGTCAGCGACGACCAGCTCGAGCAGTTGCGGACGCAGGCCGAGGTGACCAAGGCGCAGTACGAGGCCGCCACCTTCGGCGTCGATCAGTCCGTCGCCTCGGTGCGCGATGCCAAGCAGGCCCTGAGCCGCACCACGATCATCGCGCCGATGAGCGGCAAGGTGACGCGGCTCAACGTCGAGGAAGGGGAAACGGCGATCATGGGCACGCTCAACAAGGACGCGGCAACGCTGCTCACGATCAGCGACATGAGCGTGCTCGAGACCAAGGTGAAGGTCGACGAGACCGATGTAGCGCGCATCAACGTGGGCGACTCGGCGGTGATCCAGATCGACGCCTTCCCCGACACCACGTTCGTGGGCCGCGTCGTGGAGATTTCCAACAGCTCGGTGACCCGGACCACGACGGCGAGTGGCGACCAGGCCATCGACTATGAAGTGCGCGTCCAGTTGGTCGATCCGCCCAAGGAGACGCGTCCGGACTTCTCGGCAACCGCCAAGATCGTGACGGCCAGCCGCATCCAGGTCCTTTCGATCCCGATCATCGCCCTGACGGTGCGCGAGAACGAGAGCCTGCCGAATGCCGATACGGCCGTGACGGTGGGTCAGACCCGGCCGGCCCGGGAAATCGGCAAGCGGGACGTGGAGGGGGTCTTCGTGGTCGGCAAAGACAACAAAGTGACCTTCCGAACCGTTAAAGTAGGGATTGCCGGCGAGCGTCATTTCGAGGTCCTCACGGGACTCGAGGCCGGTGAGACCATCGTGGCGGGTACGTACCAGGCGATCCGGGAGCTCAAGGACGGCGCCCTGATTCGCACCGCCAAGCCCGCAGACAAGAAAGCACCGGTAACCGGAAACAAATCGTGAGCCAGACCCTCGACGAGATCGGACTCAGCACCACGGGTGAACGCCAGGCGGTCACGGGAACGCACGGCGCGGCACCCGACAAGGACTGGGTGATCGTCACCCGAGGCCTGAAGCGGCAGTATGACATGGGCGGCGAAGTCGTGCGCGCGTTGCGCGGCGTCGACCTCGCGATTCGGCGCAACGAATACGTGGCCATCATGGGACCATCCGGCTCGGGCAAGTCCACGCTGATGAACCTCATTGGCTGCCTCGACACGCCCAACGACGGCGAATATTGGCTCAATGGCATGCTCGTGTCGGAGATGTCCGACGACCAGTTGGCGCGCGTGCGCAACAAGGAAATCGGCTTCGTGTTCCAGACGTTCAACCTGCTGCCGCGCGCGTCGGCGCTGCAGAATGTCGAACTGCCGCTGGTGTATGGCGGCGTCTCGGCCGACGAGCGCAAGAAGCGGGCGATGGAAGCGCTCGAGCGCGTGCAGTTGGGCAGCCGC
>CAZPON010000226.1:0-2288 GCA_964588045.1 uncultured Gemmatimonas sp.
CCTTCGGTTACTCAACCCTTCGGTTACTCAACCCTTCGGTTACTCAACCCTTCGGTTACTCAACCCTTCGGCTGCTCAACCCTTGAACTGAGAGAACTGGTTGCCCGACTCGAACGCTCCCGTACGTTCAGGCATGAATCGAAACCTGCTGGCCCTGATGTTGTTCGCGTTTCCCGCGGTCCTGAATGCGCAGCCCACCCGGGCCCGCGCGATTGGACTGGCTCCCGGGATCTTTGCGCCCGGGCGATGGAACGCCATCACCGATGTTGCGGGTGTTCGCGTTGGCCACGCCACGATCACCGCTGGTGATTCGTTGCGTACCGGCGTGACAGCCATCGTGCCGCACGCCGGCGACCTGTTCCGCGATCGCGTTCCCGCGGCGCTGCATGTGGGCAACGGTTTCGGCAAGCTGCTCGGCGTGACGCAACTGCGCGAGCTCGGCGAACTCGAGACGCCGATCATCCTCACGTGCACGCTGTGCATCTGGCAGGCGGGCGATGCGCTGGCGCAGTGGATGCTGCAGAAGCCGGAGAATGCATCGGTGCGCTCGATCAATCCGGTCGTCGGCGAAACGAACGATGGCGGGCTCAATGCCACACGCCTGCGCCCGGGCATCGGCGCGGCGGTGGTGCGCGCGCTCGAATTGGCCGACAGCGGCACGGTGACCGAGGGCAGTGTCGGTGCCGGCCACGGCACCGCGATGTTCGGATGGAAGGGCGGCAGCGGCACGTCGTCACGCGTGCTGCCCGCATCGCTGGGCGGACACACCATCGGCGTGCTGGTGCAGGGCAACTACGGCGGCGTGCTGCAAATGGCCGGCGTACCGATTGGCCAGTTGCTTGGACGCTATTCGTTCCAGCGCGACGTGGACCGCGCGCGTCGGCCGGGTGGCGGTGCGGGTCCCGGTGATCCGGCATCGGAACGCGGCGATGGCTCGTGCATGATCGTGATTGCCACCGACGCGCCGGTGCTTGCGCGCAACCTGGAGCGCCTCGCCGCACGCGCCGTGATGGGCCTCGCGCGCACCGGCTCGAGCGCGTCGAACGGATCAGGCGACTATGTCATCGCCTTTTCCACGTCGCCCATGGTTCGTCGCAGTCCCGACGCGACCACCGCGAGCGTGCAGGAGCTTGGCAACGACGCCATGTCGGCGCTCTTCCAGGCGGTGACCGAAGCCACCGAGGAAGCGCTGTACAATGCGATGCTCACGGCGACGACGGTGACGAGCCGTGCGGGAAGCGTGAGGCCGTTACCGGTGGACTCGGTGACGCGGCTGCTGCGGGAGCGGGGAATACGGCCGTAGGGAACGGCTTAGAGGGGTGGGTTCTGGCTATCTGCTGTTACTCACCCCTCAAGCAGTTCCCTATGCGAATACATCGCTGAGCACTGCCCCCGCCGTTGCCCGCCCGCCGGCGCCGGCGCCATGAAAGATCAGCGCGCCGGCCGATGCGCTTTCGATCACGATGCGATTGCTCGGGCCGCTCACCGAAGCCCACGGGTCCTCGTGCGTCACGCGGGTGGGCACGATGCGAGCCAGCAACGAGCCCTCCTCGAGCGAGCAGGTGGCGATCAACTTCACCCGATCACCTTCGGCGGCCACGTGTGCGGCCCATGCGGCGGTTTCGGCATCGATGCCGCGCCGCACCACCGACAGCGACGACGGATCGACGCCGAAGATCAGCCACGACAGCACGCGCAGCTTGTCTTCGGCGTCTTCGCCCGACAGGTCGCGCGTCGGGTCGGCTTCCGCGTAGCCCAACTGTTGCGCGACGGCGATGGCATCGGCAAGCGATGCGCCCTCCGCCACGCGATCGAGCACGAAATTGCTGGTGCCATTCAGGATGCCGCTCACGCGCGTGATGCCGACGCCGGCGGCACCGGAGCGCACGCACCGCACGACCGGTATGGCACCGGCCACGGCGCCCTCGAAGTCGATGCGCGTACCGTTCGTGCGAGCCAACTGCTGCAACTGGGGACCACGTTCGGCCAGCAGCGCCTTGTTGGCGGTGACCACGCGAATCCCGCGGCGCAATGCGGACTCGACGAGCACGCGCGCCGTGGTCGTTCCGCCGATGGCCTCGATCAGCACGTCGATCTCGTCGTCGAGCAATGCCGTGGGATCGGTGATGCGCGCGCGTGCCGGCGCGAGTCCGCGGGCAATCGCCTGCGCGAGTGCCGGTCGCGGACGCTGCGCGTCACGACGTGGCGCGCCACCAGCCCACCCCACGCCTCGTTCTCGACCGGACCGAGGGCGAGCCGCCCCCGACTGGGCTTGAGTCCCCCCAGGC
>CAZPON010000226.1:2298-5911 GCA_964588045.1 uncultured Gemmatimonas sp.
CGCTGCGCGTCACGCACCAGCCCGCGGGCCACCTGCACTGGTGCGGCCGACGCGCTGCGCGTGGCCAGCAGGTCCAGCAGGCTGCCGCCAACATGTCCGCAGCCGGCGAGCGCAATACGAAACGGGCGCACGTCCGCCTGTGCGTTCGCGCTCACCGATGGCGTTGCCGGCGACGGAACACTCCGTTCGCGCAATGCCACGCGCACCGTCGCCGGCGCGGCCGCGGTTGCGCGCGCGATGGCCTCGCGCAGGATGGCGCTCACTTGCGCGGCCTCGAGCAGGAACGCGTCGTGACCGTGCACCGATTGCACCTCGACGTAGCGCGCGTTGGCGGCCTGCGTCCACTCGCGCACCGACTCGGCCGGATACAGCAGGTCGCCCGCAACGCCGACACCGGTCAACCGGTCGCCAATACCGGACAGCGCCGCCGCAATACCGCCGCGATCGCGGCCCACATCGTGCGTGTCCATGGCATCGATCAGTGCGCCGTAGCTGGTGGCATCGAAGCGACCGACCAGCTTCTCGCCGTGCGCGTCGAGCCAGTCGTTCACGAGATACCCGCCGTTCGCCGAGCGCGCGCGTCCGAAGCGCCGTTCCAGTGCTTCGGGTGTGCGATAGCTCAGCATGCCGACCATCCGCGCGAGGGCGAGCCCTTCGGTCACGCCACCCAGCGCGACGGCCCGGCGCATGATCGCATTCCACGCCAGGCCTTGCGCCGTCTGCGCGGCCGGCGCGGCGAGGGCCACGGCGGCGCGCACGCGATCGGGGAACGTCGCGGCGAATTCCAGCGTCACCTGGCCGCCCAGCGAGCCACCGCACACGAGCAGCGGCGCACTGACGCCAAGTGCGTCGAGGAGGCGGGCGAGCACGCGCGCCTGGTCGCGGGTGGTGATTGGCGGCAGCGCGTCGGGCGCCTGATTGCTTGGCCCCGTGGTGCCATCGCAGCCGCCCAGCAGGTTGGCCGTAAGCACGGCGTGCTTCGTGGGGTCGATCGCGCCGCCGGCCTCCACCACACCCCGCCACCAGTCGCTCGCGCGCACGGTGCCGGTGAGCGCGTGGACGACCAGCACGACGTTGTCGCGGGCGGGCGAGAGGGCGCCCTCGAGCCGATAGCGCACATCGAGCGATTCGAGTCGTTCGCCGTCGTCCAGCAACACGTCGCGAAACGTGACGACTTCGTCGCGAACCGGCCACGCGCTGTCGGTGGTCAGCGGCCGGCTGGTGGAGCGCGGTGCAACGCGCGCTGGCGCAGCGGGTGCGTGCACGCGCGCGAAGCGCGGCAATGCGACGTTGCGAATGCGGATACTGTCGGACATCGTGGCACTCTCTCCAGCCAGTGGGTGAGTGCCGCCAAACGGAGCTGCGCCCGGAGGGACGGCCGCCGGGCGCAGTCGCGGTTTAGCACCTTGTTTTGCGTGGCGGCAATCGGCGGCAAATCACCACGGGCACGGCGCCATCACGCGTGATGGCCATCGCACCAGTCCCTTCAGTTGTCGTCCTGCGACTGCACCAAACGAAGAAGGCCCGCTTCGATTTCTCGTCGCGGGCCTCGGGGCCACGACTTAGACGGAGGACCAGTATCGGAGCACTGGGGCGCGGCCCGTCAAATCGGGAAAATCACCGCGCACTCCTGAGTATCGGCAGGTTCGGGCGAAAGGTCAAGCCCTCCGCCCCCGCGTCGATTTCAGAAAGGCTTGTAGAGCGCCATGTACACCGCGACGCCGGCGAGCAGCGGCATCGCCACGAGGCAGGGGCGGGCCAGCGCCGGCCACCGATAGGGCAGCAGCGACACGGCGCTCAGGATCACCCAGATGATGAGCTTGACCCACAGCCATCCGGGCAGCGCACTGTCATGCTTGAACCCCATGCGTGCCAGCATGCCGAAGCCCCCAATGAGGATCAGCAGCGTGCCGATGCCGTGTATCGACCCCACGAGGCGCCGCGTGCCCGAGGTGGCCTTCGTTCCGCCATTGGCGGCATGCACCGACACACCGCCGATGGCGAGGAACAGCATGGCGATGCCGATGATGTGCACCACTTCGTAGAAATCGCGAGGAAACATGAAATACCGTTCGTGAGTGTGGTCGATCGTCCGGACTATGCGTCCGACGACGGGAGTGTGGGCTCGTGCACGTCGAACGCATCGGACGTGCCGGGCGACAGGCGACGATAGCTTTCGAGCACGCGGCTCAGCGCGTCCTGCGCACTGTCGCCGACGGCCGACACGTGCCCCATCTTGCGGCCGGCGCGCGCGCCGGCCTTGCCGTACAAATGCATGCGCGTGCCGGGCACCTCGAGCGCTCCCGTGATGTCCGGCGGCGTTTCGTGCAGCCAGACGTCGCCGAGCAGGTTCACGATGGCGCATGGCGCATGCAGGGCGGTGCTGCCCAGTGGCAAGTCGCAGATGGTGCGCACGAGCTGCTCGAACTGGCTGGTGGCGAAGCCGCGTTCACTGTGGTGATACGTGTTGTGCGGGCGCGGCGCGAGTTCGTTCACCAGCAGTTCGCCGCCACGCGTCACGAAACACTCCACGGCCAGCAGGCCCACCAGGCCGAGGCGTTCCGCGATGGACACGGCGAGGGCCTGCGCACGCGTCGTCATCGCCTCGCTGATGACCGCCGGCGCGACCGCCCATGTCAGGATGCCGTTGGTGTGATGATTGCGCGACGGCGGATACACGGCCGTCGCACCCGACGGGCGGCGCGCCACCATGACACTGATTTCGTAGTCGATGTCGATGCGCTGCTCCACCACGCACGGCGTGCTGCCAAGCGACTGCCACGCCGCCGTTGCCTGGTCGGGTGACGACAGTCGCGCCTGTCCGCGGCCGTCATACCCGCCGTGCGTGGACTTGGCGATGGACGGCCCGAACGCGCGCACTGCGTCGGCGATGGCGTCGGCCGATGTGGCGGCCACGAATGCGCCCAGGGGAAATCCCTGCGCGGCCAGCCATTCCTTCTGCCGGATGCGCTCCTGGATGATGTACACCGGATCGCGGCCCGGACGCACGGGTGCATGTGCTGCGGCAGCGGCCAGGACGTCGGGGTGAATCTGCTCGATCTCCAGCGTGATCACGTCACACTGTTTCGCGAGATCGACTGCGGCGCCGACATCGCTGAACGCGGCCGTGATGGTGCGCGACGCGATGGGGCGTGTGGCACATGCCGCGTCGGGATCGAGCACGTGCACATCGTATCCCATTGAGCGCGCGGCCATCGCCGTCATACGTCCCAACTGACCGCCACCAAGAAAGCCGATCGTCGCGCCCGGGAGAATCGGGCCGTTGCTCACGGCATGATGGCGTTGGGGGCGTTGAGCGGCCGCGCGAGGGCCTCCTGGGCTTTCGCGGCACGGCGTGCACTCAGCGCGGAGCGCAGGTCGTGATCGTGCGCCGACAGGATCTGCGCCGCGTACAGCGCGGCATTGGCCGCACCGGGCTTGCCGATGGCAAACGTCGCCACGGGAACGCCGGCCGGCATTTGCACGATGCTGAGCAGCGCGTCGAGTCCGTTGAGTGACGTGGCCACCACCGGCACGCCAAGCACCGGCACCAGGGTCTTCGACGCGAGCATTCCCGGCAGGTGCGCGGCTCCACCGGCCCCGGCGATGATTG
>CAZPON010000227.1:0-1680 GCA_964588045.1 uncultured Gemmatimonas sp.
CCCTCGTTGGCTCGCTCCCCACCCCTCAACCCTTCGGTTGCTCACCCCTCCGGCCGTTCTTATGGCGCGCTGGTTCCTTCCCGGCCGTATCGGTCCTGCAGCCTCACCACATCGTCCAGCTCGGGCGTGCTCGCCTCCAGCACATCGATGTCCGTCACCGCCTCGATCGCGTGCACGGTGAGCGGCGTGATGCGGAACGACTGTCCCGCCACGAGCCGCTGGTCGCGCAACTCGGTGTCGCCGGGAAGCTGGACCCAGTACTTCATCTCACCACGCAGCAGGTAGACCGTTTCGTCTTTCCGCTCGTGGTACTGGATGGACAGCTTCTCGCCCGCCTTCACGTGCAGGATCTTGCCAACGTAGCGGTCGGTGTGCGCCCAGATGATTTCGTGTCCCCAGGGCTTGGGCACCATCCTCACATCGAACGGACCGGACATGGCGCGGCGCGTCAGCTGCGGCTGCTGATCTGCCGCTTCAACACGCCGAGCTTGCGACGCACTGAACCGTCCATGACGGTGTCGCCAATGCGCACGACCACGCCGCCAAGGATTGCCGGATCGACCTGCAGGTGCGGAATCACGGTGCGGCCGACAGCCGTCGACAGCCGCGTCGCGATATCAGCGCGCTCGGTGTCCGACGTGTCGCGCGCCACGGTCACGCGGGCGTGCACGATACCGTTCGACGCATCGAGCAGCGTGTCGTACTCGTCGGCGATGGCGGGGATGAGCGTCTGGCGCCGGTTGCGCACCAGTGCCTCGAGGAAGCGGATGAACAGGCTCGGCGCGCGATCGCTGAGGGCGCGCTTGAGCATGCCGATCTTGTGCTCGGCCGGGATGCGCGGCGACTCGAGGAACCGCTGCAGTGTGAGGTCCTCGCTGATGGCGCTGGCAACGTGGCGCAGCGTCGAGCCCCACCCCGCCGTGTCACCGGCGGTATTGGCCAGTGACAGCAGCGTTTCGGCGTAGTTGCGCGCGACGGTCGCGCTGGCGACCTGGCCCGACATCAGCGGACGCCCTTGGCGCCGTCGAGCGACGACAGGAACGACTCGACGATCTGCCGGTTGGCGCTCGAATCGAGGTTCTTCTCGATGACGCGCGATGCACCGGCTATGGCCAGGTCGACCGCCTCGCGGCGAAGCTGCGCAATTGCCGCGACCTTCTCGCCCTCGATGGAGCGACGCGCCTGCCCGATCATCTCTTCCTGCTGCTGCTTGGTCTGCGCGAGCAGGTCGGTGCGCATGCGCTCGGCGGTGGCGCGGCTGTCGGCAATGATGCCCTGGGCCTCGGTGCGCGAGGCTTCGAGCAGTGCGCGCTGCTGCGCGAGCAACTGTTCCGCCTCGGCCCGGTCACGCGCCGCGCCCGCGATCGCGTCCTCGAGCGCCTTTTCGCGCGCCTCGACGGCGGCGAAGAGCGGCTTGAACGCGAACTTCGAGAGCACGACCATCAGGATGACGAAGATGATCAGCGTCCAGAACATCAGTCCTGGATTCGGCTCCAGCAGGTTCACCGGGCCGCCCTCGGCCTCGTTGGCCAGGGCCGGTGCGGCAGTGATCATGATGGCAACCGTGAGCGCAGCACTGCGCGTGAGCACGGCACGAAGGCGCGTCGAAAAAACGGACATGGATGAATCCGCGAAAGAAAAGGAGTGGCGGGGCGCCCGTCCGGACGCCCCACACACGAG
>CAZPON010000227.1:1690-5902 GCA_964588045.1 uncultured Gemmatimonas sp.
GCCGCGGACAGCGCGGCGCCCTCGACCAGCGCGGCCAGGATGAGCGCGGCCGTCTGGATACGACCCGCCGCTTCCGGCTGACGCGCCATGCCTTCCACCGCCGAACCACCGATCTGACCGATACCAATGCCCGCGCCGATCACGGCGCCACCAGCGGCGATACCGGCGCCGATCATCGCGAGACCACGCGGATCGGACGCGCCCGCGGCCGCCGCCTGCAGGAGACCCATCACTTCGACCATGAGAAACCTCGAACGTATGCGTTGAGAACCATCGCTCCTCGCGACAGCGACTGGTCGCTGCGCTGCCCATCAGCGAGCCGAAGCTCAATGGGCGTCACCGGCCGCTCGGCCGGCTACGTCGCTCGTTCCGCGGAAGCGCGCGGAGGAGCCATACACACTGCGGGAACAGCAACGGCTAGTGGTGCGACTCGCGGATCTGGCCGATGAACACACTGGCCAGCAGCGTGAAGATGAACGCCTGCAGGAACGACACGAACAGCTCCAGCACGCTGATGGCCGTGGCCATGAGCACGGGTGCGCCCGTGATGAACCAGCTCTTGAAGCTGAAGATGAGGCCGATGATCGCCAGCAGCACGATGTGCCCAGCGGTCATGTTCGCGAACAACCGGATCGCCAGCGCGAACGGCTTGGTGAGCTTGCCCACCATCTCGACCGGCGACATCACGAAGAACATGATGATGCGCATGACGATCGGGAGATCCTTGTTCCAGTAGAAGATCGTGCTGAGGTATCCCACACCCTGCGCGCGCAGTCCGGCAATCTCCACCACGATGAACGTGATGATGGCCAGTGTCGCCGTGACCGAGATGTTGCCGGTGGCCGTGGAACCGTAGGGAATGAGTCCCAGCAGGTTGCAGCAGAGGATGAAGAAGAACAGCGTGAGCGCGAACGGCACGAACTTCTCGCCGTGATGACCCACGTTGGGAAGCACGACTTCGTTGCGCAGGTACAGCGCGAGCGCCTCGATGCCACCCGCCGCGCCGCGCGTGTGCCCGGACTGCGCGTGATGACGACGGCTCTTGGCGGCAGCGCCGATGAGCAGCACACACGCCAGCGTCGCGGCCAGCAGCATGAACACGACATGCTTGGTGGGCGACAGGTCGATCGTCATGCCGCCGATGTGCACCGGCGCGAAGGAGGGCAGCTCGATTTCCCTGGCGAGGTGGCTGTTGGGCCACGGAATCTCGAGATGACGGCTGTCGGTGATGTGCGGCGTGATGATGTCCGTCGATCCGGCCGTGCCGGCCGCTGCGTGTTCCGCGGCCTGGTGCTCCCCGGGCGGAATCGGTCGCGCCGTCACCGTGGCCGATTCGACCGGCGCGGGCGTCACCTGCGCCTGCGCGCGCACCGACACCATCGCGGTGAGCGCCACGAGCGCGAACGTCGTGAATACGGGTCCCACTGCACTGCGAAACGAACGGCGCATCCCTGCAATCCGGATCAGGCGTTCAAGAAGAGCGGCTCGATCAGCGTCGAGACGAAGAAAAAGATCACGAGCGACAACAACGCGGGTCCGGCGCTCAGTCCCAGCGCCTTGATCCCGAGAAACGCCCAGAACGCAACCATCGCGAACCGAAGCACCACACCCAGCCCCCACCCGGCGATCACCTGCTGTCGCGCGACCAGCTTCGCGATCGCGAACGTGACCACCTGCACACCCACGGCCAGCCACGCGCTGGCCTGGATTGCACGCGCCGACTCCACATCGGTCCAGACAAACCGCGCGAGCACGAACGCGATCACCATCACCAGCACCGCCTGCGCGATCGTGAACGCCAGCAGCGCGCGCAGAATGCTGCGCGGAACCGCCGGCGCCGTCATGACCGCGACGCGGGCCGATCGGACTCCCTGCGTGCTACCGGCTTCACCTTTCGCATCAGCCGCCGATAACTCAGGTAGAAGGTTCCGCCACCCCCTCCGATGACGCCGGTCAGCAGGAAGAGCGGCGACGTACCGAAGCGCGCGTCCATCCAGTTGCCGGCATACACGAAGAGCAGGACGGCGACGAAGAACTGCATCCCGAGCCCCGCTAGTGCCCACGGAGACGGTGTCTCCTCGCCCGGCGAAGGCGGGTTTGGTCCCTGCGGATCGTCAGCCATTCGGGGCGGAAACTAGGGGCTTGTGAAATTTTTCGCAAGCGACCGGGAACCGTTAAACCGAACAAAAACCGGCATCATTCCAGCTTCAGAGAAATCCAGTCGCTGCCGTCACTTAGCCGGTCAATTCATGCTTGACAGGCCACCCGTCAGTTGATAACATAGCGGCGTGTCGAAATGTGACGCACGATCGTCCAAGTCAATGCTGGCTCGGCTCGTCCGCATTCCACACCGCTTCACCGTCCCACCTTCCGCCACCTGATGCTCTCACGCATCATCGTTCCCCTGCTGGCTGCTGCTGTGCTCGTCTTCGCGTGCGGACCGCGCACGCCGAATTCGGCCGCCAGCTCGCGCCCGCGCGCCAGCATCGAGCAAGGCGTCACGTCGCACGTCATGGTCGACACCGTGCGCGGCCAGGTCCGCTTCGCCATCGAAGTGACGAACGATACGCGCAAGGCGGTGGAACTCAACTTCCCCGACGGACGCACGCACGACTTCGCGGTGATCGACGAGCGTGGTCGCGAAGTGTGGCGCTGGAGCACGGGACGCCTGTTCACGCAGGGCATGAAGAATCGCCTGCTCGAGGCCCACGATTCCATGGTGTACGCCGAGCGCTGGCAGCCGGCGGCCAGCGGCCGCTACACCCTCGTGGCCCAGTTGCACAGTGAGAACTACCCTGTGCGCCAGCGCGTGGAGTTCGCCCTCCCGTAGCGGCGAATCGTCGCGTCCCTGCCTGATGCGGCGTGGCGTCCGCATACTAGCTTTCTTCAGCCACGCCCCGATGATGACAACGGACGTCCACCGACGTCCGTATCTTTTTGTCATTGATCATCGATCGATCATCGCCGCGCCCCCGCGCGGTGCATCACTCTTCGCCCTTCGCCATCCGTGAACGCACCTTCCGACGCGAACGACCTCGCGCTGCTCGAACGTCTTTCCCAGGCGCGCCGTGAGCTGGCCGCGCAGATTGCCAAGCGCATCGTCGGTCAATCGAGCATCGTCGATGACCTCGTGGCGGCGCTGCTGGCCGGTGGACACGTCGTCCTCATCGGTGTGCCCGGGCTGGCCAAGACGCTGCTCGTGCAAACGGTGGCGCGCGCGCTCGATCTCACGAACACGCGCGTGCAGTTCACGCCCGACCTGATGCCCAGCGACATCACGGGCACCGAGTTGATGGAAGAGGAGCCCGGCACCGGCAAGCGCACGTTTCGCTTTGCGCCCGGTCCGGTGTTCGGCAACATGGTGCTCGCCGACGAAATCAATCGCGCCCCGCCAAAGACGCAGGCCGCGTTGCTGCAGGCCATGCAGGAGCGCACGGTGACGGTGGCAAGTCACACGTACGACCTGCCGAACCCGTTCTTCGTGCTCGCCACGCAGAATCCGATCGAACAGGAAGGCACGTACTCGCTGCCGGAAGCGCAGTTGGACCGCTTCATGTTCGAGCTGCGCATGGGCTATCCGACGCGCGAGGAAGAAGAGAAGATCGTGCAGACAACCACCGGCGCGACGCTGGGCGAAGTGAAGCCGGTCCTTGGCGCCGAGGAACTGCTGTCGATGCAGCGTCTCGTGCGCCGGCTGCCGGCGCCGCCGAGTCTCGTGGAATACGCGGTGCGCCTGGCGCGCAGCACGCGTCCGCAGGAGCCGGAAGCGACGCCGATGATCAAGAAGTACGTCAGTTGGGGTGCCGGGCCGCGCGCGTCGCAGTATCTCATCCTCGGCGCGAAGGCGCGGGCGGCGATGGACGGACGCGCGATGCCGGACGTCGACGATGTGCGCACGGTTGCGCACGCGGTGCTGCGTCATCGGCTGGTGGTGAATTTCCAGGCGGAAGCGGACGGCATTCCCGTGGAGGCCCTGATCGAGCTGCCGCGCTGACGGATGCGCGCTGTGAACGACGCCTCGCTGCGGTCGAGCTCGCTTTCTGAGCCGACGGGCGGGGCGTTGGTCGTTCCGGGTTCGGGTGCGACGCGGTAGGATTGCGCGAAGATGACACTTCGCTGACGCTCCGATTCACTTTAGCTGGTCACCTGACCTGCTCGAGGGATCTCCCGTGGCCCGCCCCCGCCCCTATCTCCATACGTCACCTCCCCGCC
>CAZPON010000228.1:0-5900 GCA_964588045.1 uncultured Gemmatimonas sp.
ATCGCCGAATTCGAGTTTGTCATTGGCGTGAACGACATGTCCTCCAGGCGGATCGATCCGCAGAAGAAGATCCTGTTCGATTTCCTGGCGTT
Organism: uncultured Gemmatimonas sp.; assembly: GCA_964588045.1. Taxonomy (GTDB): domain Bacteria; phylum Gemmatimonadota; class Gemmatimonadetes; order Gemmatimonadales; family Gemmatimonadaceae; genus Gemmatimonas. The sequence goes on from CAZPON010000228.1 coordinate 93, forward strand.
GTCCTGGCTGCGGCTCGGTGAGCAGGAGAACTGTCAGTCCAACCCGGCCGCAAACGTTTGCATTCTTCCGCTGGATGGCGCGGCGCGCCACGTGAAGCAGGAAGGTGCGCGCAAGGCGATTTCGGTGTACAAGGCGCTGCTCTTCAACTTTCCCGATGACCTGGGTTCGCGGTACCTGCTCAACCTCGCCTACATGGCGATTGGAGGATATCCGGACAGTGTTCCGCCCAGGTACGTCATGCACGGACTGAAGGCGAAAGCCACCGCGACCTTTCCACTCTTTCCGAATGTCGCGCCACGCGTCGGGGTCGCCGTGGATGGTTTGTCCGGTGGTCTGGCCGTCGAGGACTTCGATCGCGACGGGCACCTCGACCTCTTCATGACATCGTGGGGATTGAGCGATCCCGTGACGCTGCTCCTCGCCAATGGCAAGGGCGGATACACGGATCACTCGTCGGCCGCGGGACTCGACGGCATCGTCGGTGGATTGAACGTGACGCATGCCGACTACGACAACGACGGATATCCCGACCTGTTCGTCATGCGCGGCGCATGGCTCGGCGATGCCGCGCTGCAGCCCAATTCCCTGCTGCGCAATCGCGGTGATGGCACCTTCGAAGATGTGACCTTCGAGGCGGGCCTCTACTCGCTGCATCCGACGCCGACCGCCGTCTGGGCCGATTTCAACCTCGATGGGCTGCTCGATCTGTTCGTCGGCAACGAGTCGGACGTCGCGAACGGGCTCCCGTCGCATCCGTCGGAACTCTTTCTCAACCTGGGCAACGGCACGTTTCGCGAGGTTTCCCGACAGGTGGGCGTCGTGGTCGACGCGTTCGTCAAAGGCGCCTCGTGGGGTGATATCAACAACGACGGGTTGCCGGATCTCTATGTGTCCGTGCTCTTCGGACAGAATCGTCTCTTCCTCAATCGCGGCGGGACATCGATCGAGGACTGGCAGTTCGAGGAGTGCGCCATGGCGGCTGGTGTCGAACGCCCATTTGCCTCCTTCCCGACATGGTTCTGGGATTTCGATCAGGACGGCTGGGACGACCTCCTCGTGTTGAGCTACGACATTCACAAGAGTGGCTCACTGCACGATGCGGTCGCGGCCGAGTATCTCGGCATCGCACGGCGCGACAGCCCGATCCAGTCGTCGCGCCTGTTTCGCAATGACCGCAACGGCACATTCTCCGACATCACCGCCTCCGCCGGGCTGGCGGACAAGGTGATCTTCGCGATGGGCAGCAACTTCGGCGACCTGGACAACGATGGCTGGCTCGATTTCTACGCCGGCACGGGGAATCCCGACCTGCGATCGGTCATTCCCAATCGCATGTTCCGCAATGTGAACGGACAGCGCTTCGAGGAAGTCACCCTCGAGGGCGGGTTCGGGCACATTCAGAAGGGACACGGCACCGCATTTGTCGATCTCGATCGCGACGGCGACGCCGATGTGTACATGGTGATGGGTGGCGCGTATCAGGGCGACCGCTTTGCCAACGTCCTGTTCGAGAACCCGGGATTCCCGGAGAATGCCTGGATCGGCATCGAGTTGGAGGGGCGCACGGCGAACCGATCGGCCATTGGTGCGCGTGTGCGCGTCGATGTGGTCGATGCGCAAGGCAAGGCGCGCTCCCTCCATCGCACCATCAACAGCGGTGGATCATTCGGCGCCGGGACATTGGCACTCACCCTCGGCGTCGGTCGTGCCCAGCGCATCGAGCGCGTGGAAATCAAATGGCCCGACAGCGCCCGGTCGGTGACGACGCACCGCAATCTCGAATTGCGACGCCACTATCGCATCGTTCAGGGATCCGAGCCGTTGTTGCTCGATCGCCCTCCCGTGCCATTCACCCGTGAGGGGGTAGCGCACCAGCACGGCACTCCGGGCGCGGGGAGCACGCCCCGGCCGTAGGGTTCGCCGGAAAGACACAGCACCAACCGGGCCAGATGCCACGAGCATCATGGTGCAGTTCTTCCGCCGGGTGGGCGTACTGCCGTAGCGTGCGCCGCAAGCCAATCGCACGCGGCGCACTTCCGGGAAGGTCAGTCCGCTTGCATAACCGGTGACGCGCGCCCGGCACGCGTCCTTGACAGCAGCAGCAACGTGCCGGCAACACCCACGTAGCCCATTGCCCAATGGTACGGCAGCGTCGAGTTGACGGTCCACGGCATGTAGATGCTGGCCGACGGCATGATGGAGTGAATGAAGCCGAACAGCGACAGTGCGGCACACACGCACAGCGTCACTGTGGCCGCCACGATGCGTCGGTCGATGATGAATGCCAGCGTCCCTCCCCACAGCAGGGCAGAGAGGATGAAGCCGTTGCCGAGCATGATCATCACCCCACTGGTGCGAACGAATGCGGCGTTGGTGAGCCCGGTGGCAGCAAGCGTCGCGGCGGGATCGGCAGCCGCCGTCATCAGGGCACCGTTGTGCACCTGCGAGAGGAAGATGACGACGAGGTAGGCGACTGACGGTACGATGGCGAGCGTGACCGCGGCCGCATGACGTCGCGGCGACGCGAAATACGCCTGACCCGTGACCTCGAGTCCGATGAAGAAGAGGATCGGCGCAAGGGCCGGATGCGGAAGGGCTGCAGCGAGAAACGCGATGTAGCCGAACACGCCTCCGAGGCCGATCACGAGCCCCGTCGCGAGCGTATACGCCGCGCGTCCGCCCATGGCCTTGTACGCGGGATGACCGATGTATGGCGTCGTCTGACTGACGCCACCGCACACACCGGCCACGAGCGTGGAGACTGCCTCGACGAGCAGAATGTCACGCGTGTCGTAGTGGTCGCCCGCAACGCGCGCGCTCTCCGTGACATCGATGCCGCCGACGATGGTGAGCACGGCGAACGGCAGCGCGAGCGGAATGTATGTCTGCACGGCGGCCGGCATGCCTTCCACAAATCCCAGTGTCGGAATCGGTAAGCCGAAGGGGAACGAGGCGACGGGCCATGCGACGGGATGCGCGGTCAGTCCAAGCGCTCCCAGCCCGTAGTACAGCGCGGTACCGAGCACCACGCTCACCAGCACCGGCGGCGCACCAAACGGTAGCCGGAAGCGCGCCACGAGCGCGTACAGAATGAGACCAAGCGAAACCAATCCCACGATCGGCTCGCTCAGGATGTCGCCAAGCTGCAGTGTGCAGAGGAGCGCCACGCCGACGCCGGCAATCGATCCCAGAAGTCCTGCGCGCGGAAACCAGTGACGTACACGATCGCCCACGAATGCCATCGCCACCTTGAACAGTCCCATGAGCACCATCGTGGCCAAACCGATCTTCCACGCGACAACGGCGGCCTCGGCCTCCGGCATGCGCGCCTTTGCGGCGATGAACGCCGGCCCGAGCACGGCAAACGCCATGCCGATGGTGGATGGTGTATCGGTTCCCAGTGGCATGGCCGTCACGTCGCTACGTCCGGTCTTCCTTGCCAGACGAAACGCGAGCCAGGCGTAGAGGAGGTCACCGACCATCACACCGAGCGCGGTGCCCGGAAACATGCGCCCGAACACGAGGTCCGCCGGAAAGCCGAACACACCGACGAGGATGCCGGCCAGGATCGAGAGGTTGACGACGTTGTCGAGTATGAGGCCGAAGAACGCATTGATGTCGCCAGGCGCGGCCCAGCGGTACGATGGCGTTGCGGCAGCGGCTGTGGACATGGGTCTGCGGCAGGGTGTTGGGGGTCGGCACATCCGGCCTTGCGACGCCCAACGTACGACCGTGCGACGGCCCCTTCAACCGAGCGGCGAAAGCGACTCCTCCCGCGCCCTACTCCTCCCGCAACGCACTCACCGGATTCAACCTCGCGGCTCTCCAGGCCGGAATCGCGGCCGCCGTCAGCCCGACGACGGTCAGCACCAAAGCCGCCGCCGCAAGCGTGATCGGATCATTCGGCTCGACGCCGTACAGGAACGACACCACGAGCTTCGTCACCGCAAACGAAAGCAGCACGCCCGCCGCGACGCCGGCGGTCACAATGCGTCCCACATCGGCCAGCACCATGCGCATCACGCGCGATTGTGTCGCGCCGAGTGCGAGACGCACGCCAATCTCATTCCGCCGCCGCGCCACGCCGTAGGCCATGATCCCGTAGAGGCCGATAGCGGCAAGGACGAGCGCGATCGTCCCGAAGAAGCCGGAGAGTCGAGCCATCGCGCGCATGAGACGCAGTGATTCGCTGACGGAACCCTCCATGGTGAGGATGTCGAGCGTAGCCTGGGGGATGTTGCGCTCCAGCACACTCTTGACCGAAGACAGCACCGCCGTCGTCGATGGCGCATGCACAATGAAGCGCAGCGACTGGCCCGCGGGCTCCTCCTGCGCGCGAGCGAAGTACACAAATGGAGGTGCTGGGTCGCGCAGGGACCGGAAGCGCGTATCACCGACAACGCCGACGATCTGGTACGGTTCCGTGATGGTGGGACCATGCTCGAGGCGGAAGGTCTTGCCAATCACGTTGGTCGTCCCGTAGAAGCGCCGGGCAGCGGCTTCACTGACAATCGCGACCTTCGGGGAACCCACGGCGTCTGTCCGCGAGAAATCGCGACCGGCCTTCAACGGTACGCCGACGGTGGAGAAGTATTCGTCGCTGACAAGGTCGACCCACGCCAGGGCGTCGGATTGCGTCTGCGGTGTGAAGCCGTCGACAATGAGGAGGTCGTTGCGCGACGAACGATCGAAGTACGTGTTGAACGAGACCGCCGCCCGTGTCACGCCGGGCAATGCTCGCAGTTCCTGCAACGTTCGATCGACAGTTGCCTGTCGCTGATCAGCCGGAATGCGCTGCTGGCGAAGGTCCGTGCGCACAACCAGCGTGTTCTCGCGGCGAAATCCGGGGTCGAGCGCATCGAGCTTTCGCCAGCTCGACAGCAACAGCCCGGCCGCGGCAATCAGCACGAGCGACAACGCAACCTGCGCAGAAACCAGAACCTTCGCCGGCGATATCCGCGACTTCCCCTCGGCAACACTTCGTCCATTCGCCTTGAGCGCCCCATGGACGCCCGCGCGTCCGGCCTGCCATACCGGAGCGAGACCGAACAGCAAGCCGGTTGCAACCGATGCGCCGATGGTGAACGCGAGAAGGCGCCAGTCGAGCGAGAGATCGAGCGACGTCACCTGATCGTTGCGCGAGATCAGGCGAACGAGAAACTGCCCGCCCCACTCGGCAAGGAAGACGCCCAGGACGCCGCCCGCGACGGAAAGCAGGAGACTTTCCGTCAGGAGTTGTCTGGCGATGCGCAGCCGGCGTGCACCGAGTGCCAGACGCACGGCGAACTCGCGTTGGCGCGCGGTTGCGCGTGCGAGCAACAGGTTGGCAACGTTTGCGCACGCCACCATCAACACCAGTGCCACCATCGTCATCGTCACGTACAGCGCCTTCGTGTACGTCGACCGGAGTTCGGAAAGTCCCTGCGAGGCGGGCTCGAGGTCGAAGCCGGCGCGCAGGAACTCCTCGGTTCCCTTCGCATTGAAATTCGACGGGACGGTCTGCTCTGCGATACCACGCGCCTTGAGTCCGAGTCCCGCCTTGACCTGCGCGAGTGACAGTCCCGGCTTTGGCCTGCCGATGACCTGCAGGAACCACGAACTGCGCTGATCGAGACTGGTGGGACCTTGAAGGATTCCGAGCGCGCAGATTGGCACGAACACCTGCGGACTGGCGCCAACCGTCAGGCCGAAGAACTCCGGCTTGAGTACGCCCACAATGACGAACGGATTGCCCTCGAGTGACAGCGTCTTCCCCACGATGGACGGATCGGCACCGTACTCGCCACGCCAGTATCCGTCGCTGATGA
>CAZPON010000229.1:0-5889 GCA_964588045.1 uncultured Gemmatimonas sp.
CCGTGCCGGCGGACGTGATGGCCTGACGATAGTACTCGTCGATGACATCGCCGGCCGCGTACACCCCGGGCACGTTCGTCGCCGTGCGCCAGTCCTGCACCTTCACGTAGCCGGACGGGGTCAGGTCGAGCTGTCCCTCGAGGAACTTCGTGTTTGGCGCATGGCCAATGGCCACGAACAGACCGCCGAGCTCCTGCACGCGCGTCTCACCGGTGAGACGATCGGTGAGCTCCACGCCAGTGATGACGTCGTCGCCCAGCACGCGTGTCACCTCGACGTTCCAGAGGACGCGGATCTTCGGGTGGGACAGCACGCGACCGGCCATCACCTTCGAGGCGCGGAACTGATCGCGCCGGTGGATGACCACCACCTCGCTGGCAAACTTCGTGAGGTACATCGCTTCTTCCATGGCCGTGTCACCGCCACCGACCACGCCCAGCACCTTGTTGCGATAGAACGGGATGGCGCCGTCGCACACCGCGCACGCCGACACGCCGCCGCCCGTCTGCGCGAGGCGCAACTCGTCGGGCAGCCCGATCCACTTCGCCGCCGCGCCGGTGGCAACGACGAGTGTGTGCGCGGTGATGGGCGCGCTGTAGTTGGGCGTGACCACGAACGGGCGCGACGACAGGTCCACTGCGCGCACCAGCTCCGACACCACGCGCGTGCCGTAGCGCACGGCCTGCGCCTTCATCCGATCCATCAGGTCAGGGCCGGTGATGGCCTCGGGAAACCCCGGGAAGTTCTCGATTTCCGTCGTCAGCATGAGCTGACCACCCGGCAACTCGGTGCCAATGGGCTCACCCTCGAACACCAGCGGGCGCAGGTTGGCGCGCGCGGCATACACGGCCGCCGTCCAGGCCGCGGGTCCGGAGCCAATGATGACGATGTTTTCGGGACGGGTATCGGTCATGTCAGGTGCAGTCGAAAGGGCCGGTGCGCCAACAGGCGCGTCCGTATGAAACGTGTCACGATGCAGCAGCCGGGGCCATGCGCGGCGCGTCGGTGGGCCCCCGGGAAACGGCTAATACCCCCAGCGCACCGTGACAGTGCGACACCGTCCCCACCAGGAACCGCTTTGGCGCCTCGCCGACGGCGGCGGCGAGCGCGTCGTCGGCCGCGGCGATCTGCTGCGCATCGATCATCCCCACCCCGAAGCGGCGATGGGTACAGTGAAAGATAAACGATCCGTCGAGTGCCCCCTGCTGGCCCGCCACGAACGCCTCGAGCGCGGGCGGCATGCTCCACCAGCGGACGTCCCGCGTTTCGGGACAGCGTTCTGGCTCGATGCAGTTCACCGGGCACATCCAGGTCGCGAAGCTGACGTAGTGGCGCCCGTCCGGCGCCGCGCGTTCCCAGGGCATGGGCGGCGGCGCGGGCAGCGGTTCCACGGACATCCGGGCCTCGGGCCAACGCTCACGCGTCCGGGCCATGAGCCAATCGAGGCACAAGTGCGGCATGAGCGGCGACGGGACCATCGCGTCGTTGGCCAGCGCGTCCACACCGGCCGCCAGCCACGTCATGAGGTATGCGTCCCAGGTCGTCGTTTCGAGGCGCAGGTTCAGCGCGGGATAGGCCGCTTCGGCCATGCGCTGCGCCACGCGGCATTCCGGATTCCGGTCAACGACCACGACCTCACGGGCATGCAGCGCACCGGCAACCGCCGCCCGCTGCAACTGCTGCGCGTACCACGATCCGTAGCACCCGCCGCCGATGATGACGATGCGCCCGAAGCGCAACGGCGTGCGCGTTGGTCGGGCGCGCGATTCGGCCCCGACGCGGTCAGCGCCAGCGATGTCGTCCACCGTCGACCGGGGCGACGCGTTCGGACGTCATCCGCCGACCGACTTGCTACGACGGGCGGCAATGCGCGCGTCCTGCCAATCCAGCCAGGTGCGAGGCACCATCTGTCCACCCAGACGACGAGGTCCATCGTGCGTGCCGTGCCAGTCGGAACCGCCACTCGGCAACAGCCCGGCCGCTTCAGTGACATTCACGAGCTTCTGCACGAGATAGGGTGGATGGCTGGGATGCAGCACTTCCACCGAATCGAGGCCCGCAGCAGCAAGCGTCGCAACGCGAGCCGCCGTGGCGTCCTCGCCAGGATGTGCCCACACCGCGAGCCCGCCGGCACGGTGCACCAGCGCGATGCCATCGGCGACATCGAATCGCGGCTTCTCCACGAACGCCGGCCGGCCCCAGCCCAGCCACTTGTCGAACGCCTCGCGAAAATCACGCACCCAACCGCCGGCGATCATGGCGCGCGCCACGTGCGGGCGCCCGACGGCGCCCGGCCCCGCTTCCCGCAACACGGCCTCCACGGTGACCGGGATGCCGAGGCGATTGAGCGTCTCCACGATCCGCTCGGCACGCGTGACACGATCCCGCTGGAAACGCGTGAGCGCGTCGCGCATCGTTTCCGTGTCGGACAAGTGGATGCCCAGCAGGTGCAACTCGGCGTCACCGAAGTGCGTGCTCAACTCGACGCCGGGCACGATGCGCACACCCAGTTGCGCGCCGGCCGCCGTCGCTTCGGCGATGCCATCGACGGTGTCGTGGTCGGTGATTGCAATCGCCACGAGCCCCGCCTGCTTCGCTGCTTCGACCACCTGCGCCGGTGGCAACGCCCCGTCGGACGCCGTGGTATGCACCTGCAGGTCCACGAACTCCGGCGCGTCACTCGCCGTCGCGTCCTGCATGTTGGCGCCTTCCGGCGTCGTCACGAGCGGTAGCCTGCCTCGGGAGAGCGGGCACCCGGCTGCGACGTGCGAAACAGCAGCGTGAGTTCGACATCGTCGAGCACGGCCAGTGATTGCTCACGCGCCGTGGTCGATGCGACCGGCGCATACCGCGTGACCCGCACCTCGCGCGCCGCGCCATGCCCATGCACGAAGATCAGGCCGAACTCGTCGGCCATGGACTGCGTGAGAAACCCGGACGGATAGACCTGCCACGCACGGCCATCGATGGTGATGTGTCGAGCCGGCATCTCAACCTCCCTGCACTTCGCGCCAGAGTGGCGCGGGCAACACGCCACCGTGCGTCGATGCCACCAGCGTCGCATCGGCCGCTTCGGTGAATTCGACAAAATGCCCGGGCTCATCATCGCGCTCGAACACCCAGAAATGCGCGTGCACCGCCGACGCGGCCGCGCGTGTCGACGCCAGCCCGGCCAGGTAGTCGGTCCGTTCTGCCAACGCCACCCGCCGTTCGACCATCGTCAGCACACGCGCGGCCGTCACCACTCAGAACCCCCCTTCCGGAATCGTTTCGAGGCTCGCCTTGAGGTCGGCCATGAAGCGATCGGCGTCGGCTCCGTCCACCACCCGATGATCGAACGAGATCGAGAAGTACGCGCACGTGCGAATGGCAATCGTATCCTCGCCATCGGCGCCGGTGATGACCTTGGGCCGTTTCTCGATGGCGCCGAGGCAGAGGATGGCCGTGGTGCCAACGGGAATGATGGGCGTGCCGGTCAGCGAGCCGAAGACGCCGGGATTGCTGATCGTGAACGTCGCGTCCTGCACATCGGCCGGATTCAGCTTCTTGCTGCGCGCGCGCGCCGCGAGATCGTTGACGGTGCGCACGAGGCCCGTGAGCGACAGCGCATCGGCGTGCTTCGCAACGGGAACGATCAACCCCGACGGCTCCAGCGCAACGGCGATGCCAAGGTTGATGGACTTGCGATAGATGATATCGGTGCCCGACACGGCCGCGTTGAGCACCGGGTGACGACGCAGTTGCCGCGTCACTGCCTGCAGGATGAACGGCAGGTACGTGAGCTTCTGGCCCGTCTCGGCCTCGAAATCCTTGCGCATGGCCTGGCGAATGCGGGCCACGCGCGTGAGGTCGACCTCGAAGAACGACGTGACATGCGCCGCCGTGCGTCGCGCAAGCGTCATGTGTTCCGACGTGAGCCGGCGAATCTTCGACATCGGCTCGACGGTGTCACCAGCCCACGGCGTCGGCTGCGGTCCATGCGCATCGGCACCGCCTGGCGCGTGCATCGACGACATGGCCGCGGGCTTGTTGGCCAGGTACTGCTCGAGGTCCTTCTTCGTGACGCGTCCCGCGATGCCCGATCCGGACAGCTTCGCGATTTCCACGCCATGTTCGGCCGCGATCTTGCGCACGAGCGGCGACGACCTGGTGCGAATGCGATCGCCGAAACCTGCGGGCGCGTCCGTTGGCTGGGTTACCGCGGCCGGTGGTGCCGATGCGGCCGCAACCGGCGCCGACGCGGCGACGGTTGCCGACGGGGTCGCAGCAACGGGTGCTGGCGGTGCAGCAGCCGCTGCCGCGGCATCGGTTTCCAGTCGCGCGACGACGGTCTGCACCGCAACCGTCTCGCCTTCGCCTACCAGGATTTCGACGAGGATGCCGGCCGATGGCGACGGAATCTCCGCATCGACCTTGTCGGTCGAGATCTCGAACATCGGCTCGTCACGCTTGACGGTGTCGCCGACCTTCTTGATCCAGCGGGACACCGTGCCTTCAGCGATGGACTCGCCCATCTGCGGCATGGGGACATCGATGCGTGCCACTCGTTCACCCTCGATCTGAAGATTTCAGCGATTGCGCACTGGAAGCTATGCGGTCGGCAGCCTGATCGGCACGACGCAAGCGCAGCAGCGCCAGCACGGGCAGCGAAATCGCCCCGATCGCGGCGCCATACCCGGCAAAGACCCACCACTCGCAGGCAGGTAACCCGGCGGCCGGCGTGCAGCGCATGAAGAACCCCGACAGCTTGCCGATGCCCACGCCAATCATCGCGCCGCTCACGCCGCCGATGAAGAACGTGAAGCAGCCGACGCCGATATTGCGCCCCACGCGATCCTCCGGCAGGGGCGTGTCGCTGGAAGCCGCCACCGGCGGTTGCTCCGGGCTCATGTGACGTGGGTCCGCGCGCTCAGTATCCGGCCTCGATGCGGTGGCGCGGATCCGCCTGACGATGCAGGTCGACGAAGAACTTCTTGACGTTCTTGTCGAGCCGGCTTTCGCCGACCTGGTCGGTGTGCACTTCGACCAGGGTGTAGTGGCCGCCTTCCATCCTCACGGCGAGGCGCATCGCGCCAAGCACACCGCCGAAGCTGCGGGCCCGCCGGTCACTGCCGCTCGCCGCAAGGCCGAGCGCGGGAAAGAACCGATCCGCCGACGCCAGCACCAGGTCCGGTGTCAGCGTCGTGCGATGAAAGTGACGCACGTCAGGGTCTCTGCTTTTTCGTCGTGTCGACCATGCGCGTGGTATCCGGAATGCGCGAAGCCGGCGTGGTGAAGTCGCCGGGTTCATCGGCCGAAAGGATATCCTGCGTCCAGTCTTCTGTTCGCTGCAGCGGCAACACGGAGTCACGACGGAACTCCATCGCCATGGCCCACATGCCGGCGGTCACGAACATGAGGTTGGTGCGATACGTACCGAGCTCGCCGGTCTCCTCGAGTCCGTTGGCAATGGACTTGCGGTCCTTGCTGGTGGCGAAGATCCGCCCCTGCCCACCCTGGATCGGCGTGCCGGTCTTGCGATCGTGCACCACGACACGCCAGTAGATCGGCTCAAGCGCGCGCGTGGGCCGTGTTTCCGGTGAGATGCGCACCGTGAACGAATCGGTCACGAATCGCAATTCACCCCGTGGCCGCGTGTCGCCCTCGCAGGCTGCCGCGACCAGCGGCAGCGCCACGAGGACGCCCAGGCGGGACAGACGCGCGCGCCAGATCGTCATTGGTAGTATTCGAGTCCGAGGTGGGTGATCTGCTCCTCACCCATGAGGTGACGGAGCGTGTTCTTCAGCTTGGTCTGCTGAATGAAAAGATCGTGCTCGGGCTGCAGGCCGGGAGCGGTCTGCGGCGACTTGTAATAGAAGCTTAACCATTCCTGAATGCCCTTCATGCCGG
>CAZPON010000230.1:0-5889 GCA_964588045.1 uncultured Gemmatimonas sp.
GCGTGCGCCAGGACCGCGAGTTCGAGAGCGACTTCGAGGCCGAGGTGAAGCGCATAGAGGCGAAGCGCTCTCGCAAGCGCAAGGAGGAGCAGTGACGAGCACGCCCCGCCACTCCGAGGCGGCCTTCGAGACCGTCATCGAAGCACACCTCCTCCAGTACGGCTACGTACCGCTTGCGTCAGAGGGCTTCGATCGCGGGCGCGCCGTCTTCCCCGAGACGGTGCTCGCCTTCATCCGAGAAACCCAGCCCAAGGAGTGGGCCAAGCTCGAAGCGTTGCATGGCGACAGAACCGGCGAGCAGATCCTCGGCGACCTGTGCAAGTGGATGGACCAGAACGGATCGCTCGCGACCCTGCGCCACGGCTTCAAGTGCTACGGCCGCACGCTCCACGCGGCGTTCTTCAAGGCCGCGCACGAGCTGAACCCGGAGCTGGAAGCACGCTACGCCGCCAATCGCCTCGGGCTGACCCGGCAGCTTCGCTTCTCACCGCGCTCCGAGAAGTCGCTCGATGTCACGCTGAGCTTGAATGGCATCCCCGTGGCCACGGTGGAGCTGAAGAACCCCCTCACAGGCCAGCGGGTGGAGGATGCACGCCGTCAGTACAAGCAGGACCGCGACCCGCGCGAGCCCATCTTCGAGTTCAAGCGCCGCACGCTGGTGCACTTCGCGGCAGATACCGAGTCGGTGCTGATGACCACGCGCCTGGCAGGCTCGGCGACGCACTTCCTCCCGTTCAACAAGGGTTGCGACGGCGGCGCCGGCAACCCTCCCGATCCGGCCGGGCGAACCTATCGCACGGCCTATCTGTGGGAAGAGGTTCTGCAACGGGACAGTCTGCTCGATCTGCTCGCCCGCTTCATCCACCTGCAGATAGACGAGAAGCGCGACGACCAGGGCCGCAAGGTCAAGACCGAGTCGATGATCTTCCCGCGCTACCACCAGTTGCAGGCGGTGCGCCAACTGGTGGACGCCGCGCGCAGCGAGGGCGTGGGGCGCAACTACCTCGTCGAGCACTCGGCTGGCAGCGGCAAGAGCAACACTATCGGCTGGCTGACGCACCGGCTGGCATCCCTGCACGACGCTTCCAACCAGCGCGTCTTCGACAGCGTGATTGTGGTGACCGACCGCGTGGTGCTCGACCAGCAGCTGCAGGACACGATCTACCAGTTCGAGCACAAGCGCGGTGTCGTGCAGCGCATCGACGAAAGCTCGCGGCAACTGGCCGAAGCGCTGGAGAACGCTGTGCCGGTGATCATCACGACGTTGCAGAAGTTCCCGTTCGTCTCGCGTCAGTTGCTCAAGATGGCTGAAGAGCGCGGCAAGAGCGGCACGGGTACACTCGCCACCCGGCGCTGCGCCGTGATCATCGACGAGGCTCACAGCTCGCAAGGTGGCGAGACGGCGACCGACCTCAAGGAAGTGCTCGGTGGCGAGGGGCTGCGGGAAGAAGCGAAGAAGCGCGCGGCCGAGGAAGGCCGTGACGACATGGAGGAGCTGTTCCGCAGTATGGCCAAGCGCGGCCGGCAGTCGAACCTGTCTTTCTTCGCTTTCACTGCCACGCCCAAGCACAAGACACTCGCCGTGTTTGGTCGCGAGGGTCAGCCCGCGCACCGCTATACCATGCGGCAGGCGATCGAGGAGGAGTTCATCCTTGACGTGCTGAAGCACTACACGACTTACGCGACCTACTTCAAGCTGCTCAAGGCGACTGAGGACGATCCCAACGTCGAGCGCAAGAAGGCCGCGCAGGCGCTCGCGCGCTTCATGAAGCTGCATCCGCACAACATCGCGCAGAAGACCGAGGTGATGGTCGAGCACTTCCAGGCCGTCACCCGTCACAAGATCGGCGGCCGTGCGAAGGCGATGGTCGTGACGGGCTCGCGCCTCGAAGCGGTGCGGTACAAGCAGAGCTTCGATCGCTACATCCAGGAGAAGGGCTACGACATCAAGTCACTGGTGGCCTTCTCGGGAACGGTACAGGACGACAAGCTCGCCGGTGTCGCATATACCGAGATGGGCATGAACCTCGGTATCTCGGAGAAGGAGCTGCCCGAGAAGTTCACGACGCAGGAGTATCAGGTGCTGCTCGTCGCGGAGAAGTACCAGACCGGCTTCGATCAGCCGTTGTTGCACACGATGTTCGTGGACAAGCGGCTCGCGGGCATCCAGGCCGTGCAGACGTTGTCGCGCCTGAACAGGATTCACCCGCTGAAGGAAGACACCTTCGTTCTCGACTTCGTGAATGACCGCGAGGAGATCCGCGAGGCGTTCAAGGTCTACTACGAAGGCGCGGAGATGGGGGAGCAGGTCGACCCGGCGCGCATGTACGCCATCAAGGGCGAGCTCGACGCCTCCGGAGTCTATTTGAACGAAGAGGTGGAGCGATTCTGCGCCGTGTATTTCAAGCCGAAGCAGCGGCAGAGCGCGATGGACCATCAGGCGATGAACGCCGCGCTTGATCCGGCAGTCTCGCGCTTCACCGTGCGCCAGAGGGACAACGAGGAAGAAGCAGAACTCTGGCGCGGCAAGGTGCAGGCGTTTCTCAACCTCTATGGCTTCCTGAGCCAGGTGATCCCGTATCAGGACTCGGATCTCGAGCGCCTGTACGTGTTTCTTCGCCACCTTGCTGCAAAGCTGCCACGCAGGAAGAGCGGGCCGGCGTATCAGTTCGACGATGACGTGCGACTCGAGTACTACCGACTGCAGATGATCAGCGAGGGCTCGATCTCGCTGCAGGACGGGGAAGCCCGCCGCCTCGACGGCCCCACCGAAGTCGGCAGCGGCTTGGTTCGGCCTCAACCGGTGCCATTGTCGCAGCTCATCGACGTCGTGAACGAGCGCTTCGGCACGGACTTCAACCAAGCCGATCAACTCTTCTTCGACCAGATCGTTGAGGCGGCGATGGCCAACGACGGCCTGAGGCAGGCGGCTGCTGTGAACCCGGGCGACAAGTTCGAACTCGTGTTCAAGAACCTGCTGGAAACCCTGTTCGTCGAGCGCATGGATCAGAACGAAGAGATCTTCGTGCGTTACATGAACGATGTGCCGTTCCAGAAGATCGTGACTGCGTGGATGGCAGCTGAGGCGTATCGACGGTTGCGTAGCGCGGCGGTCGACTCCCGGGAGGCAGCTTCCAGAGCCCTGCCGTCGCGGCTCCGGCTCGTCGAGCCTATGCCAACAGAGCGCTACGCCACTTGCGTACCGCTCGTGCCGCTCAAAGCGGCCGCTGGCGCCTTTAGCGACCCCCAATTTGTCCCGGACGACGGGTTCGAGTGGGTTGCTGTCGAAACCAGGCATCGCTTACGGCCCGGCATGTTTGTCTCCCAGGTCGTCGGCAAGTCTATGGAACCCACGATTCCAGACGGCGCGTACTGCCTGTTTCGCGCACCGGTTGAGGGTACGCGCCAGGGCAAAACGGTGCTCGCGCAACTACGCGACGCCACTGACGCCGAGAGCGGCGAGCGGTACACGGTCAAGCGTTACGAGAGCGAGAAGGCCGGCGATGGAGATTCGTGGCGTCACACGGAGATCACGCTCAAGCCCCTCAATCCTGCCTTCCAGGCGATGGTCTTCACCGGCGCCGACGAACAGCAACTTCGGGTCGTGGCTGAGCTGGTTGAGGTGATGACCGACGAAGCATGACAGTGAAGCGAACCAGATGCACCGTTCGAGAAGGGACACCGAACAACAGCACGCAGCTGATGCCGAGCATTTTGATGTCGAGGGAGACCCTACGGGTGCAGAGATTCAAGTCGTTCGCTGCTCGCACTGCAACACCGAGATCAACGAGTTGCCGAGCATCGACCCGCGCGACCGTCAGCCATGCTCAACCTGTGGTGCTTATGGTCGCAAGTTCAGCGTCTCCGCTTCGCCAGTCGTCGGCTGGGCGTTTCTGAGAGCGGTGGCTTTCCGCGGAGCGAGTTGGCGCGTATCGTCATGTTGGTTCAGGAGCACGAAGCTGACTTGAGGAGGAGCTGGGATGACTACTTCGCCGATTGAACACTCGCCCGCGTTCGCCCAGTCGGTACAGGTCACAGACGACACCCTTTCGGTGAAGCTCGCGGACGGGCGCAGCATTTCGGTGCCGCTGGCGTGGTACCCGCGCCTTGCCCACGGCACGCCAGTGGAGCGCACGAACTGGCGACTCATTGGCCGCGGCGAGGGCGTTCACTGGCCCGATCTCGATGAAGACATCAGTGTCGAGAACCTCCTGAACGGAGCACGTTCCGGCGAAAGCAGCCGGTCCTTCAAGGAGGGGCTCCCGTCGCGCAAGCCCGCCACCTGACGACCGCTTGCCTCCCACCTACTTCACGACACCCACCCGCTCCACAATCCGCTCGAATCGCGGCGCACCACGCAGCACGTCGTACATCGGCTCCCGCGCCACAAAGATGAGCCCCACGCCCCGCGCCTCCACCGCGCGCTCCAGCCAGTCGAGCGCGCGCGCCGTGTCGCCAAGTCCCGCGTAGATGGCAGCTACGCCCTCCGCCGGCACGAAGCTGCGCCGCTCGAGCACTCGCGCAGCCGCCAGCGCCTCGCTTCTCCGCCCGGCCCGCGCGTATACGAATCCCGCGATCCCCGATTCGTAGCTGCCGAACATCACCGTGTCCGGCGGCAGCGCGGCGATGGCCTCCGCGTGTCGGCCCTGCAGCGACAGCACGCGCGCGCGTTGCACGCGGGCCACCGGATAGTTGGCGTCGATCTCCAGCGTGGCGCGCAGCGCTGAATCGGCAACGTCGTACTGGCCACTCCAGGCGAACAGCATGCCGACGCGCGCGTTGGTGATGAGCGACAACGGCGCCAGACTGCGCGCGCGCTGCAGCGACGCCATCGCCTCGTCCTGCCGCCCGGCGGCGATCAGCGGCCACGTGCGAAAGAACCATCCGGCCACCAGCATGGAATCGATCGACAGCGCATGCGTCGTCGCGCGAACCGCCGCGTCCCAGTCCCAGTCGCTGAACGTGTTGATGATGCCGAGTGAGAGATGCGGCTCGGCGACACCCGAGTCCAGCGCGATCGCGCGCAGTGCCATGCGCCGGGAGCGCTGAAAGAGTTCGGTGGGCGGCGCCGCGCCGGTCCACGCCAGGATGCTGTACGTGTCGGCGAGTCCGGCATAGGCGCGTGCGTACGCGGAGTCGAGTGCGATGGCCTGTTCGAAGTGCCCCACCGCTTGCGTGAGCGACGCCGCAGTGCGTTGGTCGAAGAAGTAGCGGCCCTTGAGATAGCTGTCGTAGGCCCCGGGATGCTCGGAGTGTCGCACGGCCATCCGGCGACGCTCGGCGGGCGCGAGCCGCACCTCAAGTTGCTCGGCGATGGTCGCCGCCAACTCGGCCTGCAGCGGCAACACCGCACCGACATCGCGATCGTAGCTCTGACTCCAGAGGCGTTCACCGGTGACGGCGTCCACCAGTGTCGCGATGACGCGCAACCGGCTGCCGTCGCGTCGCACGCTGCCCTCGAGCACGCGCGTCACGCCCAGGTCCCGCCCGATTTGCGTGACCTGCCCCGTGCGTCCCTTGTACGCGAACGCCGCCGTGCGCGGCACCACGCGAAAATGCCCAAGCTGCGCGAGCGCTTCAGTGATTTCTTCCGTCACGCCGTCGCTGAAGTACTCGTCGGTGCGGTCGGCCGCGAGATTCGCGAACGGAAGCACGGCAATGGAATGGCGATCGCTCGCCGGTCCATTGCGCACCCGCACGGCCCAGGCGCTAAACGCCACCGCCGCCACAAGCGCCGCGACAACCGGTATGCGCCACGCGAAGCGGCGTGCACGCACGCCTTGCGTCGCCGCGTCCAGCGCGTCGGCGAATTCGCCCGCCGTCGCGAACCGGTCCGCCGGAACCTTGGCCAGTGCGCGGTCCACGACAGCTTCCACCGCCTGACTCACC
>CAZPON010000231.1:0-5791 GCA_964588045.1 uncultured Gemmatimonas sp.
CACGGGACGCAATGGCCGGGACACGACCGTCTCCAGTCTTCCGTCTCCCGTCTCCCGTCTCCCGTCTTCTATTACTCCCGCGACCTGTCCAATTGCTGAATAGTCTTCGTGCTTGCCGGTCTTTCCTGGCGGAGCCGTGCCGACACGACTTCCGCGCGGGACAAGGCGCGCAGAATGTTGTCACCCGCTACGCCGCGCAGCTCGGCGTCGGTCCATCCGCGCTTCACCAGCTCCGCCAGCAAGTCGGGGTATTTCGACACATCCTCGAGGCCCACCACGGTTTCGGTGATGCCGTCGTAGTCGCCACCCATGCCGATGTGAGCCGCACCGGCCACACGCTTCATGTGGTCCATGTGGTCGGCCACATCCTTGATCGTGGCCTGCGGCGTCGGATGGCTTTCGCGCCACGCGGCGACGGCCTTGAACTGCGCATCGTTGTCGCCCGGATTCGCCCTGGTGATCGAGTCGCGCATCGCGCGCAGGCGCGCCCCGTGGTTCACCACCGCCTGCGACGTGAAGCCGGGCACGAACGTCATCATGACCACGCCGCCATTCTTCGGCAGCCGCGCCAGGATCGAGTCCGGCACGTTGCGCGGCACGTCGGTGACGGCGCGCGCCGCCGAGTGCGAGAAGATCACCGGCGCTTCCGACACGTCGAGTGCGTTGCTCATCACCGCCGGCGACACGTGCGAGAGGTCGACCAGCATGCCGAGCCGGTTCATCTCGCGCACGACTTCCTTGCCGAACGGCGTCAGGCCGTTGTGCTTCGGCACGTCGGCGGCCGCGTCGGCCCAGTCGAGCGTGACGTTGTGCGTGAGTGTCATGTAGCGCGCACCCAGATCGTAGTACGCGCGCAGCGCGCCCAGTGAATTCTCGATGGCGTGACCGCCTTCCATGCCCAGCAACGAGCCGATCTTGCCGGCCTTGTGTGCCGCGCGCACGTCCGCAGCCGTGAGCGCCCACTGGAGGTCTTGCGGATACCGTGCGATGACGCGGCGCATGATGTCGATCTGCTCCAACTGCACGCGCGCATATCCCGAGTCGCGGATGTCACCGGGAATGTAGACCGACCAGAACTGCCCGCCCACCATGCCCTTTCGCAGGCGCGCCATGTCCGTCATGCCCTTGGTGGGCTTGCTCAGGTCGTACGCCACCACGTCGAGTGGTGCGTTGGCGTCCTCGCGCATGGCCCACGGCAGGTCGTTATGCCCATCGACCAGCGGCGTTGCCCTGAGCAGCTGCTTCACGTGCGCCAGGCGCGTCGCGAAATCGGCGTTCATGAGCGGCTGGCCAGCGGCGGCGCTCGCCTGAGCCCTGGCCGCCTGCGCGCCCAGCGTCGCGCCGAATGATACGAGCACCAACCCGGCACGCGTCATCGTGCGCCGAACGGAGGTCCGCATGGCTGCGCGTCGCATCAGACGCCCACCCGCTCGAGATAGTGCGGCAGCATCTTGCGCCACCACGGCCAGTCATGGTTCACGTCATGTCCCCACAAGTCGAAGATGTGACCGATGCCCTTGCGATCGAGCAGGTTGTGGAACTCACGCGTCGCGTCCGGCGCCTCGTACGCGCCCTGTCCGGCCACCAGCACGATGCGGCTGTGGTGGCGCAGCGTGTCGAGCACGGCGCCTTCCGTGTTGGCCACGTACCAGGCCGGGTTGTTGAAGTAGCAGTTGTCGTCCGAGTAGCCCTTCAGGTAGCTCGGTGCGAGGTCGTAGAAGCCGCTCATGCCGATCACGCCGCCGAACAGGTCGGGACGACGAAAGAACGCGTTCGCGGCGTGAAAGCACCCGAAGCTCGCCCCGGTGGTGAGGGCGCGCGCGCCGCCATCGCCGACGACGTGCCGGATGAACGGCACCACCTCGTCCTCGATGTAGCGCGAGTACAGCGCCTGACGCCGCGCCGCTTCGCGCACCGGCAGCGTGCGGTCCATCCACGCCAGCTTGTTGATGCTGTCGATGCTGAACAGCCGCAGGCGGCCGGCAGCGATGAGCGGCTCGACGGCCTTCACCAGGAAGAACCGTTCGTTCTCGAGGAAGTCGGCGGCGGCCGTGGGGAACAACAGCACGGGCTGCCCGGCGAACCCGTAGGTCACGATGGGCATCTCGAGGCCGAGGGCGGGGCTGCGCCAGCGGTCGATCCGCTTGGGCATGCGAGGGTCGATGAATTGCATCAGTACTAAGCTGGCTGGCGCTTCGCGTCAGGGCCAGTGGACCGGGCGCTGCGAAGTCACCGAACCGTTGCCAGTCAGTGACGCCTCCGTCGTCATGTCACCACGATCCGGCGATGCGAGCTGGACAGGTTCCGGCGTCGGGAGGTCCGCTCCCGGCACCAACGCCAGGAGGCCGCATGCTCGCCCGATCGATGATCTCGACGGACCCGCAGTTCGTGCCCGCCGGGACGTATCGCGATGTGCCCGTATTCCCGCACCATTCCGATGCCATTCCTCCCGGAGTCGTTCCCGCCGGGGCTTATGATCTTCGATTCGCGTGGACACGCGCGGATCTCCACGCGGTGCAATCGCTGCGGTACCGCGTGTTTCACGATGAGCTCGGTGAAGGCGCGCCCGACAAGGACGGGACGGGCCGCGACGAGGATCAGCACGATCCGTGGTTTCATCATCTCATGATCGTCCATCGCGAGTCCGGCGACGTCGTCGGGACCTATCGCCTGCAGACCGCGGTCATGGCCGCCACGCGCCACGGCTTCTACAGTGCGACCCTGTTCGAGCTGGGCGCCATTCCCGGCGTGGTCCTCGACAAGTCGGTCGAGGTGGGTCGGGCCTGCGTCGCCCCCGCGCATCGTTCCGGTCGCGTGCTCCGTCTGTTGTGGCGCGGACTCGCCCGCTACCTGCACTGGAACGGCAAGCGGTTTCTCTTCGGCTGCTGTTCGCTCCCGGGAACGGACATCATGGTCGCTCGCGACGCGTGGCGCATCCTGCACGCACGCGGGGCCCTGCATGATCGCGTCATCGTGAGACCGCGCGCGGCACACAGCGCGCTGCCCGACGATGGTCGCTCCCGTCCGCTCACCACGGTCGACGCGCTGGAGGCGCCGCTGACGCCGCTCTTCGATTCGTACCTCGCACTGGGCGCGAAGGTGTGCAGCGCGCCGGCCATCGATCGGGACTTCGGCACGACCGACTTCCTCGTGTTGATGGATGTCGAGGAGCTGGACGAACCCGTTCGCCGCTCGCTGTTCGCCTGATGCGCATCGTGAGGTTCGCACGACTGCTCGCCGCCACGATGGTGTTGCTGTCGATGGCGCTGGCCGCCATCGTGGCGTCGCTCATTCCCAATCGCCAGCTCCGTTCGCCTGCTGTGCGCACGATCGTGCGAACGGGCTGTCGCTTGTTGCTGGACGCGCTCGGTGTCGCCCGTACGCGACGCGGACCGGCACCGCGCGCCGGTACGCTGCTGGTCGCCAACCACCTGTCGTGGATCGACATTCCCGTGGCGCTCGCCAGTTGGCCATGCACGTTCGTGGCCAAACGCGAGGTGCAGCAGTGGCCGCTGGTGGGTGCGCTCGCCGACGCCATCGGCGTCACCTTCATCGATCGCGCCCGGCCACGGGACTTGCTGCGCGTGATTCCGCTGGTCGAGGCCACACTGCGAAGCGGAACGACGGTCCTGCTCTTTCCGGAAGGCACGACGACCAATGCGCGCACGATCGGTCGGTTCCGCTCCGGGTTGTTGCAGGCCGCGGTGCGCGCGCAGGCCGCGGTGACACCGGTGGCGCTGAGTGCGGCGGCGGCCGACCGCAACGTCGATGCGCTCTGCTGGATTGGCGACGAGACGTTGTTCGCCAACCTGTACCGCGTGGCGTCATTGCGCGGTGCGCGTGTGACGGTCCATGTCGGTGGTCCGATTGCCGACCTGGGTGATCGAAAGGCGCTCGCCCTGCGCGCGCACGCCGAGGTGGAGAAGCGCTTCCGGCCGCTGCGGCGTGAATGGACCGGTCAGGAACGCGAGGCGCTGACGGCCGGCCGGCCGAGCGTTCGCGCGAAGCAGAACTTCCTGCCGATCGAGAGTTCCGACCGCGAAATCTTGGCGTAGCGCCCGATCTTTTCGGGATACACGTCGATGCTGGACTCGCGGAAGCCGGCACTGAGGAACAGTTGGTCGGCGAGCGAGATGGCGAAGATCTCCGGATATCCCCGCTGCTGCGCCAATTCCTCGGCGGCGAGGATCAACCGACGGCCGATGCCCCGTCCCTGCGCCGACGGCGCCACAGCCAGCGACACGAGCTCCACCAGCGACGGCGAATATTCGTCGAGCGCCACGCATCCGAGGACGGCACCATCGGCGTCCCGTACCACCTGGTAGTCCTGCAGGTGCGCAATGACGAACTCCTTCGAACGCGGCAGCGTGAGGCCGTCGGGCGCGAAGAGGTTGTTGAGACTCGCAATCGACTCGATGTCCCGCTCGTCGGCGTGTTCCACCGACAGCGTCATGTCCGCCGTGTGGCTCATCGCCTGGCGTACACGCGGGTCTTGCCGTTCGCGTCGAACAGCAATACGTCGTATGGCTCCTTCGACCGGCCTTCCATGCCCGGCGATCCCATGGGCATGCCCGGCACGGCGAGTCCGCGCGCGCTGGGCTGTTCGGTGACCAGCTTCACGATGAGGTCGGCAGGAACGTGACCTTCGATCGAGTACTGGCCGATCCGCCCGGTATGGCATGAGTCGAGCGCCTTTGGCACGCCAAAGCTGCGCTTGACGGTTTCCATCTCCGCCGTATCCCGCACAGTGACCGTGAATCCCGACGTCCTGAGGTGCTTCACCCACTCGGTGCAGCAACCGCAGTTCGGGTCCTTGTAGACCGTGATGTCGCGCGGAGCGCGGGGCTTGGCGGGTTGGCCGCCCGATTGGCCGGGCAAGCGCGTCGCGGCAGCGACCGCGGCAGCGGCGCCCGTCAGTGCGGCGAGGGACGCCAGGAAGGCGCGGCGGGAGGACTTCGGGAGGTGTGTCATGCGGAAAGGGTGAACTGGTCCACAAACATAGCGACTTCTCGCGCCTACGTATCGGGGAATCCCCGACAAGCAAGCATCGAATACCTGACGGGCTTGCCTGCGTTCTTGCTTCATATTCCCAGCACCGTTTCCCGACACTCACCCGTCAGAGGCTCTCCTGATGCCCCTCGCCACCGGCTCGGCCGTGCCGCGCCCTTCCGGCGCTCCCTTGCTGGACCGCTTCTCCTACGACGATGACATCGTTCGCAAGTTCCTGTTCGCCACCCTGATCTGGGGCGTCGTCGGGATGCTGGTCGGCCTGCTCATCGCCCTCCAGTTGGCGAACCCGATCTTCAACTTCAACACGTCGTGGTTGTCGTTCGGTCGCCTGCGCCCGCTGCACACGAACGCCGTGATCTTCGCCTTTGCCGGCAACGCGTTCTTCACCGGCTGCTACTACTCGACGCAGCGACTGCTCAAGGCGCGGATGTTCTCCGATGCCATGAGCCGGTTTCATTTCTGGGGCTGGCAGGCCATCATCGTCGCCGCCGCGCTCACGCTGCCCTTCGGGTTCACGCAGGCGAAGGAGTACGCCGAACTCGAGTGGCCAATCGATATCGCGATCGCGGTGGTGTGGGTCGTGTTCGCCGTCAACTTCTTCGGCACGCTCATCAAGCGGCGTGAGCGGCACATCTATGTCGCGCTCTGGTTCTACATCGCCAGCATCGTGACGGTCGCCATCCTCCACATCTTCAACAACCTGTCGGTTCCGGCCGGACTGTTGAAGAGCTACAGCATCTACGCCGGGGTGCAGGACGCGTTCATGCAGTGGTGGTACGGC